>JAZKTH010000023.1:0-20791 GCA_036625675.1 Haloferacaceae archaeon
GTGTGCGAACCTCTGGGAAATCCGGATCGCCGCCTCGCCATTCATACCGTATTCATACGCCACGACAGCCGACAGGCCGTCCGTCGGGATCGGGTGACCGTCGACCGACGGTGGGGTGACCGTCGACCGACGGTGGGGGTGACCGCCGACGGGCAGTCGTGGTTCTCACGGACATTCGTGTTCGATAGCTTCGTTTATCGGTATTCTTATACCAGCGGGGATTCCCCTTGTATATAACCGAAAATGCCGGGCGAACGTCGTCTCGAACCGGATCCGGGAACGATGACCCTCGTTTCCGGCGACCCCGGTGATTTCCACGCGCCGGAGGCCGGATCCGACGAGCGGGTCCTCGCGGTCCTGTTCGAACACGACGCCGACGGCTGGCGCCGTCGCTGGCGGGGGACCTCCGCGTGGGAGCCCGAACGGGAGGCGTACGTCGACGTTCACGACCTCGCGAGGGGGGCCGCGAGCGCCGCCGGGGGGGACGCCGGTCCCTCGGCGGCGTTCGGGGACACCTCGGCCCCGCCGACGTCCGGGGTGCACGTGCTTCCCGGGGGCGAGGTCGCGTTGACACCCCTCTCTCGTCCGGTGACCGCCGCCGAGGTCGTTTCTTCGGCCCGGAAATACGTCATGGGCTGGGGTTCAGAGGGATACGCTCCGATCGTCTATGTCGACGCGCTTCCCGGTTTTCTCCAGGACGACGACCCCGAGAGTGCGGCCGCCGCTCTCCGCACGCTGGGAGAGGCCGTCTCCACATCGGGCGGAATCGCGTACGCCTACTGCGACGTCGACGCGATCGGGGAGGCCGCGCTGGAGCGCCTCCGCTCTCCGTTCGATCGAGTCGTCGGCGACGAAGCGGTCCGGAACGGGATCCAGCCGGACCGGATGGACCTGGCGTCGGAGCTTTTCGCCTTTCGCCGGGAGGATCCCACGAAGTACGGCTACCTCCAGGGGAACTGGCGGGAGGCACGCAAGGGGATCGAGGCGTGCGACCGGAACTATCCGCAGGCCAGACAGGTCCACGCCGCGATCGACGACCCGGACACGACGCCGCGGACGCTCGGGGCCGCGCTGGGGGCGCTGGTCCGATTGGGGGTCATCGATCGATGGAGCGACACGGTCGGCGCGACGCGGTACGACCTCACCGCGTACGACCCCGGCCGGCTGGAGGCTATCGGACGGATTCTCGAGTCGGACTGATAATGATTGTTGTCGGAAGTTACCGTGTCGACCGCCCGAGGGCGTGGCGGTCGACCGGTAACCGTCTACAACAATCATTATGACGGAACTGCTCCCGGATTCACCCGTCGGTTGCGTCGCTCCCGTCCCCGTTCGCGCGGCTCGGCGTCGCTTCGATGGCCGCCTCCAGCGTCGACAGGGCTCCGCGCGCGCTCGCGCTCTTGACCGCCTGCCGGTCGCCGTCGAACACCCGGCGGTTCACCCGCGCGAACGACTCCTCGCTTCCCCACGGGGCGGCGTACGCGACGCCCAGGTAGACGAGGCCGACCGGCTTCTCCGCGGTACCGCCCGACGGCCCCGCGATTCCGGTCGCGGCGACGCCCCAGGTCACGTCGGCCACGTCCCTGACGCCGCGGGCCATCGCGCGGGCGACGGGTTCGCTCACCGCCCCGTGCTCGTCCAGTACCTCCCGTGGGACCGCGAGCTCCTCCCGCTTGGCATCGTACGCGTAGGTGACGAACCCGCGATCGAAGTAGTCGCTCGCGCCGGGCACGTCAGTCAGCAGGTCGGCGACGCGTCCTCCGGTGAGCGACTCTGCGACGGCGACGGTTTCTCCCCGGTCGCGTAACAGTTGCCCGACGCGCCGTTCGACCGGCTCCGTTTCGCGGTCGGCGGCGGCGTTCGGTCCCGCGTCAGTTCCCCTGTTCCGTTCCGACTCGGTTCGCCCGTTCCGTTCCCACCCGCTTCTCTCGTTCGGCGCCTCCCGCTCCATACCCCTACTGCGAGGGGTCGGTCCAAAGAAGCGTCGGCCGGGCGACCGTCGGCTACAAGTCGATCGACCACTCACGGGGGGTGTGAACGTCGAGTACCGCTTCTTCGGCCCGTTCCGGGAAGCCGCCGGGACGAAACGCGCCACACACGACACCGACAGGGAGACGTATCGCGACCTGCTCGAGGCGGTCGAAACCCGGTATCCGGCCCTCGAGGGGGAACTCGTCGCCCCGGACGGCGACGGGTTCGTCGGCGACACAGTCGTCACCAAGAACGGAACGGATCTGCGTCACCTCGACGGGCTGGACACGCCCGTGGAGGACGGGGACGTGGTCCGGATGGTCCCGTCTGTATACGGCGGCGACAGCCCCGCGGACGAGGGCCGAATCGCGGTTCACGTTCTCCTGTACGACGGGTTCGACGAACTCGACGCGATCGGCCCCTACGAAGTCTTCGCGTACGCCCGCGAATTCGGCGCCGGGATCGATCCCTCGTACCGGACGCTCGGAATCCGGGAGCAGGTCCCCGCGAGCCACGGAACCCGGGTCGCCCCGGACGGGGAACTCCCGGACCCGGCCGCTCCCGACGCGCCGGATCTGCTGGTGGTGCCCGGCGGCGGCTGGAACGCCCGCGACGCGGAGGCGTCGGCGTGGGCGGAGGCGCGCCGGGGCGAGGTCCCCCGCGCGGTCGCGGCCCACCACCGCGGGGGCGCGACCGTTGCCGGCGTTTGCACCGGGACGATGCTGCTCGCCACCGCCGGAGTAACCGACGGACGGCCCGCGGTGACGCACGCGAGTGCGCTAGATGACCTCCGCGAGACGGGGGCGGACGTTCGGGACGCCCGAGCTGTAGACGACGGCGACCTCCTCACCGCCGGCGGGGTCACCTCCGGGCTCGACCTCGCGCTCCACGTCGTCGAGCGGGAACTCGGGAGCGATCTCGCGGACCGGATCGCTACGGTCGTCGAGTACGACCGACGGTTCGACGTCGACGTGACCGACTGAGCGCCCGCGTTCCGAGGGGCGCCCCCCGGTGACGTCCCGGATCCCTGACGTGATATCGTGCCGGGAATCGATCGCTGAAAGGAACTAGTATCGATTTCGTAATTGTGTCCAAAACGAAACTATCACCGGTTTCTTTATATTGTTGTGTGGTAACATTTCTCTCCTAAATATTTAACAGGATACCGACCGTGCGTACATTCGGTGAGACAGAATGACTGAGTACGAACTCGATCCGTTGCCGTACGACTACGACGCACTCGAACCGCACATCTCCGAACAGGTGCTGGAGTGGCACCACGACACCCACCATCAGGGGTACGTGAACGGCTGGAACAGCGCCGAGGAGACGCTCGAGGCCAACCGGGATGCGGGCGACTTCTCCTCTTCGGCCGGCGCGATCCGGTCGGTCACGCACAACTCCTCGGGCCACATCCTGCACGACCTGTTCTGGCAGAACATGAGCCCGGCGGGCGGCGACGAACCCACGGGCGCGCTCGCGGACCGCATCGAGGAGGACTTCGGCTCCTACGAGGCGTGGCGCGGCGAGTTCGAGGCGGCCGCGAAGGACGCCTCGGGCTGGGCGCTCCTGGTGTACGACACGTTCTCGAACCAGCTTCGGAACGTGGTAGTCGACAAGCACGACCAGGGCGCGATCTGGGGCGGTCACCCCGTTCTCGCGCTCGACGTCTGGGAGCACTCCTACTACTACGACTACGGCCCGGCCCGCGGGGAGTTCATCCAGAACTTCTTCGAAGTCGTCGACTGGGAGGAGCCCGCCAGCCGCTACGAGCAGGCCGTCGAGCTGTTCGAGTAAGTCGGTCGCCGACGACTCGGTGATCTCGCATTTTTATCGGTCCCGAACGCGTACCCCGGCGTATGCCCAAGCCGAAGTCCGAGGTCGACCGCCTGTATCCGTGCGATTTCTACACGCCCGCGGAGCTGCTCGACCCCGACGAGCTGTACACCGTCCCCGAAATCGCGAGGCTGCTCCAGGAGCTCGATCCGGACGCCGAACTCGACGACGCGACCGAGGGAGTGCTGCTCGACTGGGCGATCCCGTGGGTGATGGTCAACTCGGAGGACCTGGTGGTCGCCGAGCCGGGCGGGAAGGACGAGCCGGGATACTACGGACTGAAGACGGACGCGGAACGCGAGCGGTTCGCCGAGCGCGACCGGGACGACGAGTGAGTGGTCGCTACAGATGAGTTCCGACCGACCGACTGTTCTGGTGGTGGGCGACGAGCGCGTCGACGCCGGGAAGACGACGTTCTCGGTTGGACTGCTGGCCCGTCTCCGGGAGTCCGGGTCCCGACCGATCGGGTTCAAGCCCCGGGCGGGCAACGACTACTGGTTCGATCACGACGACGCCCTCGCGGCCCTGGAGGAAGGACGACTCTACGGGAAGGACGTCCGTCGGCTGGCCGACGCGGCGTCCGATCGGCCCGGGACGCGGGACCCACCGCGGGTCGAGCGGCTGAATCCGGTTCACCGGCTGTGGCGACCGACCCCCGGGCGGACCGGTCTCCTCGGGGAGTCCGACCGGACTGCGCTGGTCGACCGGGTGTGGACGGACGGCGAACCGACGTACCTCGTCAACGGGGTCGCCGAGGAGGAGGGGTTGCTTCCGCCCGTCGTTCGCCGGCACCTCCCCCTGAGGGACGCCGACCGGATCCCCTCCCTGGAGGCGTTCAACGAGGCGATGCGTGACCTCCACCTTCCCGCATTCGGGCGGTTGACCGAGCGCGTCGCCGCCGCGGACCGGGAGCGCTCGGTCGTGATCGAGTCCTACGGCGACATCGCGGTTCCCCTCCGGCGCCTCGACGAGGCGGTGGAACTCGACGCGGTGGCGGCGGTTGCGCCCACTCGCGTCCGCGTGTACCGGGGCGACCGCTGGCTTCGCGCCCGCGCCGTCGCCAGCGGGAGCCCGAGGGAGGGTCGCCTCGAGGAACGAACCGGGCGGGTCGCTGAGATGGTCGAACCGGTCGCGACCCGGCGGCTCCCCGCGCTCCCGTCACGGGTCCGCGCGGACCCCGAGGGGATCGCGGAGGCGTACGCCGAGGCCTACGACGCGCTTCTCGAACACGTTAAATCCGGTCGCGCACAAGGCCCGGTATGACGAGCCTCTCCTTCGACGACGACGGCGTCGACGTGGTGTACGACGGCACGGAGTTCCGCCTCGACAAGGAGATGATTCAGGAGGCGACGGGAAAGGACTGGCCCGACGTCACCGATCACGAGGTGCTCAAACTGATCGAACCGGAACCGGAACTCTCGGGCGAACCCCGCCGCGTCCAGGACATCGTCCGATGATCACCGTCGCGCTCGCCGGGAAGCCCAACGCCGGCAAGTCGACTTTCTTCAGGGCGGCGACGATGGCCGACGTCGACGTCGGGAACTACCCATTTACCACGATCGATCCGAACCGCGGAATCGCGCACGTTAGGGCCCGGTGCCCGTGTCTCGATCTGGAGTCGCGGTGCGGGAACGAGCGGTGTCGCGGCGGCAAGCGGTACGTCCCCGTCGAACTCGTGGACGTCGCGGGACTGGTTCCCGGCGCGCACGAGGGACGGGGGCTCGGCAACCAGTTCCTCGACGAGCTGACGAACGCCGACGTGATCCTCCACGTCGTCGACGCTTCGGGCGGGACGAACGCCGAGGGCGAGCCCGTGGACGTCGGCAGCCACGACCCCCTGGAAGAGGTCGACTTCGTCGAGGAGGAGATGGACCGGTGGCTCGTCGGGATCGTCGACCGCAACTGGGAGTCGATCGAACGGAAGTCCCGGTCGCCGGGGTTCGACGTCGACGAGGCCCTGACGGAGATGCTCACCGGGTTCGGCGCGACGGAGGCCGACGTGGGCGCCGTTCTCCGGACCTTCGAGTACCCGGAGGATCCGAAAAAGTGGACGGACGATCACCGCGAGACGCTCGCGCGGGCGATCCGTCGGCGGACCAAACCGCTGGTGCTGGTCGCGAACAAGGCGGACGTCGCGCCGGCGGAGAACCTGGCGCGGCTCCGCGAGGCCGAACGCCCGGTCGTGCCGGCGTCGGCCGAGGGGGAACTCGCGCTGCGGCGGGCCGAGGAGGCGGGGGCGGTCGAGTACGACCCCGGCGACGGGGCGTTCGACGTCGTCGGCGACCTCACCGAGGCCCAGCGCACGGGGCTGGAGACGGTCCGAGAACTGATGGTCGAACGCGGCGGCACCGGGGTCCAGGCCGCGCTCGACGCCGCCGTCTACGACCTGCTCGAGATGATCACTGCCTATCCCGTGCAGGACGCGGGCAAGTGGACGGACGGCCAGGGAAACGTTCTCCCGGACGCCCACCTGCTCCCCCGCGGCTCGACGCCGCTGGACCTGGCGTTCGAGGTCCACTCCGACATCGGCGACGGCTACCTCCACGCGGTCGACGCGCGCTCGAACAGGCGAATCTCCGAGGATCACGAACTCTCGGAGGGCGACGTGATCAAGATCGTGTCGACGGCGAACTGACTTCGCCGGTCACTCCCCTCGGGCCGAGGGGGAGACGGCCGCCAGCGCCTCGCGGAAGTGGTCTTCGGTGAGTCTCACCTCGCCGGCGTGCTCGTTCGCCTCCGTGCCGTCGTACGCGTCGGCGACCGTCTGGATCGCAAGCAGCGCCGCCTCCCGACAGACGGCCGTGAGATCCGCACCGGAGTAGCCGTTTGTCTCGTCGGCGATGGCCCCGAGGTCGACGTCGTCCGCGAGGGGCTTTCCGCGGGTGTGGACCTCGAGGATCGCCAGCCGGGCCCCCCGATCCGGTCGTGGCACTTCGACGTGGGTCTCCAGCCGTCCCGGCCGGAGCAAGGCGTCGTCCAGCGCCTCCCGCCTGTTCGTCGCCGCGAGCACGATCATGTTCGGGTTGTCCGCCGTGCGGTCGAGTTCGGTGAGGAGCTGTGAGACGACCCGCTCGCCGACGCCCGAGTCCGAGCCCAGCGCGTCCCGGTCGCCCGCGACGGCGTCGATCTCGTCGAAGAAGAGGATGCTGGGTGCGGACTGCCTGGCGCGCTCGAACACCTCCCTCACGGCCTTCTCGGACTCGCCGACGTACCGGTCCAGCAGCTCCGGCCCGTCGACGCGGACGAAGTTCACCTCGCTCTCGCCGGCGATCGCGCGCGCGAGCAGCGTCTTGCCCGTCCCGGGGGGGCCGTACAGGAGAATGCCGGTCGGCGGCGTCGTGCTCGCCGCCTCGAACAGCGGCGCGTAGGTCAGCGGCCATGTCACCGCCCGTTCGAGCTTTCGCTTGGCCTCCTCGAGCCCGCCCACGTCGTCGAACCCGGTCGTCGGGGTCTCGGCGACGTGCTCGCGCATCGCGCTGGGTTCGACGGCCGCCATCGCGGCCTCGAAGTCCGCCTTCCGAACCTCGACCTCCTCGAGCGGCTCGTCGGCCTCCCGGGTTCGCCGCAGCGCCGTCATCGCCGCCTCCTTCACCAGGCTCTCGAGGTCGGCCCCGACGAACCCGTGCGTGCGGGCCGCGAGTCGGTCGACGTCGACGTCGTCGGAAAGCGGCATCCGCCGGGTGTGTACCTCCAGTACTTCCCGTCGACCCGCCTCCCCGGGGACGCCGATCTGGATCTCCCTGTCGAACCGCCCGCCTCGGCGGAGCGCCGGGTCGAGCGAGTCGACGCGGTTCGTCGCCCCGATCACGATCACGTCCCCCCGGGCGTCGAGGCCGTCCATCAGCGAGAGCAACTGGCCGACGACCCGGTTCTCGACGTCGCCGCCGTCGTCGCGCTTCCCCGCGATGGAGTCGAGTTCGTCGAAGAACACGATCGCCGGTGCCTCGGACTCGGCCTCCTGAAACACCTCCCGCAGGCGCTCCTCGCTTTCGCCCTTGTACTTCGACATGATCTCCGGCCCGTCGACGGTAACGAACGTGGCGTCGACCTCGTTGGCGACCGCGCGGGCGATCAGCGTCTTCCCCGTGCCGGGCGGGCCGTACAACAGTACGCCCTTCGGCGACTCGACGCCGAGGCGGGCGAACACCTCGGGCTCGGAGAGGGGGAGTTCGATCATCTCCCGGACCAGCTCCAGCTCCTCGTCGAGTCCGCCGATGTCCTCGTAGGTCACCCCCGTCGTCGGCGCGGGCGTGGGCTCGACTCGCCCCCCGGAACTGTCCTCCGTTCCGGTCGTCCGGTCCTCGGCGGACCGGTCGTCGCCGTTCCGTCCTCTCCGCCGCGTCGTCCGGTTGCTTTCCCCGGACTGGCGGTACTCGAGTTCGACGTCGGTCCCGCCGACGACCCGGACCGTTCCCGCGGGGGCCGTCTCCCGGACCACGAACCGCACCCCGCCGAGTCGCTCGACGTGCACCTGCTCTCCCGATCGAAGCGGCCGATCCCGGAGTTCTCGCGCCAGCGCGCGCTCGACGGCGTCCCGGCTCACGTCCACGGAGACGAGTTCGGCGGGCGCCTCGAGGACGACCCGTTTCGCGTCGGCCACGGAGGCCCTCGACAGGCGGACGGTCCCGCCGATCTTCGCTCCCGCGTTCGCCCGCGTATCCGCGTCGATCCGCACCTCGCCGTCCGCGACGTCCGCCCCGCCGGGCCACACCTTCGCGACGGCGCTCCGGTCGCCCTCGATGACAACCGTGTCGCCGCTCAGTACCCCCAGTGCCCGACGGGCCGACTCCGGGAGCCGGGCGATTCCCCGCCCGGCGTCGCGCTTCTGTGCCCCCCGGACGGTGAGCTCCAGGAACTCCTCGCTCATGCAGCGAGGTTGGCTCTCGCGAGGCTTTACGCTTGTCGTCGCTCTCGTTCTCCGACTCGCGTCACCCCTCGTCGACGGTCGACTCGGCGGTCCCCTCGCGTGTGGCGTCACCCGCGGACAGCGCGTCGTCGACGAGGCGGGTGAACCGGTCGATCAGCCGGTCGGCAACCCCCGGATCCACCGTCGCGAGTAGCGTCTCGGTCGCCTCCCGATTCACGACGTCGACCGAGACGCGACCGTTCGCGTCGTACCGTTTCTCGAGCACCTCGTCGGCGGTGAGTCGATCCAGATGCCACTCGATCGTGCTCCTGGCCACGTCCAGCCGTTCGGCCATCCTGGACGGCGCGATGGGTCCCGCCTCGAGGACGAGAGCGACGATCGCACGGTCCGTCTCCCTGCGCAGCAATGCGAGTACCCGTCGCTCCCACTCGTCGTAGCCGTCTCCGAAGTAGTGGGTCTTTCCGTGGCGCTCCTCCACGGTGAGTTCCCCGCGGCGACGGAGCTTCCGGAGGTGGTACTGGGTTTGCCCCGTGGCGAGATCGAGTTCCCTGACGATGGCGCTGAAGTGAACCCCGGGATTCGATCGCACGTACTCCGAGATTCGTCGCCTCACTTGGCTCATTCGCGTTACCGACACGTGGGTGCCGGGGACATATATGGCCACGGATCGATCCAAGTTCCCGGGAACGGCGACGGCCGATTCCAAAGACAACCGTTAAAAGCCGCGCGCGGGTTTACACCAGTATGAGCCAGAGCCAGCAACGGGAGGCGCGTCACTGCGTCTCCTGTGGGATCCGCGTCTCCGGCAAGAACGCGGCAACGTTCGACTGCCCCGTCTGTGGGACAGAGATCAGCCGCTGCTCGACGTGTCGAAAGCAAAGCAACCTCTACGAGTGCCCGGACTGCGGGTTCAGGGGGCCCTGAACATGGGGAAGGTCGCGGCCAAACTCAAGGTGATGCCGCAAAGTCCCGAGGTCGACCTCGACGGCCTCCAGGAAAAGCTGGAGGCCGCGCTTCCGGAAGGAGCGAAGATCCGGGGATTCGAGCGCGACGAGGTCGCGTTCGGTCTCGTCGCCCTCCTCCCGACGGTGATCGTCGCCGACGACGCCGGGGGCACCGAGGCGGTCGAGGAAGCGTTCGGCGGGGTCGAGAACGTCGAGTCCGTCTCCGTCGAGAACGTCGGTCGTATCTGAGCCGGCCCCGATTCCCGGGGATCGGTCAACTCGATTTTCCGTGGCACGTTCGTCACCTGCGGTAGCCGACGAAACTGGCTTGCCCTCCCCGGCCGTACGTCCACGGCGTGTCCCTTCCCGACGCCACCGGATTCGCGTCGCCGCCTGACGACCGCGTCCGGCTCGCACTCGTCGTGTGGGGCGTGCTCGCCTCACAGGTGCTCGTGTATCCCGGGGTAGAGGACGTCATCCGGGCGCTCGGCGCGCCGCCGGGCATCCGGGCCGGGATGTGGTTCCTGGTCGCGGAGTTCGCCGCGTTCGTCGCCTTCGCGACCGTCTGGGGGGCCGCGAGCGACGCCCTCGGCCGTCGGGTCCCCCTCATCGTCGCGGGGGCACTCGGGGGCGCTATCGCGTACCTGTTGCTCGCGTCGCTGCCGGCTCTGGGGGTGGGCTTCGGCGGCGCCCTGTTCGTTCGCGCCCTCGGCGGGGCGCTCACGATCGGCGCGTTCTCGCTTTCGATCACGATGTTGATGGACCTCTCGGGGGGTCACGGCCGCAACATGGGGGCCGCCGGCATCGCGATCGGGGCGGGGGCCGGCGTCGGCGCGGTCGTCGGCGGTCGGCTTGCGACGCTCGATCCCCTCGCGCCGGTGTACGGCGGCGGGGTCGCCTTGCTTTCCGTCGCGTTGCTGGCCGCGACCGTTCCCGATCGGGCCGTCGAGAACGGCCTCCCGGTCGCCGAGGTCCTCGCCGGCCTCCGCGCGCAGCCGTCCCTGGGCGTCCCGTACGCGTTCGGCTTCGTCGACCGGCTCACGGCCGGGTTCTTCTCGCTGGTGGGCGTGTTCTACTTCCGGGACGTCTTCGGCCTCGACGCGTTCGGCGCCGGACTCACCCTCGCGCTGTTCTTCGTCCCGTTCGCGCTGTTGCAGTACCCGTTCGGCGTCCTGTCGGATCGGATCGGGCGGTTCCTCCCGGTGGTCGTCGGCTCGATCGGCTACGGGGCGACCATCGCCGCCGTCGGGCTGTCGCCGACGTACGCGACTGCCGCCGCGGCGATGGTGCTCGTCGGCGTCTGCGGGGCGCTGGTCTCCCCGGCGACGCTCGCGCTCGTCACGGACGTCGCCGCGATCGACGGACGCGGGGCGGCGATGGGCGGGTTCAACGTGTTCGGCTCGCTCGGCTTCCTGGCCGGCTTCCTGGTGGGGGGACTGACGGCGGACGCGATCGGGTATCCCGAGGCGTTTCTCCTCGTTGCCGGCCTCGAGGTCGGGATCGCGCTGCTCGCCGCGCCCGCCGTCCGCCGGATCGCGACCGACGCGGGCACCAGGGCGGTTCCGGGTCCCGGCGCGTGATTCAGGCGCAACCGGTTCACGAATCGCGGCCGACGCCGGGAGTCGCGTCGCGCTCCCGCGCGGGTCAGGCTGCGATCAGGTCGACCGCCGTCTCCCCGTCGACGACCAGGTTGTACGCCTCCTCGTCGTCGTTCCAAAGCAGCAGGCCGTTCTGGAACTCGAGCACGGCCCCGTAGGGCGCGTCGCGGAGGCGTCGGTTGAGTCCCGACTCGCGAGTGAGCACGGCGTAGTGGTCGCGGTTCTGACTCCCGTCGCCGATCCTGTAAAGCGGGTTCGCGTCCCCGTCGGCCAGGTTCCGACTCAGCTTCACCGCCAGCAGATCGATCCGGCGCGTGACGTGTCGCCGGCTTTCGGCCATCCTGGCGTGTCGATCGGCGTTCGCCCGGACCGGCGTCCGGCGAGTCCCGTCCAGCCGGAGGATCGAGTGGGTGTACTGCACGTCGACGTTCACGTAGCGACCGGGCTCCTCCTCGGGTCCGCGCGGGGCGGCCTCGTCGAGGAGCCGCTGGAACGGCGGGGGGTCGAGGTCGGGGGCCACGTCGAAGGACCAGCCGCGGTCGGACGGGGTCGAGCCGGGCCACAGCCGAAGTTCGGGATCGTACACGGTGAGCTCGTCCCGTTCGGCCTCCAGGCTCCGTTCGGCCTCGCGCAGGCCCGTCGAGGTCTCCAGATCCGCGGGCGCGAGCGCAACGAGCGACCCGTCGGGGGCCAGCGCGTCGAGCCCGCGTTCCAGCTGGCGGACGGGATCGGAGAGCTCGGAGAGCACGTTCCCGAAGAGGACGAGATCCCACTCGGTCCCCCTTCCGTCTCCGTCGCCCAGATCGGCCGGATCCACGTTTTCGATCCGGTCGCGGTGAATTTCGGCGTGGAAGTTCGGTTCGGTCTCCGCGAGCAGCCGGTCGAGGATCTCCCCGCTCGGGCTCGGTTCGACCGCGTGGTAGTCGACGATGGCGGGTTCCCCCGCCTCCCCCGCCGCCCCGAACAGGTAATCGTGGAGGCCGAGTGCCGGACCGCCGGTTCCCGCCCCCACGTCGAGCACCCGGATGCGTCGGGGCAGGTGTCCGGGTCGGACGAGCCGGTCCAGCACGTAGCCGATCGCCGCGTAGTAATCCGGCAGGTGGTAGACCGCGTAGCCGACGGCGGCGTCCTCGTCGTAGCTGACGTCGTTCCCGTGGAAGTAGTCCGCCTTCAGCCGGTCGATCGCCGACCGGAGCCGGTTCCCCGACGCGCCCTCCTGCCAGTCCGGACCGTACCGCTCGATCAGGATCTCGTCCAGGACCGACGCGTACCGGTCGGGGAACCGGGTCGGCTGCCACACGGCCGACTGCTGCCCGGTCGACTGCTGCCCGGCCGATTGCTGCTCTGCCGGCTCGAACGGTCCTTCCTCGATGGGAACGAAACTCCCGTCGGGGCGCTCGAACAGTCCGAGATCGAACGCCTCCTCCCGGAGTATCCGCCGGACGACGCCAGGATGAGCGCCTCCCTCCACGTAGTCGACGAGCTCTTCGGGATCGATCGGACGAACGTTCCGGAGGTACTTCGCGCTGTTCACGACGGCGGTTCTGTCGGTCATGTCAGTCGCCTCTGTCGCGCCGCTCCCCCGTCCTGGCCTCCCGGTAGAGGGACCGGAACGCCTCCCGGTCCTCCCGCGCGTTCGCGACCCGATCGGCCGCGTCGGCGATTTCCTCGGCCCCGTCGAACGCGCGCTGGATGTCGGCGTACACGTCCGGGGAGCCCTCCGTCACCGTCTCGACGAGTCGTTCCAGCCGCCCGGACACCGGCGTGTGGAACTCCTCGCGGACGTCGGCGCCGGCGGCGACGAGCCCGTAGGCCAGGATCGCGGCGTGGGCCCCCGCCTGGACGGTCGTCATCGCGGCGTCGTGCTCCGCGGCCGTCGTCTCGAACACCTCGTTGCCCGCCCCGCGAATCCCCGCCCTGACGCCGGTCAGGAGCGGTCCGTCCTCGCCGGGCACGAACGCGACGTTGCCCGGCGCCCGCGGCGGCGCGAAAAGCGGATGGAAGCTCCCGTACTCGTCGATTTCGTTACCGGTATCCGCGGCGACGGTCCGCATCGTCTCGATCGCGGGTTCCATCGCCCCGGCGACGTCGAACAGGGCGCCGGCCGCGGCCGACGCCCACTCTTCGATCGCCGACTCTATGGACGGCATCGGAACCGCGAGACAGACCGCGTCGAATCGATCCTCTCCGGGCTGGAAGTCCGATTCGAGGGCTGACGCGTTCCGTTCGGCGGCGGCGTCGGCCGCCACGGACGCGTCCGCGTCGGCGAACGTCACGGCGACGGTCCCGTCGAACGCGTCGGGGGCCGCCGTGAGGGTGTCGGCGACCCACCGACCCATTTCCCCGGCCCCGACCACGAGCAGGCGCATCAGTTCCCCCATGACCCGGGGATCGGTTAAGGGGTTCGGATCGGCCACTTCGTTCCGGAACGTCGGAGCGCTCCGGAAAGTATTTGCGTCGTCTCTCGGGACGTAAGGCCAATGAATCCGGAGCGAACCGAACGGATGACCGAGTGGGACGCGCGACCGTTCGACGGCGGCTACGACGGGTTGCGCTCGCTCGTGGACCGGAGCTTCTCGGGCGCGGTCACGAACGGGATCGCCTGGGCGGTGCTGGTCAACGGCCGGATCGTCGGCGTGTACGACGGCGCTCTCTCGGCCTTCGAGGGCGCCGACGGAACCGCTTACGAGGCGCCGGAACCCGCAGTGGCGCTGCTTTTCGCCATGCAGGAGAGCGCCGGGGAACCCCGGGCACAGTATTACACCGAGGAGACGCCGATCTCCACCGTCGACGAGACGCTCTCGGAGGGGAAGTTCACCGGATACGTCGAACTCTCCGAGAACGTCCTCTCCGGGGACTACTACGTCGTTTACTCCGCCGGGAAGTCGACGGGGGTCGCCTTCGTCGGCAACAGCGACACGCTCCACACCGGCGAAGAGGCGTTCGAACGCGCCGCCGACGAGGTCGGGATCTACGAGGTGTACGACGCGGATCTGGACATCGTCGAACTCCCGGAACCGGCCGACCAGTCTGCCGGCGTGGAGCGGTCCGCCGACGTGGAGCAGCCCACTGGCGCGGAGCACTCCGGTGATTCTGCCGGGGCGGACGTCGCGGGATCGGACGAAGGAAACCGACCGGCCGCGTCCGATGCGACCGGGGAGACGGAATCGTCCGAGACGGACGCCACGGAGGCGGAAGCGGACGGTTCCGCCTCATCCGAACCCGATGCGCGGGATCCCGAGCCGTCGGAGCCGGAAGCGGCGGAATCAGCGTCGTCCGAACCGCGAGTGGAGGAACCCTCTTCGGAGACCGACGAAGTCGTCACGGAGGCCGACCCCGCCGCCGGTTCCGCTGGTCAAGACTCGAACGCGGAGGCGGATTCGTCCCCCTCGCCGGGGTCGAAACGCCGAGACCACAGGGGGTCCGAGAGGGCGGATCCCGCGGACGGTACCGGTTCGAGCGGCCGGGAGGGGGGTTCCGATACGGACGGGACCGATCCCGAGAACGTCTTTTCCGAGGAGGCAGCCTGGCGACAGGCACAGACCATTCCCGCGCTCGACCCGGACGAGACCGAGCGCCGTCCGGACCGCCGGTCGCCGAGGGGAACTGACCCGGGGGACCGAGCCCGGCGCAGCGCCACACAGCGACGACCCAGGGACGCGGACGGGACGCGATCCTCCGGCGAGTCGGGGCGGGATCGGCGGCCGGGCGGGTCGGACGGATCGGCCGGCTCTACCGGCCAGTCCGCCGAATCTACCGGGGATCGCGGCGCCGCTCCGGACGCCTCGAGTGAGGTCCCCGACGGGCGGATCGACGAGTTGAACGACCGGATCGAGGAGCTCGAGGCGGCGCTCGCGGAGGAACGGGATCGGAAGGAGGCGCTGGAGGAACGGCGCGAGGAACTCGTCGACGAGCGCGACCAGTACGAAATGAGAGCCTCCCGGCTCGAATCCCGGGTGGCGGAACTGGAGTCGGAGATCGAGCGA
Source organism: Haloferacaceae archaeon (assembly GCA_036625675.1). GTDB lineage: Archaea > Halobacteriota > Halobacteria > Halobacteriales > Haloferacaceae > Halalkaliarchaeum. The sequence continues at coordinate 15,203 of JAZKTH010000023.1, forward strand.
CTCCGCGATCGACTGTCCGAGGCCGGTGACGCGGCCTCCGGGGCCGAACGGACCATGCAGCCCGAGGTCGCGATCGCGGGGACGAACCTGTTCGTTCGGTACGATTCCAAGGGCTCCCCGACCCTCGAGGCGGTTCACTCTGGTGAGGCGACGCGCGAGGAACTGTCCTCGAACCTCCAGCTTGAACACCACACCAGCTTCGAGGACGAGGGTGCCGTGGTCGATGGACGACCGTTCCGCGAGTTCCTCCACGGGACCGTCGAGTACCGGTTCACCCGTTGGGTCGTCGAGGAACTCCCGTTCGAAATCCGGGAGACGGGGAACGTGAACCGATTGCGCGACCTCTACGACGCGATCCCGGACGTCGATCGCGTGGAGCTGGACGGGACGATCGCCGTCTCCAGCACGTCCGCCGAGGGCGAACGGGAAAACGAGTCGTTCACCTTCGACGTCGTGTTCCGCGATCGGATGGGTGACCCGCTGTTCGTCGCCAACCTCAACGACTCGCGGGACCCGACGACGGAGTCGATGGTGGAGACGCTGGTGTCGAACGCCGGCACGGTCGCCGAGAAGTACGACGACTTCGCGGCCGCGCTTTCAGTCACCGCGAGCTTCTTCGATCCGGGGGCGCTCGACGCCACGGCGGACGCCACGGGGGGCGGCCTGCTCAGCAGGAGCAAGCGCGCGAGCTTCGTCAAGCTCTCGCGGAAGCGCGGGTTCCACCTGTGCCTGATCGAGACGCGCGAGGGCGGCTTCCACCTGAACGTTCCGGAGCTGTGAGCAGTCGGTGCCGTCCGCCTCGCGCCCGAGTTCTCGGGGACAGAACGGTTCCGCCCGAACGGAGAGCCAGTCAGTAACCCCGGTTGATGAGGTAGTCGGCGAGTTCTTCTAGGAGCCCCCGCGCTTCGTTGTCCGGGAGGACCGAGAGGTGATCCTTGCTCCGCGCGGTGAGTTCCACGGCCCTCTCCCGTGCCCAGTCGATGCTCCCGGCCTCCTCCAGCGTTTCGACGGCTTGCTCGATCTCGACGTCAGTCACGGCCTCGACGTCGTCGGTCTCGACGAGGTCGTCGACTGCCACGCCCTGCTGGCGGGCGTGTAGCGTGATCAGTGTCTCCTTGTTCTCGACGAGATCGGAGCCGCGCTGCTTGCCGAGCTTCTCGCTCGGCACCGTGAGATCGAGCACGTCGTCCTGTATCTGGAACGCGCGCCCGGAGTCGATCCCGTACTGGTATAGCGCGTCCGACACCTCCTCGTCGGTGCCGAAAAGTACTGCCGGCGTCGCGGCCGCGGCGCCGTAGAGGACGGCGGTCTTGAGCTCCACCATCTCGAGGTACTCGTCCGGGAGGATGTCGTCGCGCGACTCGAACGCGACGTCCATCGCCTGCCCCTCGCAGATTTTCGTGCAGGTCGTCGCGAGGAGACGCGTCGTGTCGAGCCCGTTCGAGGGCACCGCTCCCGTATCGGTCAGTAGTTCGAACGCCTTGGAGTAGAGCGTGTCTCCCGCGAGGATCGCCGTCGAGGTGTCGTATTGTTTGTGTACCGCCGGAACACCCCGCCTCAGGTCGTCATCGTCCATGATGTCGTCGTGGATCAGGGTGAACGACTGGACCACCTCGATCGCGACGGCGGCGCGCAGGAGGTCCACCCGGTCGATCGCGTCCGCTGCATCCGGCACCGCGACCGGATTCCGCCCCGCGTCCCCGGACGCCGGCGTCGGAAACGAGCGGTACTCCCGGGAGGACGGTTCCACGTCCGAAAGCGACTCGCCGGCCAGCAGGGTCACCGTCGGTCGGAGCCGCTTGCCGCCGGCTTCGAGGATGTACCGCGACGCCTCGTAGAGCCGTTCGGGACGCTCGATCGGTATCTCCTCGTCGACGGCCTCGTTAACCAGTTTGCGCCGCTTCGCGACCGCTTCCAGGACGCGTTCCTCGGCGGTTTGTGTCATTCCACGAGCGTGATCATGTTCCCGTTTCTGGTTATGTGCAGGTCACGGCCGACCGCGTACCCCTGTGACTCGGCCAGGTCCACGTAGGGGGCGAACCCCTGGAGGTCCTGGTGGCCGGGGATGACGTGCTGGGGCTGCAGGGCCTGCAGCATCTGGTAGTGTCCCTCCTCCCTGAGGTGGCCGGACACGTGGATCTCGTCGTAGATCCGGGCGCCCTGCATCTTCAGCAGGCGTTCGGCCTGGTACCGCTGTCCCTCGTTCGTCGGTTCGGGGATCACACGCGCGGAGAAAATAACCTTATCGCCGTCGTCGAGCTCGTACGGCGTCTCGCCGCGGGCCATCCGGGTGAGCATCGCGCGCGGTTCGCCCTGGTGGCCGGTCACCACGGGGAGGTACTTCTCCTTGCCCTCCTTCATGATCCGCTTGAACGTCCGGTCGACGCTCTTGCGGTGGCCGTACATGCCGAGGTCGCCGGGGAACTCGACGAAGTCGAGCCGCTCCGCGGTTCCAGAGTACTTCTCCATCGACCGGCCGAGCAACACCGGCTTTCGGCCGATCTCTTCGGCGAACTCGACCAGCGATTTCACCCGGGCGATGTGGCTCGAGAACGTCGTCGCCACGATCCCGCCGTCGTAGTCCTCGATCGATCGGAGGGCGTCCCTGAGGTGCGTTCGCGCCACGCTTTCGCTCGGCGTGCGTCCCTTGTGCCCGGCGTTGGTGCAGTCCTCGAAGTAGCAGAGGACGCCGTTGTCCTCGCGGCCGATCTCGCGGAACCGCTCCATGTCGATCGGATCGCCGATCACCGGCGTGGGATCGATCCGCTTGTCGAGCCCGTAGACGATCGACCCCTCGGGGGTGTGAAGCACCGGGTTGATCGCGTCGATCACCGAGTGGGTGACGTTGACGAACTCGAGTTCGCAGTCCGAACCGATCGACATCGTTCCCCCGGCTTCCATCTTCACCAGGTCGTTGTCGACCGTGAACTTGTTCTCTCCCTTGACCTGCTGTTTCACCAGCTCGATCGTGTACGGGGTCGCCACCACCGGCGCGTTGTACCGGTGGGCGAGCTTCGAGATGGCGCCGATGTGGTCGAGGTGGCCGTGCGTCGGCACGATCGCCTGCACGTCCCCTTCGAGGTCGGACATCACCCGGTCGTCCGGGATCGCGCCCATGTCGATCAGATCGAGACTGTGCATCTGCTCCGTCTCCACGTTGTCGTGGATCAGAACCTGCGAGAGGTTCAGGCCCATGTCGAAGATGACGACGTCTTCGCCCGCACGGACCGCCGTCATCTGGCGCCCGACCTCTTCGTATCCGCCTATCGTTGCGATTTCGATTTCCATAGTTTCCTCCGATATCGTACCCGCTGTGGGGGGCAACGGCCCCGGCGCGTTCCAACACGTCGGTCGCTGGTCCCCGCTCTGGCTCGTCTCCGTCGACGGCCAGTGTCCCGCGGGAGTCGGTATCGAGACCAACACGCGCGGATGATAAAAAGGCGTGGATTCACAGTTCGCTTGATACGACCGCCCGGAATCCGACTGACGCGGGGAACGGGAGCCCGCCTGGCGCGAGGACGGCGGTCACTCCAGCAGCGTTTCGCCCGTCATCGCGTCCGGGCGATCCAGCCCCGCAAGCTCCAGAACCGTGGGGGCGACGTCGCAAAGCGAGCCACCTTCCCGGACGCGGTGGCCTCCCGACCTGTCCACGCCCTCTCCCCTATCCCGTTTCGTCGACTCCTCGTCGCTCGCAGTCGGGGCCAGGTAGACGAACGGGACCGGATTCCGGGTGTGTGCGGTGTGCGGCTCGTCGGGCGTTCCCATGTCGTCTGCGTTGCCGTGGTCGGCGGTGACGAGTGCGTGCCCGCCTGCGGCCTCGACTGCCTCGAGCAGCCGCCCGAGTTCGCGGTCGACGGCCTCGACGGCCTCGACGGCCGCCTCGAAGACGCCGGTGTGTCCGACCATGTCCGGGTTCGCGTAGTTGAACACCATCAGGTCGGGGTCGTCGGTCTCGATCACCTCGATCGCCTCGTCGGTCACCTCGGGAGCGGACATCTCTGGCTGCCTATCGTAGGTCGACACGTCCGGACTCTCGATTATCCGCCGTATTTCTCCCTCGAACTCCACCTCTCGACCGCCGTTGAGGAAGTAGGTCACGTGGGCGTACTTCTCGGACTCGGCGATCCGTAGCTGCGTCCGGCCCGCGTTTGCGAACACTTCCCCGAGCGTCTCCGTCGGGTCCCTGGGGGGGAAGGCGACCGGGAAGTCGAAAGTCCGGTCGTACTCGGTCATCGTCACCAGTTGCACGTCCGGCGGATCGGTTTCGAACGGCCAGACCGGATCGGTGTTCGAGAGCATCCGGACGAGCTGGCGCGCACGATCCCCGCGGAAGTTGGCGAACAGGACCGCGTCCCCGTCCGAAAGCGCGGGGTTCCGCTCCTCGGTCGGCCAGTCGCCGTCGCCGCGAACGATCGTCGGTTCGACGAACTCGTCGGTTTCGCCCCGCCGGTAGGAGGCCTCCACCGCCTCGACGGCAGAGGGGGCCTCGTGTTCCGCCTCCCGATGGACGATGGCGTCGTACGCCCGTTTCGTTCGATTCCAGTTTCGATCCCGATCCATCGCGTAGTAGCGCCCCGACACGGTGGCGACGTGGCCGGTCCCGGCGCTCTCGACGGTCGACTCCAGTCGGGACAGATACTCGACTCCGCCGTGGGGATCGGTGTCGCGACCGTCGGTAAACGCGTGGGTTACGGCGGGGACGTCGGCGTCGGCGCACAGCTCGACGAGTGCCTCCAGATGCCGGAGGTCCGAGTGAACGCCCCCGTCTGAAACGAGGCCGAGCAGGTGGACCCGTCCGTCGTTCCCGTCGGCGTGTGACAGCGCCGACTGGATCGCCCCGTTCCCGGCGAAGCTCCCCCCGTCGATAGCGTCGTTGATTCTCGTGTACGCCTGCTTCACTACCCGCCCCGCGCCGAGGTTGAGGTGACCGACCTCGCTGTTGCCCATCTGGCCCTCGGGGAGCCCGACGCGGCGCCCCGACACGTCGAGCGTCCCGTACGCGCCGGCCCCCGCACACGCGTCGAAGTTCGGCGTCTCGGCTGCCCGAACCGCGTCGAGCCGGTCGTGGTCGGCCAGCCCCCAGCCGTCGAGAACGACGAGCGCAACGTCCATGTCTTCCGTCAGGGAGACCGGGCCTAAGTAGCGTTCGTTTGCCGAAGGGGCCGGGCCGAATCACGGATCCGACATTATAAGTCGACGGCTCCCCGGCCCAGTAGCATGGGCCTGGAGGACTTCAGCGATTTCTCGGCGGACGACGACGGAGGGGATGCGGACGCGTCGGGGGCGAACGCTGCGAACGCGGACGTCTCCGGGGCTGACGCTCCGGACGCGGCGGGCTCGGACCGGATCGACGGCGGTGACGGCGGCGACGGACCTGCTGGATCGAGCAGCTTTCGACGGTACGCGATGGAGCCCGTCGGCGACGACGCCGGGCTGGGAACCATCTCCGTCTCTCTGGGGTTGCGCGTCGCCGAGGAGGGCGAGGACACCGAACTCCGGGCGTTCATCACGACCGGCAACCGGGAGTCGGTCCGGATCGGAACCTACCTCCTCGTTCCGTATCCGGATCGGGAGCGCCTGTTCTGCCGA
>JAZKTH010000191.1:0-3756 GCA_036625675.1 Haloferacaceae archaeon
CGTGGATGGTCGCCCCCGCCTCCAGCAGGGCGTCGGTCGTCTGCCGCAACGCCCGAAGCGAGATCCCGTCCGCGGGGGCGGGCAACAGCGCGCTCCCGCCGCCGGTGACGACCCCGATAACCAGCGTCTTCTCGTCTGCCGCCGACACGCGCTGAAGAACCTCGCGTGCCCCCTCGACACCCGCCTCGTCCGGCACCGGATGGGAGCCGTACCGGACGCTGATCCGGTCCAGACCGCCGTTTTGATCCCGATCCGGGTCGCGATCGGTGACGACGACGCCGCCGGACAACGACGAACCGAGGATCTCCTCGAGCTGGACCGCCACCGAGGCGGCCGCCTTGCCGCCGCCCAGCACCAGGACCTCGTCGTAGGACGCGAGATCGATCGTTTCGACCCCGTCGTCGACGGGGGTCGGTCCGACGCGCAACTGCGTTCCCGACAGCGAGACGGCCTGGCGCGTGATCGATTCGGGATGGGCAGCGCGGATCCCCGCCTGCAGACAGTCGAGCGCGACGCCGTGTGCCGATGACCGATCGAGCTCCGCCCGGTTGTCGAACATGGAATCCGAGACGTCGCGGGAAGTCTTAAAAGCGGCCCCCATGCTACGGAAGAAAACTGAGTGCCGGGAGCGACCTCCTTCCGACAGGAGTGAACAGACGACGAATCCTCATCGGTGCGTGTAGCGTCGGGTGGATCTCGATCGCCGGCTGTCTGGATCGGGTCGGCCCGGGCGACCTGGACGAGTCACTCGGCGGGAAGGGGACCGGTACTGGGACCTTCGACGAGTTCCGAATCGCTATTCGGGACGGGGCGTTCTCCACCGAACGCGTCACCGTTCCCGCGGACCGTCGTATCGACATCCTCGTCGACAACGCGGACGATCGGACGTACCGCCTCTCGACCGACTTCGGGGAGAATCGGACGTCGGTGCCGGCCAACGCGACCGGCGAGCTCCCCTGCCGCGTCCCCGAAGAACCGGACGACTACGAACTGCGCGAGGAGACGTCCGCGATCGACCCGTTGACGCTCGAGGCAGTTCCGGAAGACGTGCTGGGCGGCTGCGGGATCGAGCAGTGATACTCTGGGGCGTCGAGCGATGACCGGACTACTCGTTGCGGTTGCGATCGGAGCGGCACTGGGGACGCTGTTTCACAGGGGGCGGATCTGCTACGCGAGCGCGCTGTCCGACTCCTTCCTGTTCGGCAGTTCGCGAACCGGGGGCGGCATCCTGATAGCGACGCTCGCGACGACGCTCGCGTACGGGTCGGTTTACGCGATCCGGGGCGACGCCGGCTTCTATCTCACCTCCTGGGGGTGGTTCAGTCTGGTCGGCGGCGTCGTCTTCGGCGCCGGGATGATCCTGGCGGGGGCCTGCCTGACGAGCGCCCTCTGGCGTGCGGCGATCGGTCGAGGGCAGTACGCGCTCGTGCTCTCGGGCGTCGTCGCCGGATTTCTCGCGACGGCGTCCGTTCAGGACGCGCTCGCACGGTATTACTTCGCGCCGCTGTGGCTCGGCGGCGGTCGAACGCTGTACGGGCTGGAGGAGGCCTCCGCCCCGTTGATAGCGCTCGTCGTCGTCGCTGGAACCGGCGTCGCCTACGCGGCGGCCGTCGGATCGACGAAGCGACGGCTCGGTGCCGGACCGTCGAACGCGGAGGGCCGCCGACCCGCGGAGGCGCTCGCCGTCGGCGGACGGACCGTCGTGCGATCCACCCTCGATTACCTCGGAAAATGGCTCTCCCGCCCCCGACTGCGGGACGTGGTGCAACGCCCCTGGGACCCGCGAACCTGTGGGCTCGGCATCGCCGCCGTCGCCACGGTCTGGCTCCTCCAGTACGGCGCCTGGACCGTATCCGGGCCCGTGGAACGGTGGCTCGCGCTCGGCGTCTGGACGGTCGAGCCTGGGGTGCTCCGGGCGGTTCCCGGCCTCGCGTCGACGTTCCCGGGCGAGGTGACTCCCGACATGGCCGTCGTGACCGGCTTCGTCGGGGGCGCGTTCCTCTCCTCGCTCGCGACCGGTGACTTCGAAGCGACGCCGCCGACGAGGCGTGGCAGCGGCGCGGCAGTCGGTGGTGGCCTACTGATGGGGTGTGGCGCGATGCTTGCACCCGGCTGCAACGTGACCAACCTCTACACCGGCGTCGCGTTGCTGAGCGTACACGGCCTGCTGGCCGGCGCCGGCATCCTCCTCGGCTCCTACCTGACTACCCGGTCACTTTTCTGAAACGTCCAGTTATCTCCCGTGATAACGAGTACGCCTGTTTTATACGTCCCGGGAATCGACCCGAAAACGTAAGATGTCGGACAGCCGCGAGTCACGTAGCACGGGCACGGCGGGCGGGTGCCCTCGATCGAATCCGGTCGGGGTCGGCGACAGCACGCTTCGGGGGGTGGCACCGGTACTGGGGATCGTGATGATGGTCGCGATCGCGGTGAGCCTCGCGGCCGTCGTCGCGATCTCTGCCTTCGGCGTCGCCGACGAGGTGGCGGACGTCGGTCCGAGCACGAGCTTCGAATACGAGTACGACTGGGACGGCCAGACGTGGGAATCAGGCGACTCGATCACCATCACCCACGCCAGCGGCGACGAGATACGGGCGGAGAGATTGACGATCGAGATCGAGGGGGCACCGGCCCTGGACGGGACGGACGCCTTCGACGACGAAACGGTGAGTGCCGGATCGAGTGCGACGATCAGCCACGGGTTCGGCGAGGAAAGCGGTGGGACGTGGACTGGTGGAGAGACGATCCGCCTGGTGTGGCACGGCGACGCCGGAGAAACGACCGTCGTAAGCTCCCGGACGATCCCCGGCTGATACTGGGAGTCGTAGGCCGGTACCGGGACAGTATCCGAGTTGATAATCTGACGGGAGAGTTTATATATAATCGCGGACGCCTTCCGATGGCGGCGTCACGACGGGTCGGAGATCCACGCGCCGTTGCGCAGCCGGTCCGTCTATCGGGTCGGCCGGAACGAGCTCACCCGGGAGGATGGGTCCGTCGCCCCGAAGCCCCTGCACTCGAGTGGCGATTGCCGCGTGACGCCGCACTCCTGCCACCGTTTTCGCGCCGCTCCCGATCGGGAAGACCCGACCCGGTGGCTTCAAAACTCGCGCGCCCCAAGCGGCACCGATGGGAAACGCGGATCTCAGAACCCTCGCGTCGATCAGGGAGGTTCCGTTCGAGGACCTGGACGGAACTCTCGTCGCCGTCGACGCCCACAACTGGCTGTACCGGTATCTCACGACCACCGTGAAGTTCACCGACGAGGCCGCGTACACCACCTCCGACGGAGAGGAGGTGGCCAACCTGATCGGGATCGTTCAGGGGCTTCCGAAGTTCTTCGAACACGGTCTGACGCCCGTGTTCGTGTTCGACGGCGGGGTCACCGACCTCAAAAGCGACGAGGTGGAACGCCGCCGGGAGCAACGGGAATCCGCCGAAAATCGTCTGAAGGACGCCCGTGAACGAGGGGACGCGCTCGCCGCGGCTCGCCTGGAGGCGCGCACCCAGCGGCTCACCGACCGCATTCAGGAGACCACGCGCGGTCTCCTCGACCGCCTCGACGTCCCGTACGTCGAGGCTCCCGCGGAGGGGGAGGCGCAGTGCGCCCACATGGCCCGGGCGGGCGACGTCGACTACGCCGGAAGCGAGGACTACGACGCGCTACTGTTCGGCGCGCCGCTGACGCTCAGACAGCTCACGAGTTCCGGAAACCCCGAACTGATGGATCTGGACGCGACGCTGTCGGCGCTG
>JAZKTH010000024.1:0-20633 GCA_036625675.1 Haloferacaceae archaeon
GACATCGAACGCGAGCGCACCCGAGAGCAGCAGCCCGAGCGCGGTCGTCGGCCGCGAGGGATAGCCGTGACCGGCGACCACCGCGACCGCCGTCCAGCCGAGCAGCGGCCACGTCGGCTCCGCGCCGGGGGCGTACATGTCCACGAGCAGGAACGTCGTGACGCCGACAAAGGCGGCGCTGGCGAACCAGACGCCGTGGCCCACGCGCGGACGCTCCCGGGACAGCAGCCTGGCCGACGCGAGGAAGCCGCCGGCCGGGACGCCCAGGAGAACGATCGCCCGGACCAGCCGCGGGATGTCGTCCCAGGCGGTGGCCACGTACAGGCCGATCCCGGCGGTGACGAGCAGCCCGCCCATCAGCGCGATCGCGGTGACGATGCGGGAGCGCTCGCTCCCCTCGGCGGCGTCGTCCGAGTCGCGGAGGCGTTCGGGAGGGTCGACGTCGTACCGGGCGAGGATCGCTCGAGCCTGCTCGCGGGTGAGGATCCCGTCCTCGACCCAGTCGACGACTTCCCCGCGGAGGTCGTCGGGGTCCACGGTCGGAGGTCTCCCGGCTCCGAAATATAGCTGGCGGGGAACGACCGGAGCGGGGAACGACCGGAGCGGGGAACGATCGGCGGATTCATACCTCCGAACGCGCAACCGTGTCGCGAATGGAACGCGACGGACCGGAGCCCGACCGGGACGCCCCGGTCGCCGACCTCCACGTGCACACGACCGCCTCCGACGGTCAGCTCGAACTCGGGGCGGTCCCGGCGGCAGCGCGCGAGGCGGGCGTCTCGTGGGTGGCGATCACGGATCACGACCGCCTCCACCCCGACCTGTCCGCGCCGATCGAGCGGCGGGACGGGATCTCCCTCGTCCGCGGGATCGAACTCCGCGTGGAGGCGTCCCCGGCGGTCGAGGGCGCGGAGCGGTTCCGCGTCGATCTGCTCGGGTACGCCGTCGAGCCGACCGCCGAACTCCGGGCCGAACTGGACCGGATCCAGCGGGACCGAATCGAGCGCGGCCGGGAGATCGTTCGCCGGGTCGAGGGCGAACTGGGCGTGGAACTCGACGTGTCGCTCGAGCAGGGCGTCGGGCGCCCCCACGTCGCGCGGGCGATCGCCGAAAGCGACGCGCCGTACGGCTACGAGGACGCCTTCGAGGAACTGATCGGAGACGACGGGCCGTGTTTCGTCGCCCGGAACGTCCCCGCCTTCGAGCGCGGCGCGGCGCTGTTGCGCGAGTCGGCCCGCCTGGTCGGGCTGGCGCACCCTCTCCGGTACGGCGATCCCGAGGCGGCGCTGTCGCTCGCGCCGAGAGTGGACGCCGTCGAGGTGTACTACCCCTACGAGGCGGGCGTGGATCCGGACGGGGAGGGGGCGGCCGCAGTTGCGGACGCGCGCCGGCGGAACGGGCTGCTCGCGACGGGGGGCAGCGACGCCCACGGGAGCGACCTCGGGCGGGCCGGGCTCGACGCCGACGCGTTCGCCCCCGTGAAACGGCGCCTGACGGACGGCGATTGACCCCGGCGCACAGCTTGCCAACGCTTAAATCCGAACGGACGTTACTTCCGAGTATGCGCTGCCACTACTGCGACCGGGAGGCCGCATACGCCGCGGAGAAGGACAGCGTCCGCGTCGGCCTCTGCGAGGAGCACTTCCGCGAGCGCCTGGAGGAGCTCGCGGAGTCCGACGAGCTCTCCGCCCTCCGCGAACAGATCGACGTCGACCGCGCCGAGTGATCGCCCTCCCCTCCGCCCCGTCCAGCATTGCCCACCGACCTCCGGATCGACCGTTTCACACCGGCCCGGGATCCGCCCGCTCTGCAACGAATCGCTGAAGTACCCGACTCACGTAGGGCCCGCAAATCGTGTCGCAGCAGGTCCTCGACGTCGAGACGCTGTTCTTGCACGAGACGGGCGACGAGTACACCGTCGTCGTCCGCCGCGACGGGAAGCGGCGCTTCCGCGGCGTGTTGCAGACCAAGGATACCTCCGCGGGTCCCCGCCCCGGCAAGTTCCTCGTGCTCCGGGACAGCCAGCGGGAGCCGCGCTCCCCGGACGAGTTCGTCGAACTCGCCAGGCGCGCCGAACGCATCCGCATCTCCGAGCAGACGTCCCGGGCCGGCCGCGCGGAGCTCCGCGAGCTGCTCGAGGGCTACCAGCTCGAGGCGAGCGTCGTCCGGACCTGCCGCCGGTGTGCGAACGCGGGCCGGTACCGCCCGATCACCGCCGACACCGCCATCGCGACCGAACACGAGGAGATCTGTCCCGACTGCGCCCGCGAGGAACTGGAACGCGAGCTCGCCTACCGGGGTGCGTTCACGGGCGCGGCCAAAGAGCGACTCGAGGAGCTCCTGCTGGAGACCCGGGACCTCGAGCGCATCGAGAACCTCCTGCAGGGCGGGCTCGATCCCGAGCTCACCAAGTTCGACGAGGTGTCCGCGACCGTCGACGACGTCGACCCGGTCCGGACCGGGGACCTGGACGTCCACCCGGAGCTGCGGGAGCTCACCGCCGAGCGGTTCGAGACGCTGCTCCCGGTGCAGTCGCTGTCGGTTCGCAACGGGCTCCTCGAGGGCCGCGACCAGCTGGTCGTCAGCGCGACCGCGACCGGGAAGACGCTGGTGGGCGAACTGGCGGGGATCGATCGGGCGCTGAAAGGGGAGGGGAAACTCCTGTTTCTGGTGCCGCTGGTCGCGCTCGCCAACCAGAAGTACGAGGATTTCCGGGACAGGTACGGCCACCTCGTCGACGTCACCATCCGGGTGGGCGCCTCGCGGATCAACGACGACGGGACGCGGTTCGATCCGGACGCCGACGTCATCGTCGGCACCTACGAGGGCGTCGACCACGCCCTCCGGACGGGGCGGGACCTGGGCGAGGTCGGCACCGTCGTCATCGACGAGATCCACACGCTCAAGGAGCCCGAACGGGGCCACCGCCTCGACGGGCTGATCTCCCGGCTCAGGTACTACGCCGAGACCGCGAACGACTCGCCGGCGCAGTGGGTGTTCCTCTCGGCGACGGTCGGCAACCCGGAGGAGCTGGCCCGGAAGCTCCGGGCCACCCTGATCGAGTTCGAGGAGCGGCCCGTGCCGATCGAGCGCCACGTCACGTTCGCCGACGGCCGGGAGAAGGTGCGGATAATCGACCGGCTGGTGAAACGCGAGTTCGACACGAAGTCCTCGAAGGGCTACCGCGGCCAGACGATCGTGTTCACCAACTCCCGTCGCCGGTGTCACGAGGTCTCGCGGAAACTGCAGTACTCCTCGGCCCCCTACCACGCCGGGCTGGACTACCGCCGCCGCAAGCGGGTCGAAAAACAGTTCGGGGAGCAGGACCTGGCCGCGGTCGTCACGACGGCGGCGCTGGCGGCCGGTGTCGACTTCCCCGCCTCGCAGGTGATCTTCGACTCGCTGGCGATGGGGATCGAGTGGCTCTCGGTGCAGGAGTTCGAGCAGATGCTCGGGCGGGCGGGCCGCCCCGACTACCACGATCGCGGGCGGGTGTACCTCCTGGTCGAGCCCGACTGCGCGTACCACAACTCGATGGAGGGGACCGAAGACGAGGTGGCGTTCCGGCTGCTGAAAGGCGAGATGGAGGACGTGATCGCGACCTACGACGAGCGGGCGGCCGTCGAGGAGACGCTCGCGAACGTCACCGTCGCCGGCCGGAACGCGAAGCGCCTCAACGACCAGATGGTCGGGGAGGTGCCGACGAAACACGCGGTCGGCAAGCTGCTCGAGTGGGAGTTCATCGACGGCTTCTCCCCGACGCCGCTGGGCCGGGCGGTGACGCGACACTTCCTGGCCCCCGACGAGGCGTTCCGGATCCTCGACGGGATCAGGGCGGGGACCGACCCCTACGACCTGGTCGCCGACCTCGAACTGACCGAAGAGGAGTTCTAGCGCCGTCGCACCCGGGCGCTCGGCAGGATCCCGCCGGACGGCCGGCGCGCCCTCCGACCTCCAAGCTTTTTGTCCGCCACCGTCGAGGTATTCGTCGTGGTTCTCGGGACACCGATCGCGTCGCTTCGTCCGGTCGCGTCGCTTCACTCGATCCTGGCCGGGGCCGGTCCAGGCACCGGAGCCGCGGGGCCGACTGTCCACCCGCTGCTCGCCGGAGTGCCGGCGGTCGCCCCGAACATGCTCGTCGTCTTCGCGGTGATCGCGCTCGCGCTCGTGTTGTTCGTGACCGAGCCGGTGCCGATCGACGTCACGGCGGTGGCCCTCCTCGTGACGCTCGCGGTCCTGGAACCGTACACGACGATCACGCCCGCCGACGCAATCGCCGGCTTCGCCTCGCCCGCGACCATCACCGTGCTGGCGATGTTCGTATTGAGCGAGGGGGTTCGGCGGACCGGCGTGGTGCGGACGATCGGCGAACGGATCGTGGAGTGGACCGGCGACGACGCGAAACGCCAGCTCGCGGCGGTGATCGGCCTCTCGGGCGGCTCGGCCGGCTTCGTCAACAACACGCCGGTCGTGGCGGTGATGATCCCGATGGTGACCAACATCGCCAACCGGACGCGGACGTCGCCCTCGACGCTTTTGATGCCGCTGTCCTTCGCGTCCATGATGGGCGGCACGCTCACGCTGATCGGCACCTCGACGAACATCCTCGCCTCCGACGTGTACGATCGGATCGGCGGAGCCGAGACCACGCCGTTCGGCATGTTCGAGTTCACCGCGCTGGGCCTGCTCGTGCTGGCGGTGGGGAGCCTCTATCTCTTCGTGGCGAGCCCGCTTCTCGTCCCCGAGCGGATCAAACCGCGGGAGGAGCTCACCGAGGAGTTCGAGATGACCCAGTACCTCACGGAGGTCGTCGTCACCGGGGAGTCGCCGTTCGTCGGCAAGACCGTCGCGCAGTGCTTCGAGGAGGTGGACATCGACGTCGACCTGGTGCAGCTCGTCCGCGGGGAACATGCGTTCACCGAACCGCTGGCGCGGAAGGAGGTTCGCGCCGGGGACGTGTTCGTCCTCCGGACCGACCAGGACAACCTGATCGAACTCATCGAGACGGAGGGATTGACGCTCGCGCCCGACGCGGAGGTCGACGACACGCAGCTCCGGGTCGAGGAAGGGGAATCCGACATCGAAACCGAGACCGAACAGCGCCTCGTGGAGGTCGTGATCACTCCCGATAGCGGAATCGTCGGCGAGACGCTGGAGACGCTGAGCTTCCGGCACCGGTACGACGCGACGGTGCTGGCGATCCGGCGTGGCGAGGAGATCATCCACGCACGGATGGACGAGCGCCCGCTCCGCGGCGGCGACACGCTGCTGCTCCAGGCGAGCGACGAGACGGTCGGACGGCTCGCGAGGAACCGGGCGTTCGTCGTGGCCGGCGACATCGACCGCCCCCAGTACAGACAGGAGAAGACCCCGGTCGCGGTCGGGATCGTCGGCGCGGTCGTGTTCGGCGCGGCGTTCACCCCGTTCCCCATCGTCCTGACCGCCCTCGCGGGGATGGTCGCGATGGTGGTCACCGGCTGTCTGAAGCCCAACGAGATGTACGAGGCGGTCGACTGGAACGTCATCTTCCTGCTCGCCGGCGTGATCCCGCTGGGCGTCGCGATGGAGCGCACCGGGGGCGCGGAGTGGCTCGCCGCGACGGTGCTTTCGGCCGCCGGCGGCTACGAGCCGATCGTGTTGCTCGGGGTGTTCTACCTCGTCACTGCGGTGTTGACGAACCTCGTCAGCAACAACGCGAGCGTCGTGTTGATGATCCCGGTGGCGTTCGACGCCGCGGCGGCGATCGGGGCGAACGTCTTCTCGTTCGTGCTGGCGGTGACGTTCGCGGCATCGACGGCGTTCATGACGCCCGTGGGCTACCAGACGAACCTGATGGTGTACGGTCCCGGCGGCTACCGGTTTTCGGACTTCGCCCGGGTCGGCGGCCCGCTCCAGTTGCTGCTGGCGGTCGTGACGACGCTGGGCATCGCCGCAATCTGGGGCGTGTGTCCTCCCGGCGGCTGTGCGGTCCCGTGAGCGGTGCAATCGGGGAACGGTCGAATCGTGGGCGGGAACGAGCCGGCGGCCACGATCCGGGGACGCCGACGGACTGGCTGAACGAAACGTTTTACACCGCTGGGTGGCGTCATTCCACGTAGGGGCTCGTGGGTTAGCCTGGTATACTTGCGGCCTTGGGTGCCGTTGACCGCGGTTCAAATCCGCGCGAGCCCATCACGCCTGCGAACGCAGTGAGCAGTGCGTGAGTTTCTGTGGAGCGGATTTGAATCCGGGGAGTCGCAGCCCGGAACGGCGCGAAGCGCCGCAGGCCCGGACCGTCTCCACTCGGTTCAAATCCGCGCGAGCCCATACGAACCGGCGAGCGATAGCGAGGCGCGAACGACGTGAGCGCCTCGAAACGGCGAGCGGCGAAGCCGCGAGCCGGCGAGGGAAGCTCGCTTGCGAGGTTCACAATCCGCACACCTCTGCGACCGCGACGCCCTTCCTCAGTATTATCTGCCTTATATAATGGCCATAAAATAAGAACCGCTGTTAAGCGTTCTCGGTAGCCTAGTTCGACCTGATGACAGCAAAGTCCCGGTCCAAAGAGCGATCGCGAACGGAAGAGACGTACCGCTGTCCGAGCTGCGGCGGAACGCTCGCGTACAAACAGCAGTCGTGGCAGTGTCTCGACTGCCGATTCGGCCCGAAACACGGCGCGGACTGATTTCTCGCGTTCGCCGATCGTCGCAGCTAGTGGGTCGTGACGACGGCGGCTACCCGTACCGAACGACGCGTACCATCCCGGTGTCCATGTGGTACAGGTGGTGACAGTGGAAGAACCAGTCTCCCGGGTTGTCGGCCACGAAGTCGACGTCGACTCGTCCCATGTGCCCGGGCACGACGACGGTATCCTTGAGGGCGTCCCCGACCTGGAAGTGGTGTCCGTGGAGATGCATCGGGTGACGGATCGGGCTCCGGTTCCTCATTCGGAATCGGACGTGATCGCCGCGCTCGATCCGGATCGGATCGGCGTCCGGATACGCCTGTCCGTTGATCGTCCATCCCCCTTCGTCGCCGGAATTGCCCATCATCCCCCCCATCATCCTTCCAGCCGCGAGCTCCATATCGACGGTCAGGTCCGGCGTGTCGCCGAGTTCCGGTGCTGCGTCCAGGGAACGGAGGTCGGAATAATGGAGGCGGCGCGAACCGATCGATTTCCGGTCGACTCCGCCCGTCGCACCGTCGTACGCGAGGAGCGCACCCCCGCCGGGAGCGCCCGAGTCGACCGGTGACACCCGTATCGGCCACCGTCCCGGGTCCGTTCCCTCGATGACGACGTCGTAGCGCTCCCCCATCCCGATTTCCAGCACGTCGACCGCCACCGGCTCGACCGGCGGGCCGTCGGCGTGAGTGACCGTGATCTCGTGTCCTTCGATTCCGAACGCGTACGTCGTGGCCGCCGCCGCGTTGACGAGGCGAAGCCGGACGCGTTCGCCCTCCTCGATCCCGAACTCGACCGGATCGTTCGGGAGGGCCCCGTTCACGAGCGTTCCTTCGGCCGGCGGCGCTCCGGGGACGGAGCCGCCCATGCCGACGCGGACGGACTCGACGCGTGGTTTCGACGGGAGGTACTCGTCGAGTATCAGCGTGTGCTCGGCGTCGTACTCCACGTGCGGCTCCCGTTCCTCGATCACGAGCGGGCCGAGGAGCTCCCGGTCCAGCTGGAGCCCGACGTGGCTGTGGTACCAGTGCGTCCCGGCGGGCTCGGCGTCGAACTCGTAGACGAACTCGTCGCCGGGGGCGATGGCTTCCTGGGTGACGCCGGGGACGCCGTCCATCGCGTTGTCTCCCCTGAGTGCCATTCCGTGCCAGTGGACCGTCGTCTCCTCGGGAAGGTCGTTCTCGACGACGACCCGAACGCGCTCGCCCTCGACCGCCCTGATCTCCGGACCGGGATACGTTCCGTCGTACGTCCAGCCGTCGGTGGCGTCGGCACCGCCGATCGCGACGTCGTTCTCGCTCGCCGTCAGGCGGTAGGTCCTGTCGGGTTCGCCGTACTCGGGCTCCGGATCGGCCACCGCCGTTCCGGCGTCGCCGCCACGAAATGCGTAGCCCACGACGCCGAGTCCGGCGACGCCGGCGCCGAGTTTGAGCGCGCGTCGCCGATCGATCCCGGCGTCGGTACTCCCGTTCATGGCCGGCCGGGATGGGGGTGTTCCGTTGACCGATCGGTTCTCGTGTACATGAGTAACAAACGCGCTCGAGACGGTAAAGGATTGGTACTTGAACCCGGTTGCTGTACAAGACTGTCAACCACGCGGGGTGCGCCGCCCGATCCTTCCCCCGACTTTTTTGTACCGCGACCGGGGGTGCGCCCGCTCTCGATCACGCCGGAGGCGGGGTTGGATCCATCGACCGGCCGTTCGCCGTCCGTTCACGGCGACCGGCTACGCAGTCGGGCGATGCGATCGCCGAGCGGCGGCTGGACCTCGAAGAGGGTCCGCCAGGAGCCGGTTTCCGGCTCGACGCCGCGGAGGTCCGCGATTGCCTGGAACGCGTCCGCGACGGCGTCGGCGCCGACCCGCTCGGCGGCGACCGCGTCGGCGCGGTACTGGATCCGGCGTCCGATCGCGAACGCGAGCAGCGAGACGCCCCCCACGAGGGCGAGTCCCCGGTCGAATCCGACGAACCCCGCGAACGTCGCCGCGAGCAGGCCGATCACGCTCGCGACGGCGACCGCGCGGAACTCGGCGTAGTAGGTGTCCCCGCGGCCGCCTTCGGCCGCGAGCAGTCCCGTCAGGACGTCGTCGTCCAGCGACTCCAGCGCGTAGTCGGTGAGCAACAGCACCCGGTACCCCGGAACCCCGACGAGTTTCACGTCGACCGAGGCCTCGCCGACCGTCTCGACCACGAACGAGCGGTCGGGGGAGAGGCCGGCCGACTCGCACCGACGGTCCAGTTGCGACTCCTCCGCGTCGGTGGGTTCCCGGGTCCGGCGGAGCCGGACGTTGAGGAAGACCGGGCCGAACATCGCCGCGAGCAGGAACGCCACCGCGACGGAGACGACGTAACCGAGCGAGCCGAACATCCGGCTCAGTCGGCGTCCCGGATCGACTCGGCGATGCCGTCGAGCTCCTCGTCGGAGAGGTCCGGAGGCGTCCCCACGACCTCGTGGACCGGACCGCCGCGGTCACCTTCGAAGCGCGGAACGACGTGGACGTGAACGTGTGGCACCTCCTGCCCGGCGGCGGGACCGTCGTTGACCCCGATCGTGGTGGCGTCGGCGTCGACCGCGTCCTCGATTCGAGGGGCAAGCTCCCGGACGGCGGCGAACAGGTCCGCCGACAGCGACGGGGGAACCTCGCGGAGGCGGGCGTACCCTTCCTTTGGGATGACGAGCGTGTGCCCGGGCGCGAGGGGATGCGCGTCGAGGAACGCGAGCGTCGTGTCGGTCTCGTGGACGATCCGGGCCGGGATCTCGCCGGCGATGATCTTGTCGAAGATGGTCTCGTCGCTCATGATCGATCCGTCGCCCGGCGCCGGCTTGAAACTTCTGTCGATCGGCGCCCGTCACCCGCCTTCGACGGGGAGCGCGGCTCACTCGGTGAGCGGCATGGCGACGCCGAACACCAGCACCGCCCCGAGCGCGAGCGTCGGGCCGAGGAACTCTAACGCGACGAAGAGGGTGTCTTGGAACTCCGATATCCCTCCCAGCATCGTCCGTCCGATCAGTTCGCCGGCGACGCCGAGAAGGAACAGGGCCGCACCGACGGCGACGCCCCCCTTGACCAACCGTCCGTAGTTCAGTTCGCCGTAGCGTCCGGCCATGTGGGTGCGTCGACGGGGGGGAGGCAAATCGGTTTCGAATGCGTTCCGGAAACCGAAAGACGTACACCCGGTGATCGCTCCACGGAGGATATGGACGAAGCGATCGCGGCGAACCTTTCGGAGCTCGTCGAGTTCCTGCTGGCGACCGTCGGCGCGGGGGCGTTCTCAGTTCTGGGAGCGCACCTCGAGTCCCTCGCGTTCGGCGCGTTCTCCGGCGGACAGCTCTCGGTTGCCGCCTGGTTCGGCGCCGCGGGCCTTCTCGCGCTGTACGTCGGGATCTACGCGCTCGGCGTCTCCGAGGTCATTCCTCGCGTTCGACGGCTGGTGCGATCGCCGGCGCGGCAGTGACCGTCGAGACGGGACGTTCCACGGTGTCGGTGCCGTAGAGCCGGTCGATCCCGGCGCTCGAGAGCCTCGCGAACGCGTTCCCGACGAGCAGCGGGTGAACGCTCGCGACGAACACGCGCGAGGCCCCCCGATCGAGCAGCACCCCGACGGCGTCGCACATCGTCGAGCCGGTGGCGATGATGTCGTCGGCAACGACGACGTCCCGACCCGCGACCGACGCGTCGCCCGGGGTGACCTCGACCGTGCCGGTGTCGTAGTCCCGCGTCTTCTCGAAGTGGGAGGTCTCGCCCCGCCCGTAGCCGTCCCGGACGGTCGCCACGAGGTCGACCGCGCCCTCGTCGGGGGCGATGAACAGCGGATCCTCCAGGTCGGCGGGCAGCGGCTCCGCCAGCCGGCCGGCCGCGTCGACAGTCTCGCAGGGAACGTCGAAGAACGAGGCGATCTCGGGCTCGTGCGGATTGACGAGCACGACCCGGTCGGTTCCCGTCGAGACCGCGCGGGCCACCGCGCGGGCAGAGACCGGCTGGCCGGGCTTGAACGCCTCGTCCTGTCGGGAGTAGCCCATGTACGGTACGACGGTCGTCACCGACGAGGCGCCCGCCTCGCGGACGGCGTCCTGGAGCTGGAGGAGCTCGACGTAGGCGTCGTTGTCGGGCGTCGCCGCGACGACGACCGCTCGCGTGGCGTCGAACTCCGGGACGCTGGCGAGGAGTTCGCCGTCCGGGAACCGGTCGTACGTCGGCGTCGCGAGCGGGAGCCCGGTTACCGCGGAGAGCGCCGACGCGAGCGCCTGGGAGCTGGAGCCGGGAACGATCATGTAGAGGGGTATTTTCCCGGGGTGATAAACCGGTTTCCAAACGGGCGAAACAGGAGTCGTCGACGAGGCGAACCGGGACGGACTCCCCCAGCGTTCGGTCTCGGAACGGCGGTCGGACAGAACACCAGTGCCTATATTGGTTCCGGCGGCGTAGCGGCGGCCGATGACAGAGAACGACGATTCCGACCCCGAACTGTCGACGAAGACCGTCACCGGCACGCGGCTCAGCCCCAAGCGGATGACGATCGACACCGGCGACGGGGAGTTCACGATCGGCGCCGACGGGAGTCCGCTCCACCACCTGCTCGGCTCCTACGCCGCCTGCATCAACTCCACCGGGAGCCAGGTGGCCCGGGAGATGGATCTCGACGTCGACAGTCTGGAGGTGTCTATCGAGGCGAGCTACGACCCGCGGATCTATCTGGGGGAGGACGTCGACGCGCGCGCCGGGTTCCAGGGATTCGACGTGACGGTCGACGTCGAGGCGGACGCCGACAAGGAGACGCTCGAGGAGTGGCTGGCGGCGATCGAGCGACGCTGTCCCGTGAGCGACAACATCGAGAACGAGACCGAACTCGCGGTCACGCTTTCGACCGGCTCGGAGTAGCGATTCCCGGAGGCCGTTCGCCGCGTTCGGAACGACTCACCTCGTGCCGAACAGGGTCGCCGTCACGTCATGCCGAACAGGCTCATGACGCTCGTTGCGACGCTGCGGGCGATCAGCGCAGTCCCCGCCACGAGGATCATCACGCCGGCGCCCACGATCGGGTCGTGCCAGGTCAAAAGCGCTATCGCGAAGACGATCAGTCCGACGCCGAGGAGTCCCTCGGTTCCGAGCGTGTCGAGCATACGCCGGGATGGACGCCGACGTCCAGTAACGGTTCCGGTCTCGATGTCGATTCCGTTCTCGACG
Organism: Haloferacaceae archaeon; assembly: GCA_036625675.1. Lineage (GTDB taxonomy): Archaea > Halobacteriota > Halobacteria > Halobacteriales > Haloferacaceae > Halalkaliarchaeum. The sequence continues at coordinate 11,847 of JAZKTH010000024.1, forward strand.
CCCGGGTTGCAACCGGCGGTCGTGGCGGCGAGAACCCCATGCTCTTTAATTGTCGGGAGTCTAATTTCCCACCGACATGGGCGAAAACGAGGGGCGACGAGACCTCCGGATGCCGGACGACGACGAGGTGTTCGCGGAGGTCACCAACATGCTCGGAGCGAACCGCGTGAGGGTGCGCTGTGCCGACGGAGTCGAACGCACGGCCCGTATCCCCGGTCGGATGCAAAAGCGGATCTGGATCCGGGAGGGGGACATCGTGCTCGTGGAGCCGTGGGACTGGCAGGACGAGAAGGCGGACGTGACCTGGCGCTACGAGAAGTCCGAGGCCGACCAGCTCCGGGAGGAAGGTCACATCCAGTGACAGCGACGGTTGCGGACCGTTACCGGGGGGTCGACCGCCGGCGACGTCCGCCTCGCCGCCGTCCGCCGCGGTTCTCCCCGCGACCGCCGGGCTTATTCTCCGTCGGTCGGTAGCCCGAGGCGATGAACCGGCTGGACGCGAGGTATCCGTTCTTCGAGTCCGCCCGCGAGGCGGTCGAGGCAGCCGACGTCTCCCTTCCCGCCCTCGTTTCCCGCGGCGCTCCCGCCGTCGAACGGGCCCGCGAGCGCGTCGAACGCGCGTTACTGGAGGGAACTGTCCAGCCGGAGGCCGACGACGTCGGCGTCGAGACGGAACTGCTGTCGTACCCGATCGCGCGAATCCTGGTGTCGCTTCTGGACTCGCCGGCCGCGATCGACAAGTACGCCGCGGCCGAGGCGTCGACGGCGATCGAGCGGATCCGCGAGGACGTCGACAGGGTCGACGAACTCCGCTCCACCGGAACGACGAGCCTGGAGTTCGCGGACGTGCTGACCGAGTTCGGTCTCGGGGACGAGGTGCGTGCCGAGCGAGATCCCGAATCGCCCGGAGTCGGGGGCGGAGCCGCGACGCGACGGTCGACAGGACCGGTCAGGGGACGCGGCGAGGAGTGGTACCGGATCGGGGTGGGCGCGTACCTCTCGCTGGCCTCTACCGACTGGGGCCGCGAGTGGCGACTCGTTTCCCGCGAACTCGCCGACGGTTCGGTTCGGGTCACCCGCGATGAGCTGTTCGACCTGCTCGAGACGGCGATCCGCGACCGGGTCGCCGCGGGACTCCCGTTCGAACTCCCCGCCGAAGGGGGGCTCGCCGCGGAACTCGAGCCGCAGGTGGCCGATCTCCGGCGACTGTTGTCCGACAGGACGCGCGTCCACGACGTCGACGTCGTCGCGCCCGCGCTGTTCCCGCCGTGCCTCCGGAACCTCGTCGAGAAGGCGGAGCGCGGGGCGGAGCTGTCGCGGGTGGAGAGCTTCTCGCTGATGGCGTTTCTGGCCGGCATCGGGATGTCCGCCGACGAGATCGTCGCCTTCTGTGGCGACACCTCGCTGGACGCGGAGCCGCTCCGGTACCAGCTCGAGTACCTCCGCGACGAGACCGGTTCGCAGTACCCGCCGCCGTCGTGCGAGACGCTGTCGGCGTACGGGATCTGTCACAACGAGGACGATCACTGGAAGGTCGCGTCCCACCCGCTCGCCTACTACGAAACGCGGGTCGAAAACGCCGACGCGGACGAGATAACCGACTGGCGCTCCACGGCGGACGGGTGATCACTCGTTCCGGTCGAGGTAGAATCCGACCGCGGCCATCAGGAAGACGAAACCCACGAGCAGACCGACGATCGCCAGGGCACCCGGACCGCTCAGCCCGTCGCCGCCGTCGAAGGCGATGCCGACCCCGGCAAGCGCCACGAGGAAAACCGCGACGGCGAGAACGGAGACGATCGCTTTCCGGCGAACCTCCTCGTCGAATGCCATACCCAGCGATATCGCCGGACTTCACAAAAGACCGTCGAATGGCCGGCGAGGGGATCCGGGACGCGCCCGGGAGCTTTCGGACGGTTCGGGGCGCGTCGGAACGGTTCGGGACGCGACCGAACGCTTAATCGCGTGGGGGCCCTACGTTCACCCGGCAGAGGGAGCCCGACCCCCGTGGCCGGCCGCGCCGGCCATGAGGAAAGTCCCCCCACCGGCCGGACGGGCGACCGGGCACAAGCCCGGAGTCGGAGACGGCTGGCTCTGGAACAGAAACGCGACCCCCCGATCCGACCGATGAGGTGCGTGGGACCGCCTCCGGCGGCCCACGGCACCCGCGGCGAATCGCGGGCGTGCGAACCGACCCGCAAGGGAAGGGAGTTAACCCACCGAGGGTTGCGGGGCGTTACGCCGCCCATGGCGGCGTCCCCCGCGAAACGACGATCGGGAACGGATGGAACGGCGAATCCTCGCCGGTGCAAGTCCGCGCCACCCGGCGGCTCCGCCGCCGGACTGGTAGTCTGGCCGCGGCGCGGACGCTCAGCCGAATGTCGGGACGAACAGAAGGGGGCTTACTCCCCTCAGCCGCTCACACTCCCCTGGAGCGGCGGCGCCGCTTCTCATAATGTCTGTTGGAGCGATTTACCTGTCGATCGGCGAACCGGGCCGCCGATCGTCCGGTAACGGCCCACAACAGTCATTATCAGGCCGGCCTCGCCGGCGGGGGCGACCGGGACTCCGCGACCGCGAAGGTGAGCGTCGACAGCACGCCCAGCAGCGTCCCGGCGGTGAGCGCGAGTGCGAGCTGGGAGAGGGTGACGGAGGTGACGCCCGCGGTCTCCGGGAGGAAGAACCCGGAGAGCGCGAACACGACGACCGCGATCGCGATCACGTAAAAGGGAGCGTTGAGATACCGCCACCGGAACTGGCCGGCGAGGTACTCGTCGGTGATCTGCCCGAGGCTGGAGGTGATCCCCGCGGCGGCGATCCACTGGATCGCGCCGTGGGCGAACGCCGCGAGCGCGATCCCCCGGGGAGCCGTCTCGACGACCTCGTCGACGGCGGTCATCGTCCCGTAGCCCTGGACGCCCGCCACCACGAGCAGGGCGAGCGCGACGACGTAGGTGATGAGCGTCACCCGGCCCGCGTACAGGCCGGATCGGATCCGCTCGGCGATTGCGTCGATGGTTTCCTCTAACCCGAGGCCGCGGAACAGCGAGTACAGTCCGAGCAGGGCGGAGATGAGCCCCAGCACGATCGCCCCGCCCACGTCGAACTGGCCGGCGATCACGACGAACGGGTAGATCAAGAGCAGGATCCCCAGCGGGACCAGGACGGTGCCGCGGGTCTCCGGGTCCGCGAGCACCTGCTTCATGGTGTAGTACATCGACTCGAGGTCCTGCGCCTGGCGCACGACCACCCGGCGAACGCCGTCGATCGGCATCCGTGACCGGATCACCGGTAGCACTGACTCGTCCTGTGCGCCGTCCGTGATGACGACGGCGTGGACCTCCTCGCCGGTCTCCAGCTCGGCGAGGACGCGATCGATCTCGCGGCCGACGGCGCGGTTCGCGGCGACGTCCTTCCCCTCGGTGCCGGTGACGGCGGCCACCTCGACCTCCTGCTCCTCCCGGTGGACGAGGTCGTCGTAGAGGTGGACGCCCTGAAACAGCACGTTGACGTCGGAGTCCTCCGGATCGACCGTCGCGAGCGCGACCGCGGCGCGTTCGACCTCGTCGCGGCCGATGACGGGGGTTCCCACTCCCGTCTTCCGGCCGAGGTCGTCGTCGAGGTCGACACAGAGGATCAGTAGCATCCACGGGTGGGTATGCGACGGCGTGATAAATGTCTTGTACCTCCCCCCGTTTTAACGGGGCCTCGAGCGCTCGCGTTGCGAGCGCGGCCGTGGTTTTCACCGCTGTGGTTTCCCGGCCACTAAGATCTCAGTTCGTGGAACCGGAGGCGACGCGAACGACACCTCCGTGGCCCTCTCGCAAACAGTTGTTTGAGCCTACGCCACCTATATTGGAAGCGCCTCCAACGCAGTCAACATGGAGATCGGAGACGCGGATTTCGACGTTCCCGTATGGTTGGTTGGGCTCGTGCTCGTCGCCTTCGTCGCCAGCGTGCTCTATGGGGTGGTGATCACGGGGAGCCTCCTGGCTCCGCTCGTCATGTGGTTCTACGTCGTCGGCCTGGGCCTGTCCGCGTTCGTGGTATACCTCCTGTATCGGTTCGTCGTCGCCGTCGAACGGATCGCCGACAAAATCTGAGTCGCCCGTCGGTGGCCCCCTGCGGATGTGGATCCCTCGATGACACGCACCCGTGTGATTTCGCCGGCGTGCGCTACAGTACTGGCGTAGCGTCGTCACCGTATACCCGTTCGGCAAACAGCAGCGCCACCAGCGCGAAGATGATGATCGTGTACGCACCGGCGGCGAACAAGGCGTCCGCAACTGTGTCGTACGCCCCGGTTCGAAAGATGATGGCTTTCCGGACCATCGCTATGACCCCCGTGTAGATGACGAGCTGGACGATTCGTCGGGTGTCGTTCTTTTGCACGTACGCGAGCACCGTCTGGTACACCTCGACGATGATCAGCAGGAGGAGTCCGGTGTCGATGAAGCCGATGACCACGAGTGGATCGGTGATCCTGCCCGACCTCCCGGCCTCGAGGATCTGGAGCGTCAGATCGACGACCCCGATCGCGAAGAGCACGGCGAAAACGGTCGCCGCTGCCAGCTCGACTCCGTGAACGAACCGCCCAACGACGAGCAAGTACCGTTCGCCCAACGAGCCCCGGAGCTCGGGTTCCTCACGGGTGGACGAATCCGAGTTCTCCGGAGGTGGGGAGTTGTCGTCACCGCTCATCTACGTAGTCCGGTGCGTTCGTGCGAGGGCTTGAGTGCTCATCGCTCGCAGGTACGGGCTTGCGACACATATACCGTCCGTTGGAATGGCGGAATCACTGCCCGCACTGTATCCGTCCGCGTTATCCTCGAAGCGAGTCCGACTCGAAAAACGCCAGGTCGTGTATCCGAGAGGACCCGGTCAGTTCCGGGTGGAACGCCGTGGCGACGACAGGAGGATCCCGGACAGCGACGACCCGCCCGTCGTGCTCGGCGAGTACCTCGACGCCGTCGCCTACGTCGGTGATCGAGGGAGCGCGGATGAAGACGGCCGGAAACGGCTCGTCCAGCCCGTCGATCCGTAGATCCGTCTCGAAGCTATCCTTCTGCCGACCGAACGCGTTCCGGTTGACGCGTACGTCGATCAGATCTAGCGTCTCCACCCGATCGTCCCGGGCGTCCCGTGCAGCGAGGATCAGGCCGGCACACGTCGCCAGGAGTGGCTTCCCGGCAGTGACGTGATCGACGATTTCCGGTGCGATCCCCTCGCGATGGACGAATCGGGAGATGGCCGTGGACTCCCCGCCCGGCAGCGACAGGACGTCACACTCGGGAACCTGTCCGGACCCTCGAATTTCCAGCACGTCGACCGCCTCTCCGCGGCGAGATCCAGCGCGCTCGATGGCGGCGACGTGCTCGCTTACGTCGCCTTGCACGGCGACGACACCGGCGGTCAGGCTCATGGTCGCAGTTCGAGACGAAACGCGGTCACACGCCGCGCCCCTGAAGGCGCTCCTCGTCGGGGAGATCCACGTTGGCTTCGCCTCGCATGCCCTGACCGGTGCCTTCCGCGATCGCGGCCAGTTTCTCGGGGGAGTCCCAGTTGTTGACCGCCTCGACGATCGCCTCGCCCATCGCTACGGGGTTCTCGGCACCGAAGATGCCGCTACCGACGAAGATGCCGTCGCAACCGTGATGCATCATCAGCGCCGCGTCCGCCGGCGTCGCGATGCCACCGGCTGCGAAGTTCACCACGGGCAGCCGACCCATCTCTGCGGCTTCGTGGACGAGTTCGGCGGGCGCCTCGTGTTCGCGGGCCCACGACTCGCGCTCTTCGTGGCTCATTCCTTCGAGTTGGCGGATTGCTCCCTTGATGTTGCGCTGGTGATGGACGGCCTGGTTCACGTCCCCGGTTCCGGCCTCGCCTTTGGTGCGGATCATGGCCGCGCCCTCGTCGATCCGCCGGAGGGCCTCACCGAGGTCCCGAGCCCCACAGACGAACGGCGCGGTGAACTCGCGTTTGTCGATGTGATAGCGGTCGTCGGCGGGGGTGAGCACCTCGCTCTCGTCGATCATGTCGACGCCGACCGTCTCCAGGATCTCCGCCTCCTTCGTGTGGCCGATGCGTGATTTGCCCATGACCGGGATCGACACCTCGTCGATGATCTCCCGGATCTCCCCGGGATCCGCCATCCGGGCAACGCCGCCACGCTTGCGGATGTCCGCAGGAACGGCCTCGAGGGCCATCACTGCGACGGCCCCCGCATCCTCGGCGATCCGGGCCTGCTCCCGGTCGACGACGTCCATGATGACGCCGCCTTTCTGCATCCGGGCAAAACCCCGCTTGACGAGATCAGTACCGCGACGAAGTTCCTCGAGATCGGTCGCTTCGGACATGGGAATTATTAGCCGGTCAGACACCTAAGACCTTCGGAGGGCGCGACGGACGGGAGCTGGATCGGGGGGTCGACGGAAACCGACAAGTACGACTGACCGCTAGCTGCCACGGAGAGCCATGACGAACGAGACGCTGGAGGAGGACGGCATCACCGCCCACTACTATGAAACCGAGTCGGAGCGGGTGCTCGAGTTCGGGCACGCGGGACGCACCGCGGCAGTGGTTCAGAATCGGGAAGGGTACGCGATGGTGAAAGTACGAACGGCGCCCGACGGCGACGAACTGGAGCGGTACTACGGGTTCGACATGGCGCTGGACCACGCGGCCGAACTACTCGGGGTCGCGCCACCGGATCTTCCGATCCCCGGTGACGCTGCCGACATGGGGATTTAAAAGGTGATGACTTCGGCGCCGTCGTCGACGAGCGACCTGATGCTCGGGTGGCCGTCGTGGTCGTCCAGCGTCACCACGCCGGCGTCGGCCACCGCGTCGGCGACGCCGAAGGCTCCCGAACAGAAGTCGCAGGCGGCGGCGTCCTCGCGCACCGCCTGGTAGAGCTCGTGGTAGTCGCTGTCCTCGTCCTCGAGCTCGGGGATCCACTGGGTCCCCGCGCCGTCGAAGATGAGGGTCACGTCGTCGCCGTTCTCGGCGAACTCCTTGGCGGTTTCCAGGCCGTTCACGAGGCGGCCGACGTCGGCGTGGGTGTCTGTGCCTGCGAGGATGACGACTGCTGTTTTCGACATTGCGGTTTCCGATAGGCCGCCGGCCATCATATCCCATCCGCGGGCGTGTGACGCCGTCGTCGGCACGGGCGCCTTTTATATACTCCGGGGCGCCCTCGGCCCGCGAATCAGTTCGCGTGACCGGGGTCGTGCCCGTTCACGTCGCCGCGCGTGAACTGCCCGGAGAACGCTCGCTGGACGACCTCCGAGAGCGCCGGGTGGACGTGGATCGCCTCCCGGATGTCCCGGACCGTCCCGGTGCCGGCCGTCATCGCCACGACGACCTCCTGGATCAGGTTCGACGCCTCCGGGCCGACGACGTGACAGCCGAGGATCTCGCCATCGGGATCGATTATCGCCTTCACGAAGCCGTCGGCCTTCATCGCGCTCCCGCGGGCGGTGTCGCCGTACTCGTACGTTCGGGTGGCGTACGCCCGTCCCGCCTCCCGGAGCTCCTCCTCGCGGGCCCCGACGCCGGCCACTTCGGGGGAGGCGAACACCGCGAACGGCATCGCAGTGTAGTCGACGGGTCGCATCTCCTCGCCGAAGAGGTTCCGGGCGACCGCGGCCGCCTCGTGGTTGGCGCTGTGTTTCAGCAGGTACTCGCCGACGATGTCGCCGAGCGCCCACACCCCGTCGGCAGTCGTCCGGAGGTACTCGTCGGTCTCGACGAATCCCCGGTCGTCGGTCTCGACCCCCGCCGCCTCGAGGTGCAGGGTATCGGAGTTCGGCCGCCGACCGGCGGCCACGAGCAGCGCGTCGCCCGTCGCGGTGACGCTCTCGCCGCCGGCGACTCCGCCCTCCTCGGCGTCGTCCCCGTACTCGTAGGGGCGCGCCTCCACCGTCACCCGCCCGTCGGCCTCCGAGACGGCGGTGACGGCGTACCCCGCGTGGACGTCGAACCGGTCGGCGTACCGCTCGGTGAACGCCTCGGCGACCTCCTCGTCCGCCTCGGGAAGCAGGGTCGGCCGGCGGCCGACGATCGTCACGTCGCTCCCGAACGTGCCGAAGAAGTGGCCGAGTTCGGCCGCGATGTACCCCCCGCCCACGATCACGAGGTGCTCCGGCGGGGACTCCAGCCGCAGCGCGTCGGTGCTGGTCAGGTAGTCGACCTCCTCGATCCCGTCGACGTCGGGGATCGCGGGGCGCGTCCCGGCCGCCACGAGAACCGTCTCCGCGCGGATCCGCGCCCCGTCGTCCTCGCCGCCGGCGACCGCGACCGTCCGGTCGTCGACGAAGCGCGCCTCCCCCTCGTAGAGGTCGTGTCGCGGGGAGGACCGCAGCCCCCGCCGGATGGAGTCGGCGTCCGCCCGGACCTCCTCGTTGACCTCGCGGACGATGTCGGCGAAGGCCACGTCGTTCACCTCGACGTCGACGTGGAACTCCCCGGCGCGCTCGACCGTCTCGAGGACGTCCGCGTGATACAGCAGCAGCTTCGAGGGAATGCACCCGCGGTTGAGGCACGTCCCGCCGAGGGGACCCTTCTCCACCACCGCGACCGACTGACCGCGGTTGGCCGCCGCGTTCGCCACGTCCAGCCCGGAGCCGGAACCGATCACGAGGAAGTCGACTTCGTTCATGCCGTCCCGGTCGGGTCCCATCGTGAAGAAGCGACCGGCGGCGTGTCGCCGCGTTGCACAGGGGTGGAAGGCCTCCTCGCCGAGTTGCAGTGCACGGGGTTCCGGCAGTCGGACGAGGCCCCGGCGGT
>JAZKTH010000192.1:0-3734 GCA_036625675.1 Haloferacaceae archaeon
CCACCGTCCGGTCACGACCGAGTCGTAGTGCTGGGCCGGATACGTGAGCTCCAGTTCCTGTGGCACGACGCCGATCGGGGAGGTCATCGAGACCACGTGGGCCCGCCACCCGATCGCGTCGTGGAACTGCCCGTGGCTTTGCGACTCGCTGTACGGTTTGCGCGCCGAGCACGGGAGCAGCGCCAGCGGCGCGGAAAACCGGCACCGGTACCGGCTCGTCACCCGGTCGGCGAACCGCTGGATCTCCACCCGGCGCAGCGTGTCCTCGCTGGCGGCGGTCAGTTCGGCGTCCCTGACGACCGGCGTGCGTCGCTCCAGGTAGGAGTACTCCTGGTCGAATTCGCGAAACGTGGCGGTCAGCCAGCCCTCGTGGCGCGCCTGCCCCTCGACGTAGTCCCGGAGCCGCCCCTCGCGGATCCGCTCGCGAACCCGGCGGAGTTCCGCGTCGAGCGCGTTCACGTTGTGCTCGATGCAGTCCTCGCGGTCGAACGACTCGCGGGGGCCCCGGCAGGCGGGACACGAACACGGCAGTTCCGTGAGGTCCTCCAGGAAGTGCTCGCCGTCGGTGGCGAGGTACCGGCCCCGCGAACCGGCGACGCGGGCCAGCTTTCGGTCGACGAGGTCGACCCCGACGTACGCGAGGATCGCGACGTTCGCCGGCGTCGCCGCGCCGGAGAGATACAGGGCTGTGTCGGCGGGAACGGCCCCCTTTATGGCGAGGATCGCGTCCCTGAGTCCGGCCGCGTGGCCGAGGAATCCCCGGACGTCCGATAGCACGTACGCGTCCGGCGGCGAGTCGCCGTCGCCGTCGAGGTCGGAAACGCCGGCCGTCGACTCGGGAGCGTCGGCCGTCGACTCGGGAGCGTCGGCCAGTTCGGTCCCCTCGCTCGAGACCACGGCGACGGTGGGACCGTCGACGGAGGCGGGCTCCGCCGCGAACGCCTGCCTGACGTCCGGCGGGGTTCCCGACGGGAACGCCCGGTGCGGTAGCACGGTCAACGAAGCGTCGGCGGCGTCGGGCACCTCGCGATCGGCGTTCCACAGCGAGCCGGCGTCCCGGAGCCGGTCGTCGATCGCCGCCGGGGTCGCGACCGGCGGATCCAGGCGGAGTTCCCCGAGCCGGGCGGCGCCGTCCCGTTCGAGGACCTCGAAGTACTCTGTCATGGAGTCGGTTCGACGGCGGAGGCGGGAATCTCTTGCGTTTCAGCGCCCGCCCTCGATCTCGGCGAGGTTCTCCCGTTCGATCCGATCGGGAAGACGGTCGAGGGCGGACCCATCCCAGTCGTCGTGGGCCAGCCGCAACCGGGTTCCGGGCGCGGCCTCGGCCAGGCGGGTCACGCCGTCGGCTGCGGCGCGCTGGGCGGCCTCGTCGGCCCGGTCGGGGGTTTCGGCGGTGAGCGGGTACGTCTCCGAGAGCTCCCGCGGATAGGGACCGAACGGTGGTTTCACTCGCCAGACGGCGTCGTACTCGTGGGACCGGGGGACGCCGCCCTCGGTGAGCAGGACGCTGTCGGGCACCCGGAGACGCGCGAGGCGCTCGTGGTGTCGCAACACCTCCGGACGGCGCGCGCTCTCCGGGGAGACCGCGAAGAACGTCCCCTTCGAGACCGGATCCTCGCGCTCGAGCTGGGCCGCGCCGTCCAGCAGGGCACGGTAGCCGGCAAGCAGCGCGGGGTGGCTCCGGGCCCGCCGCTCCACGAGTTCCAGCAGCTTCCCCTGCCGGATCGCCTCCTTGATCCGTCGGATCTCAGCGAAGCTTTCGAGCAGGTTGTGTTCCGCGAGCAGCCGCTCCGTCTCCCGATCCTCTGCCTCGCGGAGCGTCTGGGGGGTGTGGGACTCGCACACCGAACACGAGCACGGCAGGTACGTGAGGTCCGAGAGGTGCTCCGTGCCCGAGGGAGTGAGGTACCGACCGTCGCGGGCGTAGATCGCGTACGCCGCCGAGTCGAAGAGGTCACAGCCGGCCGCGACCGCCAGGGCGAACGTCATCGGGTGGCCGGCGCCGAACAGGTGAACCGGCGCCGACGGCCCGAGCCCGCGCTTCGCGGCGAGGACGGCCTCGATCATTTCCGCGTACCGGTAACTGTTGAGGAGGGGGACGACGGCCCCGACCGGGAACACGTCGAGGTCGGTCTCGACGGCCGTTTCGGCGGCCGCCTCCCTGAGATCGGGATACGTCGATCCCTGGACCGGAGCGTTGACCAGCATCTCCCCCGTGTCGGCCGTCTCGGCGTCCGAAAGCGCCGCCTCCGTCTCCGCGAGGTCGGCCTCGGCCCGCTCGCGGCTCGCGTCCGGCGGGGTGGGAACGTCCACCGGCGTGGCCACGTCGGAACCGATCTCCCGCTGGAACGCGAGGATCTCGCGGGTGTCGACGTCGATCTCGCCGTACTCCGCCAGCTGGAACGAGCCGGAGTCGGTGACGACGACCCCGTCGAACCCGAGCATCTCGTGGAGCCCCTCCTCCAGCGCTCGCCGGCGGAGCTCCTCGTTCGAGTGAACGATGTAGGAGTTGGTGATCAGAATCTCCGCGCCGAACTCCTCGCCGAGCCGCGATGGGTCGACCGTCTCGAGGTTCGGGTTGACCACCGGCAAGAGCGCCGGGGTCTCGACGACCGCGTCCGCCCTCGGGACCGACAGCTCGCCGATCCGGCCGAGCGCGTCGGCGTCCCGCATCTCGAAGGGGTCGCTCATACCCGTGGTGGGCCGGGGGCGTCACTAAGCCTTTCGAGTACGGTCGCCGACGATCGCCGGCGGTCGCGGGCGCCGGTCACCGGAACCGGGTGTGTTCTCTCCCGAACTCCCCCGCGAGCGTCGCCTCCTCGATCCGCAGGAGCGTGGGACGACCGTGGGGACACGCGAGCGGCTCCCGGCACTCGGAGAGCCGCTCGAGCAGCGCGTTCGCCTCCGATTCCCCGAGTTCGGTCCCGGCCTTCAGCGAGGGATGGCACGCGAGGTCCCGGAGCAGCCGTTCCCGGCGGTCGTCGGGGTCGCCGCCGTCGGCCAGGCGATCCAGGACCTCGCGCAGCGACTCCGGATCGGCCTCCCGACCCAGCGGTGCCGGCACGCCCCGGACCCGCACGAGGTCGCCTCCGAACGGCTCCGCGTCGAACCCGAGCGTCTCGACCGCCCCGGCGTTTGCCTCCAGAACGGCGGCGCGGCCGGCGTCGAGGGACAGCGTCGCCGGGGGGTCGAGCTCCCGCCGAGGGATCGACTCCTCCTCGAGCGCGGCGCGGAGCCGTTCGTAGTTGACCCGCTCGTGGGCCGCGTGCGCGTCGACCACGAGCAAATCTCCCCGGAGTTCACACAGCAGATACAGCCCGCGATACTGGCCGATCACGCGCGCGTCGGCGATCGTCGGCTCGGAGCCGGAACGGTCCCCGTCGTCGGGGTCGAGCGGCGTCGCGAGGTCCGTCGGCGTGGCGGCAGCCCGCCCGACGTCGGCGGTTTCGATCGCGTCGCGGACGACCGTCTCCAGGGCCTCCCTAACCCCCCCGGCGACCGGAAGCGCAACCTCCCGCTTCGCGGGATGGACGTTGGCGTCGACCAGCCGGGGCGGCAGCGTCACGTCCAGCGCGACGATCGGGCGCCTGTCGTCGGGGAGCAGAGTCCCGAACCCGGCCTCGACGGCGCGGGCGAGTCCGACGTTCGCCACCGGCCGGCCGTTGACTGCGATCCGGGTCGCCTCCCGCGAGGCCCGGCTCTGCGACGGCGGAACCACGGCACCGCGGATTCGG
>JAZKTH010000193.1:0-3727 GCA_036625675.1 Haloferacaceae archaeon
TCCTCCATGATGGGCGCGTTGTCGCCCGCGAGGTCGATCCGGGTCTGGCCGGGCTGGCGGGGGATTCCCGCGGTGATCACGACGACGTCCGAGCCCGCGGTGTCCTCGTAGCCACCCTGTCGGACCCGGGTGTTCGAGTCGTACGCGATCCCGTGGTTCGCGTCGGCGGCCTGGCCGACCGTCTCCGCCTCCTTGTCGGGGATGTCGACGAACACCAGCTCGTCGGCCACGTCCCGAAGCGCGAGGTTGTACCCCGCGGCGGCGCCCACCGTTCCGGCCGCTCCGATTATGCTAACTTTCGTCATACCACGTGAAACGGCGCCGGGACGGCAGGTAATCGTTTCGGATCTGCCGGGATCGCGCGCCGGAGCGACGACACCCGGATTCGACGATCGTCGTCGCCCTCCCGACCGCGTTCTCGCTCACGGCTGCGGCGGTTCCCCGTCGTAGGCGTCGTGGTCCGCGTAGAAGTTCAGCATCGCGAACTTGAGCTTCCCCGGCTGGAGGTCGATCAGCTCCTCGCGCTCCTCCACCGGGAAGGTCCCGCGGACGGAGTACTTCCCCATGTCGGCGTCGGTGTACCGCTTGTCGACGAGCACGCGCACGCCGAAGTCGTCCGGCGAGCGGATCACCCGCCCGAGCGCCTGCCGCGTCTTGCGCACCGTCGGGATCTCGACGGCGTACTCCCAGCCGGGGTCGTCGACTGCGGCGTCCTCGTAGGCCCGGCCGTACGCCTCCTGGACGGCCTCCATCCGCTCCGAGAGGTGCGGGTAGGGAACCCCCACGACCACCACCGTCCGCGCGTCGCCGTCGTCGAAGCTCACCCCCTCCGCGAGGGTCCCCCACAGGGAGGTAAAAAGCGCCGCGTCGTCGCTCTCGACGAACGACTGGCGGAGCTGTTCGGCGGGAGTGCCGGCCTCGTCGAGCAGGAGGCGCCCGAGGTCGTTCCCGGTGGTTCTCCCCGTTCCGGTTCCCGTCCCCGGCCCCGTTCCGGTTCCCGTCCCCGGCCCCGTTCCGGTTCCCGATCCGCTTTCCGTGTCCCCGCCCAGCAGTTCGTGGTACCGCGTCGCCTCCCGGTAAGACGGGAAGAAAAGCAGCGTGTTCCCCGGCGTGAACCGGATCGCGTTCCGGAGCACGCCCGCGATCGTCTCCTGGGTCTCGGCGTCCTCGCGGGCGGAGGCGAAAAGCGGGGGCGTCTCCACCGCGTAGGTGCGGCGGTTCCGCTCGGGGTACGCCAGCCCGAAGGAGATGGTCACCGGGTTCTCCAGCCCGAGCACGTCGCTGGTCACGCCGAACGGGCGCAGCGTCGCCGACATGAGCACCGAGGCGGCGACCTCCTCGAAGAGCCCGCCGGTGACGCGCTGGGGGATGCAGGTGTACAGCTCGGCGCGGCCGTACACCTCCTCCGTGCCCGCGTCGCGCCGCACTCCCGCGAGTGGATACTGCCCCAGCGCCGAGCGCTCGTCCATCCACGCCGAGACGAACGACGCCGCCTGGAGCGTCTCCGACTCCCGCCGCGTGGTCGTCTCCCCGTTCCTGTAGGCGTCGGCGTAGTTCTCGTCGAGCCGCTTCCCGAGCTGGACCGCAAGCTGGAGTTCCGCGTCGATCCCGCGCCCCTCGTACCGGTCCAGGAACGCCAGCGTGAGGTCGTCCGCGCGGTCCTCGTTGGCGACCGGGACGTCCTCCCAGTCGTCGCCGATCCGTTCGCGCTCGCCGAAGCCGAGCTCCGACTCGTACGTCTCCACGAGCGCGTCCCGGAACGCCGAGAGGACGTTCCTCGCGGCGTCGGCCCGCGGGTCGTCGTCGGCGTCGTCGAGCTCGTCGAGCGCGGCCTCGAGGCTGTTCTCTGTGAGCGTCCGGGTCGCGTAGTCGCGCGCGGCCGACTCGATGTTGTGCGCCTCGTCGAACACCGCGATCACCTCCTCCGGCTCCCGCCCGAGCCACCGGAAGAACTGCTCGCGGATCGTCGGATCCAGCAGGTGGTGGTAGTTGCAGACCACGAGGTCGACCTCCTCCATCCCCTCCTTCAGCAGCTCGTACCCGCACAGCCCGCGCTCCTCGGCGTAGCCGTAGATCTCCTCGGGCCGGCGGACGTCGTCGAACAGCCACGCGAAGAACTCGTCGGTGTCGGCGGTGAGGTTGTCGTAGAAGTACTCGCAGTGGTTCCCCTCCCGGAGCGACTCGACCCGGTCGCCGACCTCCTCGAGTTCGCTCACGAGGCTCTCTCTCGCCTCCGCCGCCGTCGCGTCGCCCTCGCGTGCCTCCGCCAGCAGCTCCCGCTGGCGCGCCTCCAGCTCCGCGCGGTCGCCCTCCGCCTCCACCAGCGACCGGGTCGTGTCCCGGAGTGTCTGACACTCCTGGTAGTCCACGTCGATGTGACACATCGAGGACTTGCCCTTGAACACGACGGCCCGGATCGGCTGGCTCGCGGCGATGGCCCGGGCGTCCTCGACGAACTGCCGCATCTGCTGGTGGACGTTCGTCGTGATCACGACCGTCCGGTCCTCCTCCCGGGCGTGCTGCAGGGCCGGGGCCAGCGCCGACAGCGTCTTGCCGGTCCCCGGCGCCCCCTCGAAGAGCACGTCCTGCTCGCGCGCGAGCGCGTTGGCGATCCGGTCCATCGCCCCCTGCTGGTTGGGAAACGGCTCCTCGTACGGGAAGAACCGCAGGTAGTCCGGTTCGCTCACTGTGCGTCGATTGCCCCCCATCGAAGTAAAGCGTGGGGGCGGTTCGTCGCCGCTATTAACAGTATCGCCCGGGTGTGCTCCGACCGCCACGCCGGGATACTGCTTTGTGGTGTGTCTTCACATGCCACGACATGGCAACCGAAACAGGCACGGCCACGGTGACCGGCGCGGAAACGACCACGTGGAAGACGGGAGTCCTCGGCGGACTCGTCGGCGGCGTCGTCTTCGGGGCGATGATGACGGTGATGATGCCCGACGTGATCCAGGGCGCCATTCCCGCGATGTACGGGCTCTCGGGCGGCGGGGCCGGCTGGTTTCTCCACATGAGCCACGCCGCAGTCCTGGGGGTCGCGTTCGCGGCCGCCGTGGAGGCGAAACCGTCCCTCGCGTCGGGGGTCGGGACGAGCGTCGGCGCCGGCGTCGTCTACGGGGTGATCCTGTGGGTGGTGCTCGCGGCGATCGTGATGCCGCTGTGGGTCGGCGCGGTGACCCCGGCGGAGCCGCCGTTGCCGAACCTGAACGTCCAAAGCCTCGTCGGGCACGTGGTGTACGGCGCGATTCTCGGCGGCGTCTACGCCGGGTTGAGCGAATGACGACCGTCTGACTCGGGCGACGACGTTATTACGCCCCGAGTGCCTAGGCGAGCCAACATGGAAGAGAGCATCTCGGGGTTCAAGGTCCGCGGCGACTGGGGGGACGTCGTCGAACACGGCGAGCGGATCACCCGGGCGCTCCGGGAGTGTGGTTGCGAGGGTGACGCGTTCGAGGAGTGGGACGAGTGGCGACCCAAGGTCCACGAGCGGCTCCGCGAGGACGTGAGCGAGAAGACGGCCGAGCAGGCCTCCATCGCCGAGGGGGAAGGAGAGAAGGCCGGGAAGGCCGCGGGGGAGGACCTCCAGACGGCCGGCGAGAAGCTCTCCGAGTCGTACGAGCGCGTCGAGGAGGGTGACGACGAGGGCGCCATCGAGCGCTGGACCGAGTCGATCGACTACGTCGCCCGCGCGGCCGACTCCGCCGGCCGGAAGGCGATCCGGACCGTC
>JAZKTH010000194.1:0-3721 GCA_036625675.1 Haloferacaceae archaeon
CCGCGGCGCGCCGGTCGTGTTCCACGCCCACGTCACGGCGGAGGACTTCGCCGGCTCCTTCAGGGGGTCGAGGGTCGCCGCGCCGGCGCTGCGGCGGTATCTCCGGCGGGCGTACTCGGTCGCGGACCTGGTGTTGTGTCCCAGCGAGTACACGAAGCGCCGACTCGAGGGGTATCCCGTCGACGCCCCGATCGAGGCGGTGAGCAACGGGGTCGACCTCGACTCGCTTTCCGGGCACGAGCGGTTCCGCGATCCGTATCGCCGCCGGTACGGGCTCTCGGGAACGGTCGTGTTCACGGTCGGCAACGTCTTCGCCCGGAAGGGGGTGGACGACTTCTGTCGGCTCGCCGCCGAACTCGGCGGGGAGACTGCTCCCCGGAGGTCCCCCGGAGAGACCGACGACTACGAGTTCGCCTGGTTCGGGCCGTACGACACGGGGCTGCAGGCGTCGGCGGCGGTCACCCGGTGGGTGCGCTCGCACCCCCCGAACGTCACGTTCACCGGCTGGATCGACGACAAGCGCGGCGCGTTCGGGGCGGGGGACGTCTACCTGTTCCCCACCCGCGAGGAGAACCAGGGGATCGCCGCGCTGGAGGCGATGGCCTGCGGCAACCCCGTCGTCATGCGCGACCTTCCGGTGTTCCGGGAGTATTACACGCACGGCCACGACTGCCTGCTGTGTTCCGACCGGCGGGAGATGCGCGAGGCGATCGAACGGATCGCCGGCGATCCGGCACTGCGCGCCCGCCTCGGCGCTAACGCCAGGGAGACTGCCCGCGAACACGCTCTCCCGCGGCTGGGCGACCGGCTGGATTCGATCTATCGCGGTCTGCTGGCGGGAAACACAAGCGATTAACTCGCCGATCGTGAATCCGGACACATGTATCGGGTCGCCGCGTTCACGGACACGTACCTCCCGACCGTCAACGGGGTGACGTACACGGTGCGGACGTGGGCGCGCCGGTGGCGAGCCCGTGGTAGCCGGATGGACGTCGTCTATCCGGACGCGCCCGACAGGGAGCCCGAACCCGGAGAGTACGCGGTCGAGAGCGTTCCGTTCCCCTTTTACGACGGGTTCCGTCTCGGCGCCCCGTCAGTTCCCCGGGGGATCGGGACGCCGGACGTCGTCCACACTCACACGCCCTTTTCCCTCGGGCTCGCAGCACGGCGCCTCGCCGGCAGGACGTCGGCCCCCCTCGTCGCGTCGTACCACACGCCGACGTCGGAGTACGCGGGCTATTTCTCCTCGAATTCGTGGATCGAGGCGCTGCTGGGCCGTGCCGCCTCGGTCTACGAGGAACTCGTGCTCGGGGCGGCGGACGCGGTCGTCGCGCCGAGCGAACCCGTCGCCGAGGAGCTTCGCGACCGGCGGGGGATCGACTCGGTGTTCGTGGTCCCGAACGGCGTCGACGTCGACCGGTTCTCCCCGACGGGGGAGACGGCGGTGCGGGCGTTCCGCGAGCGACACGACCTCGGATCCGGGCCGTTGGTCGGCTACACCGGGCGGCACGGGTACGAGAAGCGGCTCGAGGAGATCCCGCCGGCGATCGCCGACCTCGACGTCACCCTGGTCGTCGCCGGCGACGGGCCCGCCCGCGACGCGTTCGAACGGGCGGCCCGGCGCCACGGGGTCGACGCCCGGTTCCTGGGGTTCCTGGACCGGTCGCAGCTCCCGACGTTCTACTCGGCGCTGGACGCGTTCCTGTTCCCCAGCCCCGTGGAGACCCAGGGCCTGGTCGCGCTCGAGGCCAACGCCTGCGGCACGCCGGTGGTCGGCGTCGACGCGGGTGCGCTCGTGGACACCGTCGAGGAGGGCGTCACGGGCTACCGGTTCCCCGAGGGGGACACCGCCGCGTTCCGGGACGCGATCGAACGGACGCTCGCGGCGGCGCCGCAGCTGTCCCGGCGGTGTCTAGATCGGCGGTCGGAACTGAGCGTCGAACGGTCGCTCGACGCCCTCGAGACGGTGTACGACCGGGTCGCGTGACTGTCCGCTAGTCGTCTTCGATCGCCTGTGCGATGCGCTGGAGCTGGCGCGTGACGTCGCGCACTTCGTCGCGAAGCTGTCGCAGCTCGCGGACGACCTCTTCGTTACTCGCGCCTTCCGACTCCCGGTCGCCGCCGGCGCCCGGCGGGCCGCCCATGCCGCCGCCGGGGCCCCCGCCCATCATGCCGCTCATCATCTGTGCGAACGGGTTGCCGCCGCCCATGCCGCCCGGGCCGCCTCCCATCATTTCCTCCGGCGACGGTCCCTCGCCGCCCTCCTCGCGCTCCTTCTCGCGTCGCTCCCGGATCTCCTCGACCCGTTCGCGGAACGATTTCTC
The DNA here is from genome assembly GCA_036625675.1 of Haloferacaceae archaeon. Lineage (GTDB taxonomy): Archaea > Halobacteriota > Halobacteria > Halobacteriales > Haloferacaceae > Halalkaliarchaeum. The sequence continues at coordinate 2,325 of JAZKTH010000194.1, forward strand.
CTCCTCGGCGCCGTCGTCGTCGGGGGCACCCTCCTCCGGCTCCCCCCGGTCGCGGGTCGTCTCGCCGTTTTCGGGCTCCGTGCTCGGCTCGTCCTCGGCTGGATCCTCTGCCATGCAACCCCGTTCGGCGCAGCGACCGAAAAGCGTTGTTCATCCCGTCCAGCGGCGGGACGCCGTCCCAGGACCCCCGCCGGGGGAGGTGGAAACGGCCAAACGCTCTCGCCAAAGGTTTTGTCGTCGGGGGACCGTCTCCGTCTCATGGACACGCCGCGGGGGGACTGGCCCGGGACCGGGACCGGGACCGGGTCCGAGACCGGAACCGGGAGGCGTATCGGCGACGGGAACCGGCGCCGGCCGTTCGTGGGGGACGGTTCCGCCAGCCGTCGCCGGTTTCTGGCGGGGGTTTCCGGTGCGGGAGTCGCTGCCGCGTCGGGCTGTCTGGGCCTGGGCCTTCCGTGGCGGGGAGAAAACGGGGACGGCGAACGGGGGGAGCCCGAGGCGACGGCCTCCTGGACGGAGGCGTACGAGCCGCCCGGCGGCGGGCGGGTGGTGGTCGAGAACCTGGAAGGCCCCGTGCGGATCCGGGGAGAAGACAGGGGAACGATCGAGGTCGGCGTCCGGAAGCGTTCCTGGGACGGCGAGACGCCGCTCGAACGCACCGTCGTGAACGCCGGAGTCGCCGACGGGGTGTTCGCGGTCAGGACCGACCACCGAGGTACGTCCGGGGAAACGCCGGCGACGGTCGAAGTCGACGTCTCCGTCCCGCGGACCTATCCGGTCGCTCGCGCCAGTACCACCAACGGCGACGTGGTCGCGACCGACACCCGGGGAAACCTGTCGGCGCGGACTGTCAACGGTTCCCTCGAGGTCACCGGTGTGCGGGGGTTCGTCGGTCTCGAGGCGACCAACGGTGACCTCGACGTACGCGGCACGACCGGCATCGACGACCTGACGGTTTCGAACGGCCACGTCGACGCCGACGTCAGGGCGATCCGGAGCGACACCCTCGTCCGGACGGCGAACGGCGACGTCGACCTTCGCCTGGGCCCCGGACTCGACGCGACGGTGCGTGCGGAGGCCGTGAACGGGCGCGTCGAGGTGGGGGAGGGACTCTCCCTCGCCGACGCGACCGTGGCTTCGAGGCGGGTTACTGGTCGGCTCGGGGAGGGGAAACGCGATCTGCGGGCGGAGACGTCCACCGGGCAGATCACGCTGTCGTCGCTTTGAATCGGCGATCGAACGCGGTCGCTCGACCTTCGAAAACGGAAAAACGGAGGACACCTCCGCGCCCGGAGGGATCGGCGTCAACAGGGGCAGCGGGGGGAGTGGACGCGGGGTGTCCGGTAGGGGGAAGCGTCGGGGGTGACGCCTCGTGTGGCAGGGGGATGACGACACCC
>JAZKTH010000025.1:0-20427 GCA_036625675.1 Haloferacaceae archaeon
GACTTCCTCGGGTGAGCCGCCTCCTCGGGTGAGTCGCCTCCTCGGGTGAGTCGCCCGGAGATCCGGGGAGCGCGTTCGGCGGGGACCGTTCGGCGCCCGTGCTCTCGGGCCGTCCGTCGGCGGGGTCAGGCGGGTTCGACGCGCCACGTCGTCGCGCCGGTGTAGGACCACTTCTCGATGCTCAGATCGGACGCGGAGTCGCGCAGCTTCACCATCAGTGCGCCGATCTCCTTGGGGGAGAGGTCGACGTCGTCGGCGATGAACTTGCTCTTGAAGTAGAGCTCGCCGTCGGCGGCGCGCTTCCGGAGGTACGACCGGAGACGCTCTTCCTTCGACTGGGCGGTCTCCGTCGTCGCGTCGGTGGAGGGATCGATGGTCGCGCTCATTGTGACACCTCACCCGCCCATTGTGGCGAGGTGGTGTTATAAAGGCGGGAACGTTAGGGGTGATTCACTCGACTTCAGGCCATTGTTGCTGGTAAAAGGTGTCTGACGCTCGTTTTATAACTCGATTAGAAAGATCCAGAGATTTTAAAACCAGATTTGAGGCGGTTTACCTCCAGTTGAAACGGAGGGCCGTGGCGGTGAAAATAAACGGTCGCCATCCAGTCCTGGAACGGGATTGCACCCGCGATAACGCCTCTTTCGCTCGCGAGAAACGGCCGACGCCGTCGGGGGCGGAGTCACTTCCGCTGGTGGACCCAGAACTCCTCGCTTTCGGTCGACTCCTTCTTGAAGATCGGGACGTCCTCCTTCAGCAGGTCGATGCCGTCCTCGACGGCCCGGAACGCCTGCTTGCGGTGGCCGGCGAGGACGACGACGAAGACGATGTCTTCGCCCGCTTCGATCACGCCGGTCCGATGGTGCATCAGCACCTCGAAGATCCCCTCGCGCGACTCCAGTTCCGCGGCGATCTCGTCCATGCGCTCCTCGGCGACGCCCTCGTACTTCTCGAAGACCAGCTGCTCGGTCGGGTCGTCGTCGGGGGCGTCCTTCATCCGGACACGACCGGTGAAGGTCGCGATCGCCCCCGATCGCTCCGCCATCGGCGACGCCTTCGCCTCCCGAACCAGTTCCTCGAGCGTGACGTACGGCTCGAAGCCAGCGAGGTCGGCCACGATCCCGTCGAGATCCAGCTCCGCGGGCGTCGCGGCCGTGGCGACGACCTCGCCGGCGACGTCGGCGGGGTCGACTGCAGTCCCGTCCTCGCCGGTCAGCACGACCGTCGGCACCCGGAGTCGGCTGAATCCGGCGGCGAGCACGTAGTCGTGTGTGGGCGCAAGGGCCTCCAGCAGGTCCGTGAACGAGCGGTCGGCGCCGCCGCCGGTCCAGGAGCCGTCGGCCCCCAGTTCGATCGTGGTGTCGGCGTCCAGGTCCGCAGCCGGCTCGTGGGCCGCCACGCCCCCGTCCGCGATGCCGGTGTCCGGGCCGGATTCGGTCCCCCGGACGGCGGCGACGCGGCCGTCGAGGCGGGGTACGAGCGATCGGACGGTTTCGACGGCGCCGGATCCGACGACGCTGAGTGGCTGCATACCCGAGATGGGGGACCGCTCGGATAAATGGTTTTCCGCCGAGAGTCACCGGCAGCACGGACGTCCCGAGGGGTCGATCGTCGGCACGTCGTAATGGCGGTTGTAGTGATTTACCGGTCGATCGGCCGCCCGCGTGGCCGACCGACCGGCAACGGCCGACAACCGCCGGTGTCACATCTCGGCGGTGTCGATTCCGCGGACCCGGGACTCGATCCCGGCCCACACCACGATCGTGGCCGGGAGCAGGAGGATCGACGCGAGGTAGGCGTACAGCACCCCGAGCGCGATCAGGAGGCCGAACTCCGCGATCAGCGGAATCAACGCGACGTACAGTACGCCGATCCCGACCACCGTCGTGAGCATGCTGCCGGTGAGCGCGCCCCCGGTTCCCCGGACGGTCACCAGCAGCGCCTCGTCCACGTCGACGGAGGGATCGTCCTCGAACTCGTCGATGAACCGGTGCATGAAGTGGACGGTGTAGTCGACGCCCAGCCCGATGGTGATCGCGAGGATCGGCGCGTTGATCGGGGTCAGGGCGACGTCGAAGAACCGCATCGACCCCGCGAGAACGCCGACGGTGACGAGAACGGGAATCAGGTTGATGACGCCGTAGATCGCCCGCCCCTTCAGGACCCGGTAGCTCACAGCCAGGAACAGCGCAGTCAGGCCGAACGCGACGAACAGGCTCCGGATCGCGGACTCGGTGATCCGATCGATCACCGCCTGGTTCACCACCAGCTGTCCCGTCGGGGTGGCCTCCAGGTCCTGAAACCGGTCGGCGACGACGCGGGCGTCCCGGGTGGCGGCGGTCGCGTCGGCGTCTGCGGTCAGCTGGTACCGGATCCGCGTCGCGCTCCTGTCCTCGGTGATGTAGTTGCGCGCTTCGCCGCCGCGGGGGGAGTCGAGGAGCTCCCGGAACACCCGATCGACGTCGCGGTCGGGAACCCCGTCGCCGGAGGAGTCGGCCTGCCGCACCAGCGCGCCGAAGGCCGGGTCCTCCTCGGCGTGTCGCTGCGTCACCGAGAGCGCGCTCTGGGCGTCGGCCCGCCGCCGGTCGCCCGCGAACGACGGCGGGGGATCCCGCGTCGCACGGTCGAGTTCCCGCAGCGTGGCGTCGGAACGGACCTCGGGCCCCTCGACGTAGAGGGTCACCGTCCCGATGAACCCCTGATCGAAGTCGTTCTCGAGGGTGTCGATCACCTCCAGGAAGGTGTAGGTCCCGGGCGCGAACGGCTCCGGCAACTGCGAGTACTGCTCGAGCCGCTCCTCGTTGGGGAAGAAGATCTCCTGGGAGAACTCGGTCTCGACGCCGGTGCCGTACGCGCCCGCGCCGGCCCCGCCGATCACCGCGATCAAGAGCACGGCGGCGGCGCCGACCCGGGCGAGGGTGACGCCGACAGGGAGGATCGCCCCGAGCAGCGATCGCTCCCGTCCAAGCGGTTTCGACCCGAACTCGGGGAACCGCGTCCCCTCCCGGAGCCGGTCCAGGCCGACCTTCGCCGCGGGGAGGAACACCGCGAAGATCAGGAAGGTGAACGCGATCCCCGCCGAAGCGGTGATCCCGAACTCGCGGAGGCTCTGGAGGGGGCTCGTCAGGTTCGCCACGAAGCTGAACGTCGTCGTCCCGGTGACGATCAAGAAGGCGCCGGTGAGCTGTCCGGTCGTCACCCGCATCGACTCGCGGATGTCGGTTCCGAGGAGACGCTCCTCCCGGTACCGGTTGATGATGTGGATGCCGAAGTCGATCCCGACGGCGAGCAGCAGCATGAGGATCGTCACGATCGTGTCCCCGAACGGGATCCCGGCGTATCCCATGAACCCGAACGTCCACACCAGCGTCATCACGAGCGCCACCAGCCCCATCGTCAGGTCGACGGGGTCGCGATACGCGATCGCGAGAAACAGCAGGATCAACACGATCGCCGCCGGGAAGACGACGATCGCGGTGTCGTTCAGCAGTTGCGTGATCTCGTCCTCCAGCAGCGCGTCGGCGAAGACGACGACGTTGTCGTTCAGCTCGTAGCCGTCGACTGTCCCGAGCAGGTCGATGGTGCCCCGCTGGAGCGACGCCCGATCGGCCTGGTCGGCGTCGGGCGGGAGGTCGTAACTCACCTGCATCTGGGCGGTAGACGCCGACGCGGCGGCGGGGTTGAAGTCGGTGCTGACGCCCCCGAGCGCCCCGCGCTCGTCGGCGCGAGCGATCGCGTCCTCGAGCTGGCGCGGCGTCGCCCGCTCTATCGCCCGGCGCTGCGTCTCGATCGTCGTGGCGGACGGGTCCAGCTGCCGGGCGACCGCCGAGGCGGGACTGGAGGTTCGGCTCACGCGCAGCGAGTCGCGGTCCTCGAGCCGTTGCTGTGCCTCGAGCATCCGCAACAGCGACGGCTTCGAGAGCACGTTGCGGTCGTCCTCGACGAAGACGGTGGCGCTGGCGCCGCCGCTCTCCCGTCCCCGGTCGGCGAACTTCTCCTGCATGTCCTCGAGCGCCTCGGACTCCGGGGTGTCCTCCGAGAACTGTTCCGTTCCGGCCTGCTGCTCGCCGCCCATGCCGATCCCGCCGGCGAAGACCGCCGTCGCGATCAGGAACACGACGACGACTGTCCAGGGCCGTTCCGTGACGAGCCAGTTTATCGTCCGGGTTACCGGGTCGGATTCGGGGGACTCAGCCATCCGAGTGCGCCCCCGTCACGGCCGTCCGCCGCGTCGCCGCCAGAGGACGATCCCGGCCACCAGCAACACGAGGACGCCGGCGCCGACGAGCGCGAGTTCGGTCGGGAACCCGTCGTCCTCGACGGGCGCGGGTTCGACCTCCACGGCCTGGCTGTAGGCGTCGGAGATGATCGAGTCCCCGCGTTCGGTGTCGTACTGGAAGTCGATCTCGACCGGATACACCTTCGGCATCGTCCCGGCCTCGGCGGACAGCTGGAACCGCAGCTCGGCGCTCTCGCCGGGGGCGAGTTCGGACACGAACGCCTCGTCGCTGGTGGAGTCGAACGGGCTCTCGGCGTACAGCCGCGCGTCCACGTTCGAGAGCGTCTGGGGCCGTTCGTTGGTTATCTCGACCACCAGCGTCGTCGAACCGCCCGCCTCGACGCTGGCGTCAGGAGCGGAGACGGAGAACTCCGGCCGCTTCTCGTCGACGACCACCCGGCGCGTGATCGGCTCCGACTGCACCGTCCGGTCGGTCGCGCCGCGATACTCGACGGTGAAGGTCACCTGTCGCGGGCCGGCGTCCGCCTGGCCGCTCACGTCCGTCGGGAACGCGAACTCGGCGGACTCACCCGGTCCGATCCGCGGGAGCGCGAAGCGACGCTCCTCGACGAACAGCGACTCCGAGGACGGCTCCATCACGAGAACGCCCTCCTCGATCGGCTGTGGGCCGTCGTTGACGAGCGTCCCCCTGATCTCGCCGTCGTAGCCGACCGACAGCGTGTCCTCGAGGTCGGTGACGTCGAACCGGCGGTCCGCTACCGGCACGACCCGGGTCAGCCGGTCCGAGCGGAGATCCTCGCGTGCCTCGTCGTCGTATTCGACCACGAAGGACAGCTCGCGGGGGCCGGGATCGGCGTCGGGTGCGACGCTGGCCCCGAACCGGACAGTCGTGGACTCCCCGGGATCGAGAGTTCCGATCGGGACGCGGGGTTCGTCGACCTCGAGCGCGGGGGAAGCCGCCTCGACGGTGACGGTGGCCCCGGAGATGGCCCGGGGACCGTCGTTGACGACGGTGCCGGTGATCTCGCCGCCGTAGCCGACCGAGAGCGAACTCTCCAGGTCGCGCACGTCGAACGCCTGCTCGTCGATCGGGACGAGGCTCCCGTTTCGCGCGCGGGCCTCCCGATCCCGGCCGTCGCCGTCGCGGTACTGCACGGCCGCCGACACCGGCTTCGGCGCCTTCGTCGCGTCGGCCGGTAGCGACGCCTCCACGTCGACGGTCGCGGACTCGTTCGGCTCCAGATCCCCGAGGAACGCCTCCGCGGCCCCGCCGTCGAGGGCGAGCCCGCCCCCGGCGGTGAGCGTCGTGCGCGCCTCGCGAGCGGTCTCGGAGCCGACGTTCCGGATCTCGACCGTTGCGTCGCCCCCGCTACCCGGCTGGACGTCCCCGGACACCGAGACGATCTCGAACTCCGAATCCGGACGCACCCGAACGGTAACGGTGTGACTGTCGCGGGTGCTCCGGTCGTTGACGTAGTTGATGCTCGGTTCGATCCACTCCGTGTAGGAGTACCTCACCTCGACGGTGAGGTCGTACTCGCCCGGCTCCAGGTCCTCGGGGACGGTGATGCCCACGTTCGCGGGGACGGTCGTTCCGTCGCGGATCGTGCCGACGGGCGTGGTTCCGGAACGCAGCTCGAAGGGACCGCTGTCGGTGACCTCGACCGTGACGCTCCGGGCGGTCAACACCGTGTCGCGCTGTGTGCCGGCCGCGAGGTCCCCGTCGTTTTGCAGTCGCAGCCCGAGCGTGGCGTCCTCGCCGGGCGTCACTTCGTCGTCGGGGAGATAGACGTCGATTTCGGGCTCGCCGCGCGCGTATGCGCTCCCCGTCGCCGGAACCGCGAGCAGACTCAGAACCATCGCGGCCGCGAACCCGACCGCGAGCCACCTGCGCGCGGTCACGGTCAGTCGGCCCCCGCGGATGGCCGGTCACGTCGATGCTGGCGGTGGACTGGTCGATACTGGCGGTGAATTGGTCGATACTGGAGGGAGTCACGTCGATGCTGGAGGGCGGCGCTATGTGTTTCGGAAGTCATATGTCCGTCGTGTTAGTATGATCCTACTAACAATGTTAGCGCATAAATATTTGCCGTCTCGCTCTCGCCGTTCCCGCGAGGGTGGGATCCGTCGCGGGGGGAAACCGCCCAACTCCGAAGGGGACGGGTGCGCCTGATGGCTCCACCGGATCTCGAGGACGGGGCGGTGGCGGCGCTGGACCGGCTCGGGCTCACCCGGACGGAGGCGAAGCTCCTGCTGGGGCTCCAGCGGCTCGGCTCGGCCACCGCAAGCGAGATCGCCGAGGCGACCGAGATCCCGCGCTCGCAGGTGTACGGAACCGCGGACGCCCTTCAGGAGCGCGGCCTCGTGCACGTCCAGAACGCCCAGCCGCGCGAGTACCACGCGGTCGAGCCGGAGGAGATCGAATCGATACTCCGGTCGCAGTTCGAACGGGACCTCGAGACGGCGATCGGCCGGCTCGAGCAGCTCGAGCGAACGCGGACGCCGGGATCCGAGACGCGCGAGGAGATCTGGACGGTCCGGGGGGCCGAGGCGATCGACGGCCGGATCGCGCAGCTCCTCGGCGGGGCGGAAACCCGCGTCATCCTCGCCGTGAAGGCAAACCGGTTCCTCGCCGACGAGCACGTCCGGCTCCTGTCGGAACGCTCGGAGGCCGGCGCGGACGTGTTCGTGATAAGCACCGACGAGGCGGTTCTCGACCGGTTCGCCGGCGTAGCCGGCGTCACCGCGGTCGAACCCCCGGAGATGATCTCCGAGGACCAGCGGGTGGGCCGACTGCTCGTCGTCGACGACGTGAGCGTGCTCCACAGCGTGGTCGTTCCCGAACCCGACCGGGCGGACGCCGGGGAGGAAACCGCCTTCTGGAGCCAGGATTCGGGCTTCGCACGGATGTTCGTCGCCCTGATGGAGCACTCGCTCCAGGAGGTTCTGGAGGCGGAGTGACCCACCGGATCACTGGCATCCCGGGCCGACGGTTGACAATCCTTAAGACCGAAACAGGGCAATCCGGTGTCAATGAGAGTCGTTCTTTCTATCGGCGGCAGCGTTCTCGCGCCGGACCTCGAGCCCGAGCGCGTGGCGGCGTACGCGTCGGCGATCGAGACGCTCGTCGCGGAGGGGTGCGACGTCGGCGTCGTCGCGGGCGGCGGCAAGGTCGCCCGCGAATACATCGGCGCGGCCCGGGAACTGGGGGCCAACGAGGTACAGCTCGACCAGCTCGGCATCGGGGCGACGCGTCTCAACGCGCGGTTGCTCATCGCCGCGCTCGGGCAGGCGGCGGCGCTGTCGCCCGCGGCGGACTACGACGCCGCCGGCGAGGCGCTGCGCCGGGGCGACGTCGCCGTGATGGGCGGGGTCGTTCCCGGGCAGACGACCGACGCGGTCGCGGCCGCGTTCGCGGAGTCCGTCGACGCCGACCTCCTGGTGTACGCCACGAGCGCGAACGGGGTGTACGACGCCGACCCCAACCTCGACGAGGACGCGACCAAGTACGCGGAGCTTTCGCCCGCGGATCTCGTGGAGATCATCGTCCCGATGAGCCGCGACGCCGGCGCGTCGGCGCCGGTCGACCTGCTGGCGGCGAAGCTCATCCAGCGCGGGGGGATCCGTACCGTCGTGCTCGACGGCACCGACCCCGACCGGGTCGTCGACGCGGTGCTGCGGGGCGAACACTCCGGAACCGACGTCGTGCCCGCCGAGAGCGACCGACCGACCTACTGGGCGCAGGTCGAGTGATCCCATGACCGACCAGGAGCGACCCGGCGACGAGACCGGTTCCTCGCGGCGCGCGTTCTGGGCGGAGGCCGTCGCCGACGAGGTCGAGGCGACCGATCCCGACGAGCCGATCGTCGTCAAGGGCGGGGTCTCCCCCTCCGGCGTGGCCCACCTCGGGAACTTCAACGAGATCATCCGCGGCTACTTCGTGGCGGCCGTACTCCGGGACCGGGGCCACGAGGTCAGGCAGGTGTTCACCTCCGACGACCGGGATCCCCTCAGGAAGCTCCCCCGAAAGCTGGCCGACCGCGAGGGGAACCTCGTGGGGCTCGGGGACGTCGACGCGGGCGCGCTCGGCCGCAACCTCGGCAAGCCGTACACGTCGATCCCCGACCCGTTCGGCGAGGCGGAGTCGTACGCGGCCCACTTCGCCGCCCTCCTCCGGGCCGACGCCGACCGGCTCGGGATCCCCGTCGAGATGGTCTCGAACACGGAGCTGTACGAGGAGGGGGCGTTCGACGACGTGATCGGAAGAATCCTCTCGGACCTCGAGGCCGCGAGGGACGTGCTCGGGAAGTACCAGGACCGGGTCGACGACGCCTACGTCCCGTTCAACCCGATCTGTGAGAACTGCGGCAAGATCACCGAGACCGTGACCGCCGTCGACGCCGACGACGGGACCGTCGAGTACGTCTGCACCGACCTGGAGGTGGGCGACTCCACGATCGAGGGGTGCGGCCACGAGGGGACCGCCACGTTCCGGGAGGGGAAGCTCCCGTGGCGCTTCGAGTGGCCCGCCCAGTGGGAGGTGCTCGACGTCGACTTCGAGCCGTTCGGCAAGGACCACGCCGAGGGCTCCTGGCCCAGCGGCGAGGACATCGCGCGCAACGTGCTGGGGAACGACCCCCCGGTGCCGATGACCTACGAGTGGTTCACGCTCGACGGCGAAGCGCTGTCCTCGTCGGCCGGCAACGTCGTCACGGTCTCGGAGCTGCTGGACCTGCTGGAGCCGCCGGTGATCCGGTACTTCTTCGCGCTGGACCCGTCGAAGGCGCGCAACCTCGACCTCTCGCGGCTCGACCAGCTGGTGGACGGGTTCGACCGGTTCGAGCGGGCGTACTTCGGCGAGGTCGACGACGAGGAGCTCACCCGGCTGGCGAAGCGGGCCTACCCGTACGTGCTCGGGCCCGACGCGGAGCCGGACCCGGAGCGGGTTCGGCTGCCGTACACGTTCGCCGCCGTCCTCGGGATGGTCGAGGACCGCGAGTTCCGGGAACGCCTCGCCCGCGAGGAGGGCCACCTCGATCCAGACACCCCCGAGTGGGCGGTCGAGGAGGCGCTCGAACGGGTCGAGAATGCCCGCACGTGGGCCGAGCGCATGGACAACGAGTACAACTACCGGCTGCAGACGGAGTTGCCGGAGGTCTCCGTCGACGCGGCCACCGGGGCGGCGCTCGAGGAACTCGCGTCGTTCGTCGAGGCCGGCCACGACGGCGAGGAGATTCAAGGCGAGATGTACGAGATCGCGAGACGACACGACCTCGAGGTGGGGGAGTTCTTCGAGGCGGGCTACCGGCTGTTCTTCGACGAGACCCAAGGGCCGCGACTCGGGGAGTTCCTCGGGGAACTGGAGCGGGACTTCGTCGTCTCCCGCCTCCGTCGAGAGGAGTGATCCGCGTGGCAGAAGAGCACTCCCTCGACGAGTTCCTCCCGGGCGGTGACGACGGCGAGGACGGGGGCGCGGCCGGCGGGAACGTCGACGACGAGGGCGACGCCGGGGACGTGACTCACCGGGAGGCGTCGATCCCGCCGAGCGAGGCCGACCCCGCGAGCGCCACGTCCCGCTACGTGACTGGCGGGGAGTCGTGCGCCGCCTGTGGAACCGTCGTTCCCCGGCTGTGGATACGGGAGGGAGAGCCCGTCTGTCCCGACTGCAAGGAGTGGTGACCGCTAGACGTCCGGGGCGTCGTCCTCGACCGCACGCTTCATCGACTCCCGGCGGGACTTCGCGTCCCGGCCGGTGACCTCCTCGAGGAAGTCGTTCTTCAGCGAGACGGCCTCCGCAGCGGCGTCCGCCTCCCCCGCGGCGATGACCTCCTCGGCGGGACGTTCCTCGAAGTGAACCGCGAGCTTGTCCTTCTTGCCGCTGTATTCGGCCGCGCCCGCGAGGATGCGGTCGAACACCGGGTTGTCGGGATCCTCGACGACGTACAGCTCCTGTCCGTCCATCTCGTCGGTCCCGTCGACGTCGCCGAAGTACTCCTCGATCTTGCCCTGCAGATCCGGCACCCGATCCTCGAGATGCTCCCCGCGGCGCATCTTGTACTCCTTCATGCTCCCCCGTTCGACAGGACGACGTTTACCTGTTTCGTCACCGGTCGGACCGACGCTCCCGTTCCGCGATGTACCCCCGTCGGCACTCCGGGCAGATGTCGCCCGCCCGCATCGAGGAGTCGTCCGTCGGCGCGGCGTAGCCGCACTCCGGGCAGAAGAACTCGGTGTCGAACGGGGTCTCCTCACCCCCCTCGATCGCGTCGTCGACCCGGGTGAAGCCGGCCTCGGCGGCGTCGGCGTCCGTGTCGGCCTCGGCGGCGTCGGTCTCGGCGGCGTCGACCGCGTCCCCGGCGTCGGGCGGGGTCTCCCCCCCGGGACCGGTCGACGGAGCGGTCTCCTCCGCCGCGTCGGTCGGGTCGGGCCACCCTCCGCCGGAGGTCGGAGCGTCGGCGGTGCCCTCGATGAACTCCACCCCCTCGTCGTCCTCCGGCGACGGGTCGGCGGCGGCCTCGGGCGTGAGACCGTCCTCGAAGGAGACCCCCTCCGGGGTGCCGCCGCCGGGTTCCGCGTCGTACCCCTCGTCCTCCCCGCGCTGGTCCGGCCACGGCTCCGCCGCGCCGTCGGAACCGTCCGACGCCTCGGCACCGTCGGATTCAGCCGCCGGTCCCGCCGCCCCTTCCTGTCGGGTGTCGCCCGCGTCGGGCCACGCACCGCGCTCGCGGTTCGGATCGGTCGGGGCGTCGTCCTCGAGGATTACTCCGTCGTCCGAGGCCGCGTCCGTTTCGGCCTCCCCGGCGTCTCCGGTTTCCTCGGCCTCCTCGACGGGGAGGTCGCTCTCGGGGGCGTCACCGCCGACGCTACCGTCCGCCGGCTCCCCGGTCTCGCCGTCGGTCGCCTCCGCGTCCGGCGCCGCGCTCGACGCGGCCGAGAGGACTTCGGCGTCGGGGTCCGCGTCCGGTTCCTCCGATTCGTCGGGTTCTGCTGTGGTCGCGCCCGCCTCGGCCGGCGGCGTCTCGCCGTCGGTCGGCGCCGCTTCGGCGTCCGGTTCAGTCGCCGCCGGTTCCGCGTCCGGTTCGATCGATTCCCCGGGCGCGCGCTCGGTTTCGGCCGTGCGGGAATCCCGTTCCTCCTCGACCGCTCGCGCGGTCTCGGCGAGCTGTTCGACCGAGGTGACCTCCTTGTTTTCGCTCACTACCTGCGTTTCCCCACACCGTCGGCACGTTTTGACTTCCCTGACGGTGATGACGACCTCGCCACCCGACGTCTCGCGCTCGCGCTCGAGTTCGGGTTCGGTGAAGTCGTGGCCGAACAGACACCTGAGTCCCATTGGCTGGAGCAGGGTTCTCCTCTACTAAAAGGTCCACGCTCGCCGTCAGACGGACGGCTGACGCCAGGAGAAGGAACTGCCCGGGTACGGGGGATCCGACGCCGGTAAACGTAAACGGAGTCCGGACGTGGACACGCGTATGCAGGCGAAGCCCGAGTATCGCGACCGGCCGGAGACGGAGGTGGCGGTACTCGACGCCCTCGTCGAGCGGGGCGAGGAAGGGATGACGGTCTTCGAGCTCCGAACCGCCGTCGACGCCGACATCGACGGACTCGAGGACGCGCTCGCGGAGCTGGCGGACGACGGGCTGGTGCACGTCGATCAGGCAGGGGAGACCGTCCGCATCGCGCCCGCCGATCGGGTGATCCCGGAACCGCGGGAGGACGCCGACGACCGTCACGGGTTCCTGGACGCCATTCGCGAGCGGCTCGGCCTGTGACGTCGCGCGAGTCCGGCGATAGCCGTCAGCTCCATTCGATCCGGTAGACTTCCGTCTCGAGGTCCCGGCGGTCGGCCGTGTGGTGCTCGAACTGCTTCTCGAGTTCGAACTCCGCCCGGAACGCGTGGGTGATCGTGCCGGCGTTGTCGGCCGCGAACGCCTCCAGGAACTCCCGGCTCCCCTCGTTGTGGATCGAGTAGGAGACGTTCGCGATCTCGGCCGCCGTCGCGAGGAATCGCCTGTCTGCGTGCCTGCGCCCGTCCTGGGCTCCGAACGGGGGGTTCATGACGACCGTCGTGGGCTCGCTGGTCCGGAGCGGGAGCCGACCGGCGTCACCCCGAATCCAGTGAATCGGGGTAGTCGATCCCACCCGGGGCTCGTTTCGACGGGCGACCGACAGCGCCGCCGCGTCGAGTTCGATCCCGATGACCCGGGCGGGGGAGCGCAACGCGGCGCCCAGCGCCAGCATCCCGGTTCCGGTTCCCAGGTCCAGCACCGTCCGTCCCTCCACGTCGCCCTGGAGGTCAGCGACGTGTATCACGTGGGCCGCGAGGTCCGGTGGCGTGGGGTACTGCTCGAGGCTCGCGTCCGGGTCCTCGAAACCGGCGACGACCGCGAGCTGGGTCGCCAGATCCCGTCTGGAGGACACGTCAGGAAAGCGTGGCGAGGGTATCGGTCCCCGCCACGGACGAATCGACTCCTCCTCGACGTACCCGTGCGACGAGCGTCGCGAGCGGCGACGCAGTCGGGCCCGGCGCGAACGTCTCTGTCGTGCTCATGGGGTGAAGTATTTCTGGTTATACTAAAGGTTTTATTTATTCTTTGTAGTAATTAGCGGGCGCCGTCCGGACGAATCGCAAGCGGGCAGGGGTGCTTCGAGTCCGTCCGAGGTGGGCAGATCGATCGGTGGAAGGTCAAAGAGCCGTCATACTGCCCGGACAGGCCCAGTCCCACGGACGCGGGGAGGGAGACCAGGATTAATGGAACGTTATTTCCGTCCGTCGTTCTCAGATTATAAAACGTCGCCTACAACTATGTGCCTGCAGGGGGTACTACCGCCCGGGGGAAGTCACACGCTCCATCCCCCTTCCCTTTACTGAGCGAGGCGTAGACGGGACAGCCAAGCCTAAAAGAGAAACAGCCCCAGTCGATCACATCGAGATCCCTCTAAACAAAAAGCAGCGCGAGTTCCCCGCCCCACCGTGGGCGGGGATGAAGCGCGTCACTCCGGTGCACGTTCCGTCTCCTCGATGTATCGTTCAACCACTTCCTCCGACACCGCTCCCGTCGTTCCCACGTAGTACCCACTCTTCCAGAACCCACCGCCGCAAAAATATGACTGCCGAATCTCGGGCTACTGCTCCAGTAGGTGCTTGCCCGAGTACGACTTGAATTGTCGAGTGATGTCCGCTGGACTGTCTTTCGGGTCGCACTGGACGAACAGGTGGACGTGGTCGTCCGCGATCTCCAACGCCTGAATCTCGTGTCCGAAGTGGTCGCAAGTCTCCCCAAACAACTCTCGAACGTCGTCCTCCATCACGCCGAGAACAGGGTGGCGGTACTTCTTCACCCTAAACCACTACATTTATGATAGATCACTTTGGAAACACCACGCCTCACTCTTCACTCCTTCTCTGAACAGCGCGGTGCTCGCATACAACACTGTTCGTGTCGGGGACTAATATTGTCTTAAATACACACAACCATATAGACTTCGACCGCCGGGTAGTGGCTGCAATTTCGGTGCTCGCCGACCTGTGAGCGAACTACGGCGGCGCGCGTAGAAGTCCCACTAGAACCGCCAAAAACTCCGGACAAAGAACCTGCGAATCGCTAAACGTGACGGGAAAACGGCGATACATTACGCATAGGTTATCGATAGTCGGGGTGAGGTTATGTGAATATAGAATTGTGCATACTCTCCAAAACTGTTTTTAACTCCCGTAGATTAGTGGGCATTGCATAGAAAGTATGAGCAGAACAAGACTGTTCGACACGGAAGCGGTGACGGACGATGCTAGGAACTGAATCGCTCGGCGGATTGACCCAGGCTGTGCTCGTCATCGGGCTGGTCCTCGTCGAAGCAATCGTGCTGTACGTCGGCTACGGGGCGCTCGAAAGCATCTTCGGGTCGGCAATCACTGACGCGATTCGAGGTGATTGAGGATGGAAATATTCGGTGTTGGGCTGATGCTGCTCGTTATGTTCGTCGGCTTCGGACTGCTCATCGGCCTGCTTTTCGGCTTCTTCGGAATGGGCGGGTCGTTTCTCGTGACACCGGCGTTGCTCGTGATGGGATACGAGACCGACGTGGCCGTCGCCTCGGGGCTGGCGTTCGTCTTCGGGACATCCGTGATCGCGACGCTGAAACACCGTGACCTCGGGCAAGTCGACTACAAACTCGGGGGGTTGATGATCGCCGGCACGACTGCCGGCATTGAGGTCGGAAAGCAGGGGCTGCACCTGATGCAGGACATGGGCATCGCTGGTACTGTCGTGAGTGTCGCGTACGTCGCTTTGCTGGGCGGTATCGGGATTTTCATAACCTATCGCGCACTCGGAGACGGCGGTGGCGGCGGCGTCAGCCACGACGTCGACGACGACGAGGAGTTCAGCGAAGATGACCTCCCGGAAATTGCCAAGACAATCCAGTCCTACAACGTCCCCCCGATGATGACACTACGGGGTGGCGTACGCGTCTCGCTGTGGATGATTCTGCTGGTGGCGTTCGCGACGGGACTGCTGTCGGGCTTTCTCGGCGTTGGTGGCGGGTTCATCCGGATGCCCGCGCTGTTCTATCTGATCGGCGTGCCGGTCCCGGTGGCCGTCGGGACCGACCTGTTCGAAATCGTCTTCTCGGGCGGGCTTGGGTCGTTCCTCTACGCCATCGACGGCGCGGTCGATCTCACGATCGTCGCACCACTGCTGGCAGGGAGCGCCCTCGGCGCTCGGGTCGGCGCAGCGGCGACGAGCATCGTCGACGAGGACGAGATCAAGGTGTACTTCGGCGTGATGCTGCTACTCGGTGCGGTCGCCGTCGCAATCCGTGAGATTGGCGGTGCTATCGAAATGCCGGTGCTCGACACGGTCGCGCTGGTCATCATCCTCGGTGCGGCAGTACTGGTCAGCGGGGCTGTCGTCTACAGTTCCGTTCGCGAACTCCGGATGGAGACCACCCAGACCGACAGCGTCACAGCGGACTGATGTGATTTCGACGCCGTTCGTGCTCGCTGCTGGCCCGTTCTACTGAAAATTAGTTCCCGGACGATCACCCCGCTGGGATGTGGTTTCTATCGGTAGCAACCGGCTCGCTGACCGGTGCGTGTCGTTCGACGTGTCCCCGACCCGACGAGTTCTATTTTATATAGCATTATAAGATTTATAACAGCGCGTCGTCGATACGCGTCCCCCACAGCTACGGAGGGCGAAAAGAGACTTCAGACGCGGGCAACGGCGGGGAAACGCCCGATGGGCCGCGGAGTCCTGGAGGCGCGACTCCCGAACGCGTCGAACCGGCCCTCGCCCCGAACGACCTGCTGGCGGCCGGGGAGTTTCCGCCGGCTCACGGTCGGCGCCGGAGTGGACTCATACTGTTTGTTGTCGGAAGTTACCGTGTCGACCGCCCGAGGGCATGGCGGTCGGCCGGTAACCGTCTACAACAAACAGTATCAAGAAAGGGTGGAGACGCCGTCGATTTGGACGAAACCGTACTGACACTCCGAGCACCGCCACTTCGTCTTCTCCCCCAGATGGAGCTGCGTCGAAGCCGTCAGGTAGAACTCGCGCTCCTCGCCACACGTCGGACAGGAGACATCCCGTTGCATCATGGTTGTAGGTCCTCGCCGGGACGAATTGAATATTGGGGTTTTTGATTACTGCCGTTCGCAGAACGGTGGGCGGCGGGTGCGTCGCTCCGCAAACGCCTCAAAGCGGGGCTTGCCGCAACGATCCGGCGCTCCGTTCCTCGACGACGTCCGAAACTCGCAGTACGGCGGCTCTTCTGCCTGAATTCTCTCGGTTCGCCGCTCCCCCCTCCGGGACGTATGGAGGGGACCCCACACGTATGTAAACCTTATGTCGCGATATTAAATAGCCGCCGTCACGACTCACAGAGGTTCTCCCCCCGCGAGAAACGACGCAGGGGCAGAGAGGTGGCCGTTGCCGCCGGGAGGTGGCTGTTGCCGCCGGAAGAGACGATCGAACGCGCGGTATCGTCCCGTCACTATCAGGGATCGGTCGGAGATCGGGTGGCCTGAATCTCCTCGAAGAGTTCGGCCACTCGCGTCCGGATCTCCTCGCGGATCCCCGCGACCACCTCGGGAGGATTCCCGTCAGGGTCTTCGAGGTCCCAGTCCCTGTTTTCGCCGGCCCAGCCGGCGGGACAGACGTCCTCGGCGGCACAGCCCATCGTGACGACGTAGTCGCTGTCCCGGATCTCCTCGAACGTCACCTCCCGCGGCGTCCGGCCGGCGACGTCGATGTCAACCTCGCGCATGGTGCGGACGACTTCGTCGTGAACGTGATCGGCCGGCCGCGTCCCGCCCGTGAGGAGTTCGACCTCTTCCTCGAGCCCGCGGTCGGCTACCTCTCGGCGGGCGAACGCGTAGGCCATCTGCGAGCGGCCGGCGTTCTGGACGCACACGAACGCGATTCGAGTCGGGGAGTCGTCGGTGGTTTCGGAAGCGGTGGGATCTGACATAGTTGGTCGTAGCGTCGGCGGTCGTGGGTGGTTCGTGGAGTCGGGGATCGATCGTCAGCTTTCCGTGGGTTCGGGGGGTCGATCGGGGTCGGACTCTTCGAGCGATCCGGTCTCGAAGCCACGCCAGTCGAAGCGGCGCTGGAAGTACAGCGCGACGTTGACGAGCGCCAGGAGAACCGGAACCTCGATCAGCGGCCCCACGACGGTCGTGAAGGCGACGCCGGAGCCGACGCCGAAGACGGCGACCGCGACGGCGATCGCGAGTTCGAAGTTGTTCGAGGCGGCCGTGAAGCCGATCGCGGTGGTCGTCGAGTAGTCCGCGCCGATCCGGTGACCCATCGCGAAGCTGACGAAGAACATCACGACGAAGTAGATCGTCAGCGGAACGGCGATCAACAGGACGTCGCTGGGCTGGCCGACGATCCGTTCGCCCTGCATCGCGAACATCACGATCACCGTGAACAGCAGCGCGACCAGCGTGAGCGGGTCGACCCGGGGGACGAACTCCCCCTCGTACCACTCGACGCCCTTGGCGCGGGTGCCGACGACCCGCGAGAGGATGCCGGCAGCGAAGGGAATCCCGAGGAAGATCGCGATCGCCAGGAACACCTGCGCCGGCGTGATGCCGAACGCCTCGATCCCGACCACGAGCGACTCCATCCCGAGCAGCGGCGGGAGGAACAGCGCGAAGAACCAGATGTACACCCCGTAGGTGAGGATCTGGAAAACGCTGTTGAACGCGACCAGCCCGGCGGCGTACTCCGAGGAGCCGTCCGCGAGTTCGTTCCACACGAGCACCATCGCGATGCAGCGGGCCATTCCGATGAACACCAGCCCCAGGAAGAACTCGGGGCGTGCGGGCAGACCCGGCGTGATCCCGCTGAAGAAGATCAGTGCCAGTGCGAACATCACGGTCGGACCGATGAGCCAGTTCTGGACGAGGCTCAGTCCGAGCACGCGCCAGTTCCGGAACACCGTCGGGAGCTGTCCGTAATTGACCTTCGCCAGCGGCGGATACATCATCAGGATGAGGCCGATCTCCACGAGGTGGTACCGCTGGATGGGCCCGGTGACCGACGGCGCGACGAATCCGAGGCCGACGCCGGCGGCCATCGCCGCGAAGATCCAGACGGTGAGGTACTTGTCCAGGAAGTCCATCGACCGCGGATCCCCGCAGTCGGGACAGCCGCAGTCGGGTCCGTGTTCGTGTGCGGACGCGCTACTCATGTACGGCCCCATCCAGCATCGTCAGGAGCGCGACGGCGAGGTTCGTGGCCGAGTACATCCGCCAGCGCCCTTCCTTCCGACGGGTGACCAGGCCGGCCTCGTGTAAGTCCGCCAGGGCGTGGCTGATGGCGCTCTCGCTTGCGGCGACCAGCGCGTTGAGTTCGCAAACGCAAAGCTCTCCGTCGGCGGCGACGAGGAAACGGACGAGCTTGTACCGGGTCTCGTTCGAGAGCGCGCCCAGGATGTCGAGTTCCGTCTCGACACGGTCCGGCGAGAGCACGGTTTCGAGCGCGTCGAGCTCGTCGAGCCGCTGGTCCACGTCCTCGGAACGACAGTCCTCGAGTTCCTCCTCGAGGTAACGCTGTATCCGCTCGGTGGCTGACGACATGGGAGCCAATTGAATTTTTTCTCAATTAACTCTTGCGGACGGTATCGGGAGTTTCCGATCGAGTCCGGCAGCACGATCCGGATGTAAATACAGTTACCCTGACAAGCCGGTTCTGAACGCGGATATTGGACGGCTATCGAGCGACGGGAGACAGTAGACCGAGGATGCGGAGCGGGTTGGAGGGTTCGATACTTGATTATTTGAACAATGAGGAGTAGGGGGCGACGGCGTCGGCCCGGGGAGGATTCCGGGGCAACCGGGGCTTCGTGAGCGGGTTTCGAACGCGACGGGCGGGACGTCGAACGCGACGGGCGGATCCGATCTCGGCACGACCGGTCAAGTTCGCATCCCGGCTCGGTGAACTACCCCTGCCTACTCGCTCGCTCGCGCTCGCTCGGTGAGACAGGGGCTTCCTGATTCAATGACGCGCTTTGCAGGAACCGGGGAGGTTCCCGTAGGGAGCGCAGTCTCCACAGGCGTTGATTCGGAGTGACCCACTCCTAGTTTGGAGAGACCGCGGGAAAGGGTATTCCATGCTGCATTTTCGTCCCTGTCGACCTCAAATTGACAGGCAGGACAGGAGTGCTCACGCACCCAGAGCGGCTTGTCGGTTTCAACCCCGCAATTGGCACATTCTTTGGTCGTGCCGGCAGGATCGACTGCGACGAAGTGAGTTCCCTCGCGCTCACACTTGTATTCGAGCATCCGGCGGAACGTCTGCCAGGCTGCCGAGGCCGTGTTCCGGCTGTTCCCCCGAGATTCGAGCATCTCCTTGACGTCGAGGTCCACGACGGCCACGAGGTCGTATGCTCGGGCGTAGTAGTTCGAGAGTTTGTGCAGGAAGTCACGTCGTTTGCGCTTGATTCGCAGATGGCACTCGGCAACTCGCTGGCGCTGGTGCTCCCAGTTGGCAGAGCCGTGTTCTTTCCGGGAGAGCGCGCGGTGTTCGCGTTCGAGCCGCTCGCGCTCGGTCGAGAGGTCAAGCGACTCGACAGCCGTTCCATCGGTGTCGTGGGCATACTTGAGGATGCCCACGTCAATGCCGACCATTGCGTCGGCGTCAATGTCCTCCAGTGGTGGCTTCGCTGGTGGTTGCGTGTCCATCTCGATCCCGAAGATCGCGAACCAGTCACCGGTCGTTTCCTTCTTGAGCGTGACCTCCTTGATTGTGGCCATCTCCGGGAGCGGTCGGTGGAGTTCGATGGGAATCTCCGCGAGTTTCGACAGCGACAACACGGTCTGACCACTCTTCTCGTCGAGTTCGAAGCCAGACTGGTTGTAGGTGAAACTGCGGAACTCCCGGGGAGACTTCCACCGGAGTTCACCAACGTTGTACCCCTGTTTTTTGAGCTTCCCAAGAGCTTTGATGTTGTGAGCAATCCGCATGACGGTGGGTTGCAGCACTTTCGAGTACACATCGGTCAACTCCCCCCACCAGTCTTTGAGATCGGGGAGTTCGTCACGAATCTTGCGGACTCGCTGTTTGACGGTGCCCTCGTCTTCGGGAATCTGGTTGAAGCGGTACAGAGCGTGATTATAGAGTTGTCTACAGTGTCGCGGTGGTAGTCCAGCGTCTCTCGCTGGTGTTCTGTCGGCTTGAGGCGATACCTGTAGTTGTAGTTCATGCTCGTTGGTCGTCGACGTATTCCTTCAGCACGTCCAGCGACACTTGCCCTGTCGAGATGAGACAATACGAGTCGTTCCAGAACGAGTCCCCCCACAGATCGGTTTTGAGTTCGTCTTCGTACTGGTTACGGATGCGACGGGCAGTCGCACCTTTGACGGTGTTGATGAACGTCGTCAGGTCTGTGGTTGGCTTGGCCTGGAACAGAATATGCACGTGGTCGTCTTCACCGTCGAGATGGGTGAGTTCGACGCCGTAGTTGTCTGTGAACCCCTCGATGACCCCGCGAATGAATTGGGTTCGCTCCTCGGTGAGTACGCCACGCCGATACTTGGTCGTGAGTATCAGGTGGTAGTGCAACGAATACACCGAGTGCGCTCCTCTGTCGAGGTCGTACTCCATTGGGTTCGGTAGTTAGTTGTATATCCTATTGTAAAATTGTTCTGACTGCGTGGGGCTGTAGGCCGGTAATAGAAC
>JAZKTH010000195.1:0-3648 GCA_036625675.1 Haloferacaceae archaeon
GACGCTGGTTTCCCGGGTGCCCGCGTCGGGATCGGCGGCGACGCGATCCACGTCCACGGCGTCACTCACGCCGGCACGTGGGAGGAGAGATCGTTCCTCCGGAAACACGTCGAGGAGTATCTGTCACGGGGTGCGGCGGTGTACTGCGAACAGGGGATTCGCCGCCTGTACTTCGACGACTTCGCGTCGGTGTGTGCCATGGACGACTACCGGTGGGCGATGAGCGAGTGTGCGGCCCTCGGGGGAGACTCCCACGTGGAAGGGCTCCACGAGGACGGGGTCGACGGACTCGTCCACGAGCTCGCGGACACCGCGTCGACGTTTCGCGAGGCGACGTACTCACTCATCGACAGTGGGAGTTCGGTGTACGGTGATCGGTTCGAACGTGCCCTGGGCGACGTGGCCGCCACGTTCGTAACCGACCACGCCGACGTCGCTACCGGGAAAAGTTACGAGGCCTTCTCGCTGAGTCGGACGGCCAGCCGCGATCCGTCCCGGCTGCTCGACCTCCAGCGATACTACGAGCGGGCTTTCCTCCCGCAACCGCTGGAGCGGGAGTGGCTCAGGAGACACGATCCGGAACTGGAACTGATGTCTCACGCCCGGAACGAACGGATGACCGACTACGTGATGTACCACCACGACGATCCGGGGGACGTCCACGTGATCGTCGGGGCGGCCCACCAGACCGGCGTGGAGTATTACCTCGAGCGATACAGGGAGGGGCGGGAGCTGCCGGAACCGTTCGAACTGTTTTGAGCTTCCGGGGTGCAGGCATCACGTGGCGTCGAGGTCGACGGGCGACAGCCCGACCACGAACTCGTCGCCGAACGGCGGCTCGACGTCCAGGCCGACGCGCTCGTAGACTACGTCGGGAATCGACAGATCGAGGAGCCGGAACTGGCCCCCTGCGCCGATCAGCCCGGTTTTGGGAAGCGCGAGCGTGGCGGTCAGGTCCGGGGAGACGAAGGCACCGGGGCGGTCGCCCGTCGTCGAGTCGACGCCGGATGGCACGTCGAGAGCAACGATCGGTCCCTCGTGTCTCTCGGCCGCCGCGATCAGCCGGGCGGCTCCCCCGCGGGGGGACCCCTCGAGGCCGTATCCGATCACCCCGTCGACGACGGTGCCCTCCAGTTCGATTGGGCCCGACGAGGCGACTGGCACTTCCATGGCCTCGAGTACCCCGAGCTGTTCGGCCGTGGCTCCCTCGAGGTGCTCCGGGTCCCGCGTCAGGTGTACCCGGGTGGGAACGCGCCGGTTCGCGAGGTGACGGGCACAGGCGAGCGCTCCGCCACCGTTGCCCCCGCTCCCTGCCAGGACCGTGACAGATTCCGGTTCCAGTCCGAGCACTGTCGTCGCCAGCCCCCTGCCGGCGTGTTCCATCATCCGAACCAGGTCCAGCCCGACGTCCTCGGTCGCGACCCTGTCGACCCGTTCCATCTCCGCCCTCGTCACGGCGGGAACCGAAGTCCCGTCCGGCGAGCGGTAGGCGTTCGGCTGCATGCCTCCGCGGAGAGTGTACAGGGGCTTAAAACCCGAGCCGGGACGGACCGCGCGGGGCGGGCGGCGGACTCAATCCTCGGGCGGCGCCGGCGCGTCGATCACGTCGGAGTCGTCGATGTACTTCTCCTTCCAGGTTCCCCGCGAGAACCACGCGACGCCGACCACCGCGCTCACGACGTGGCCGACGGCCATCCCGACCCAGACGCCGGTCGGGCCCCAGTCGGCCACGAACACCAGATAGTAGACGGTCGTCACCCGCCCGATCCAAAGCGAGATCAGGGAGATCACCATCGCAGTCTTCGTGTTTCCGGCCCCGCGGAACGCCCCCAGGATCACCTGCGCGACGCCGATGAACGCGAACTCCACGGACCGGATTCGAACGTACTCGACGCCATACTCGACGGTCGCAACCGCGTCGGGCACGTCTCCGAGGAACACCGACACGATCGGCTCGGTGAACGCGACGGCGACGACTGCCACCAGGAGCATCACCCCCGCCCCTGCACCCGCCGCCACGCGAACGGCCCTGACGGCACGGTCGCTGCGATCGGCCCCGAGGTTCTGCCCGACCATCGTGTCGATGGCCCGACCCAGCCCCATCGCGGGAAGGAAGACGAGGGAGATCAGCCGGTTGCCCAGGCCGTAGGCGGCCACCACCGGCGGCGCGAACGTCACTACCATCGCGGTCAGCGTGATCATCGCCAGCGCGCTCGTGGTCTGTTCGACGCTGCTTGGCAAACCGAGCCGGAAGATGTCCGCGATGAATCCGAGGTCGGGGACGAGGTGACCCGGTCGGACGGCCGGTCCCACTGCGGTGGCGAACAGCAGCCACAGGCCGATGCCGGTCGCGATCCCGCGGGCGAGGATCGTCGCCAGCGCCGCGCCCTGAATGCCGTATCCCCCGAAGCCGGTGACCGCGTACGCGGCAGCCTCTACCCCGGCGAAGTCCAGCGAACCAATCACCGGGATCGCGTCGAGCCAGACGAAGACTGGGTTCTCGGCGAAGCCGAATATCAGCACCGGATCGAGGAGGACGTTGACGAACACGGAAACTACCATCACGAACATCGGTGTTCGGGTGTCGCCGTATCCCCGCAACAGCGCGCTGAACACGAAAAAGCCGAACATCAGGGGAATCCCCAGGAAGATGACCTCCATGTAGTCGGCCGCCAGCGGGATCACCGTCGCGGCCGTTCGGGCGTCGCTGGGCAACAACTCCAGAGCCGGCCGCGTGTAGAAGAACCCGCCGACGCCGATGACCACCGACAGGAGACTCACTGTCGTGATCGTCTGGCCCGTGACGAGGCCCGCGGATCCCTCGCCCTCGGCGCCGGTGTACTGCGCGACGAGTATCGCGCCGGCCGTGGTGAACCCCCCCGCGACGGCGATCAGGAGGAAGATCAGCGGGAACGCGAGGCTGAGCGCGCCGACCGCCTCCGCCGACAGCCGCCCGAGGTACAGCGTGTCGACCACGTTGTAGGTCACCTGGAGGAGCTGGATCACGAGAATCGGCCAGGCGAGCCGGAACAGGGGTCGAATCAGGCTCCCCTCGGTTATCGAGTCCCGCCGCTCGTCGGAAGGGGTACTGGAGGGCGTCTCCGGGGCGGCGTCCGCGTCCGGGCCCGGGGGCCCGTCGTCCCCGGACGCGTCGGGATTCGTCACTTGGTCGGGGCACGGAAGGATCGAAAATCAAGCTTCCGATGTCCGAGGCCGACGCGTGAGGTCGCATCCGACGGCTGCGGCGCCGGGTCGAGACCGGCGACGCGATGTATTAAAGGGAATTCCGGTGGACTCGCGAGTATGGACCGTGTCGTCCCCGAGCGCTGGGCGGCTGACCTGGGAACGCCCTCCACCCTGGCGTGGCTGCTCGCGGTGAACGCCGTGGCGTTTCTCGCCGGGATTCGGTTCTACGTCGAGACGCTGACGGGGGTGCCGACGCTGCTGTGGCCGCTGTACGCGGACTCCCCGACCGCGATCGCGCTGGCGACGCTCGCGCTGGCGACGCTGCTCCCGAATCTCGGCAGGCATCCGAACCGATCGCCGGCGAACCGACCGCTCTCGTACCTCCACACGTTCGCGTTCGTCTGGCTCGTGAAGTTCGGCCTCTGGACGGGGGTGGCGCTCACGCTGCGACCCGAACTCTAC
>JAZKTH010000026.1:0-20148 GCA_036625675.1 Haloferacaceae archaeon
GCTGCATACATCTACCGTATCTCGCACGTCGTTGCTGACAGCAGCTCGGCGGTTCGCTCAAGCGCTGCAAGATATAGGGCGCGAGTCGGTCAAGCTGGTCAGAACACGCCGACGATGAAGCCGAGCCCCATGACGATGAGGACGGTCGCCGAGAACGCAGGCAGATACGGCGTGTACTGCTCAACCGTCTCCTCGTAGTGTTCGTACCCCGCGATGAGCAGCATCGTCAGCCCCACGATGCCGACGATGACGGTCAGCGCGTAGGCGCTCATCAGCTCCAGACAGTAGTTCGACCCGGCACAGAGCGCGATAATCTCGAACTCCTCCTCGTGGGCGAACCCGAGCAGGAACGCGAACCACGCGATGCCGAGCAGTCCACGGTCGGTCGCTTCGT
Source organism: Haloferacaceae archaeon (assembly GCA_036625675.1). Lineage (GTDB taxonomy): Archaea > Halobacteriota > Halobacteria > Halobacteriales > Haloferacaceae > Halalkaliarchaeum. The sequence continues at coordinate 395 of JAZKTH010000026.1, forward strand.
CGAGACTGCCATGTGAATGTGAGTGACCGCCGACGAACGGAAGGTACCCTTTCACCCGCGCAAGGAGTCCACCACCGTCGTCGTGGCTGTGACCGTGGTCGTGGCCATCCCCGTGGTCGTGGTGTCCAACGTCGGTCAGCACGCTCTCGTGTGGCGCTGCGTCTCCGTGGCTGTGGTCACCGTGGTCGTGAGTATGTCCGTGCCCGCTCTCGTGCCCGTGTTCACCGTGCGAGTGGCCGTGGCGGTACTCACGGATGCCGAGGAGGATGAGTAGCACCCCCGCGACGATGCTGACCGGCCCGCCGAGGAACACGCCGTTGACTAGCTCGATAGGCTCGTTGACCTGTGTGAGGTTGAAGTAGCTCTTCGCGTAGAAGAACACCGCGACCATAGCAATGCTGCTGACGAGGTGGCCGAGACCGAGGATGAAACTCGCGGCGAAGCCGTAGAGCCACTTGTTCGTCTGGTCGAGCGCGTAGGACGCCGCGACCGGCCAGCCGTGGCCCGGTTCGATACCGTGGACGGCGCCGAGAGCAACCGCCCCGACGAGCAAGCCCAGTGCTTCTGTGTGTAACATCGACTGCTCGAAGGTCGGCCAACGGCGTGGAAAACGGTTGTTAATACGGGATTGGGGGAGGCATCATACTGGGGACTCTTCACCGCTCGGAGCGAGCGGGCGAGTATGCGGACGAGTTTCAACATCCCGGACGAGGTCGTTGAGGAGTTCGACCGGGTCTGGCAAGACGAGGGGCTCGCCAACCGCTCGCGGGCTGTCCGTGAAGCGATGCAGGAGTACATCGAAGCGCACTCCCGGCTCGAAGAGACGACGAGCGAGGTGGTAGCGTTGGTCGGGTTCGATTATCGTCACCACGATGTAATCAGGGAGCTTCACGGCGTTCAGCACGAGTATCAGGATGTCATCCTCAATACGAGCCATACGCATCAGGGGGAGTGGTGTCTCGAATCGCTGTTCTGCCGTGGGCCCGTCGAGCGCGTCCGAGCGCTCATTTACGAACTTCGAGACTTCGACGGGGTGAATCGGGTGAAGTCGATGCTCATCCGGGATAGCGTCTGAGCGTGTGGATTGCGCGTATGGTTACGCTGAACTGTTGTCTTGTGGCTGAGTCGGCAGTGCTGAATACACCCTCTATATCTCGTACTTCGTTTGAGACATCACTGTAACTCTATTCGACCGGAGCCGTGTCCGTACAACGCTTCACCACTGTCGAAAAGCCGAACCTCATCCCCGAAGGACGCATCGTCGCCGTCGACGGCGCCTACCGGAATCAGGAACCGCCACGTCGTTGCCGCCAGAATCGTTGCACTGGCACTGCCGGTATGGCGCAGCCACCTCGACCGGTACTCACACGCGGTGAGCGTGAGCCGGACGCTCTCAGTTCGCGCGGTTTTACACAGTCCAGTCACACCGGGGCGCCCCGCATCGACTGCAGACCCCAGAATCCGCACCCCGTCCGGCGGCGTCCTGTCATCCCGCCGGCCCCGCACTGCGGCCTCGAAGCCAGGCGGCTCCGTGAACTCGAACGACCGACTCTCATAATGCTTGTTGTAGACGGTTACCGGTCGACCGCCTCACCCTCGGGCGGTCGACACGGTAACTTCCTACAACAAACAGTATCAACCACCCCACTCCCCGCGAAGGTCGCCGGCGACGTTCTCCCGCCACCGTTCGAACCCGCGTTCGCAGGTCGGACTCTGCTCGAGGTGTCGCACGAACCCCGCCCCCGGATCCGCGAGAGCCTCTCCACAGAACGGACACTGCGAGGGGCCGACCCAGTCGGGTTCCGGGACCGATGGCGTGGGGTTCGTTGACATCCTGTGCGTTTCGAAGGTCGACGACCACTTATAATTGGCGTATATTCGATAAAACTGCCACGAACCTATTTTATACAACGTTTTTCCCAATATGGCGACCGTACGTCTTTTTTTTTTATTGTATTTTCTCCATTATTCGTACTATTAAGATCACCGCCGGGGTTGCGGAGCGATTATGCGGCTTCCGAGCGTAGCTTGCGGCATGGCCACATACCGGCGCGAGACGCGGATCGCCGCTCCGCTGGAGGCAGTCTGGGAGTTCCACTCCCGCCCGGACGGGCTGACCGCGGTGACCCCCGACTGGATGGGCGCACGAATCGAGGCGGTGCGCGGTCCCGACGGCGAACCCGATCCGGAGGTGCTCGAACAGGGGGCACAGCTCCGGCTGTCGATGCAGCCGTTCGGCGTCGGCCCGCGCCGGAGCTTCACCGCCCGGATCGTCGAACGGCGGCGCGAACGGGGGCGCGCGTGGTTCCGGGACGACATGGTCGGCGGTCCGTTCCGCAGCTGGGAGCACACCCACTCGTTCTTCGGCGACGGCGACGAGACGGTGATGGTGGACACCGTCGAGTACGAACTGCCGGTGGGACAGCTGAACGACCTCGCGACGCCGTTCGCGTCGATCGGCTTCGAGGGGATGTTCCGGTACCGTCACGCGAGGACCAGGGAACTGCTCGAAAAATCGTGATCCGAGGAGTCACTCGACGATCGTGACCGGGACGTCGGTCCGTCGCGCGACCCGCTCGGTCGTGCTCCCCATGACGAGGTCCTCGAGGCCGCCCCAGTCTTCCCCGTGTTTCCCCATCACGATCACGTCGGCGTCGATCTCCCGGGCGTGTTCGGCGATCGTTTCGTGCGGTACCCCTCGCGTCACTTCAGTCACGCAGTCGACGCCGCTCTCGGCGGCGAGCTCCGCCACTCGCTCGACGCTGTCTTCGGCGTACTCGCGCTGTTCCTCGGACGGCTCGTCCTCGAGCGCGCCGATGCCGTATCGGGTGTACGCGGGCTTCGCCTCCATCACGAACAGGGCGTGGACGGTGGCGTCGTCGCTCACCGCGAGTTCGACGGCGTACTCGGCCGCCTTGAACGACTCGTCGCTCCCGTCGACAGGCGCCAGGATTGTTTGATGCATACTCGAACCCCGAGTTAGAGTTCGTATACATGACACATCAAGATGCGGGGCTGTACCCACAAATGGAGAAATCGCGAAACCGCCGGAACCCAAATTCGTTTGCCGCACCGGTACGTACAGACGACCATGGCAGACACCATTCTGGTTCCGTTCGAACTTCCGGACCCCGAACCCCTCTCGCCGGTACTGGTGTCGGACCTCGCGTCGCTCGACGTCGTGCTGCTGGGATACCATCCCGTCCCCGAACAGACGCCCCGGGAGATGGCGCGCGATCAGTTCGAGGCGGAGGCCCGCGACACCCTCGCGGAGCTGGCGGAACCGTTCGAGGAAGCCGGCGCGACGGTGCGCACGCGCCTGGAGTTCGGGAAGAACCGGGCGGAAACGATCGACCGAGTGGCCCTCGAGGAGGAGGTCGCCGCCGAGCTCGACCCGGCGCCGACCGAGGGGATCGATCGAATCCTGGTTCCGATCCCGGACGTGGCGGAGTTCGACCGGCTGCCCGCGTTCGTCGACGTGTTCTGCGAGGACTGCACCCAGGAGATCACGCTGTTTCACGTGGTCGAGGGGGAGGAGAACCGCGAGCGCGGGGAGCAGATCGTTCGCGAGACACGCGAGGGGATCATCGAGGCGGGATTCGATCCGGAGACCGTGGACGTCCGGTTGGTCGAGGGCGAGGAGCACGACGAGGAAATCCTCCGGGTCGCCGCCGAGTACGACGCAGTGGTGATGTACGAGGCCGAGCCGCGGTGGAGCGACCGGATCTTCGGCACCCTCCCCGACCGGATCGCCAAGGAGACCGGCGATCCGGTGATCGTGGTCCGGCGGGACTACTGACCGAAATCCGGGGCGCTCGATCGCCCCGGCGGAGAGTCAGTCCGAATCCGCCGGGACCACGGACTCCTCGCGCTGTCCGGGAAACAACCGCCGGACTGCCCCGACCCGATCGGTCCGCGGCCGGCCGTAGCCGAGGTAGACGACGACCCCCCCGACCGCGATCCCGACGGCGCCGAGGATCGGCAGGGTCCCCATCTGCGTCAACAGCCCGATCCCGCCCAGGAACCCGAACGCCTGGACGTACGGATATCCCGGCGCGGTGAACTCGGGGTCGTACGACGGAGGATTCGCCTCCCGGAACGCGACCAGCGCGAGGTTCTCCATCGAGAATACGAGGATCTGGAACGCGCTGGCGAGTTTCGCCAGTTCGACCACGGGGACGAACGCGATGAGCAGCAGCAACACCGCGCCGGTGAGCAGCACGGCGTTCCGGGGAGTCGTGAACCGGCTGTCGATCGTCGACAGGCCGGGCGGGAGGAGGTCGTCGCGGCTCATCGCCAGCGGGAACCGCGAGGAGGAGAGGACGCCGGCGTTGGCCATGCTGGTCAACGCCACGACCGCGAGCACGGAGATGACGATCCGTCCGGTTCCGCCGAACAGGGCGTGGGCCCCGTCGGCCATCGGCGTGAGCGAGGCCGATCCACCGGGACCGCCGTGGATCAGCGTCTCGGGGTCGGCAAGGCCCACCACGGTCGCCACGACGGCGACGTAGATCAGGGTCATGACCGCCATCGAGCCGATCATCGCGCGGGGGAGGTTCCTTCCGGGATCCCGAACCTCCTCCGCCACGCTGGCGATCTTCGTCACGCCGGCGTAGGAGACGAAGACGAACGCGGCCGCGGTGATCACCCCGCCGGCGCCTTCAGTAGCGAAGGGGGTGAAGCGGCCCTGGTCCGCGACGAAGCCGGCGTCGAGCGTGTAGGCCGCCAGCCCGACCACGACCACACTCACGATGATCGCCTGCACGCGGCCGCTGAGTTTCGTCCCGGAGATGTTGAGGACGACGATGAGCATTGCCAGGCCCAGCGCGACGAACGTGATCGCCCCCTGGGAGACGGGGGCGAACACCAGGAGGTAGGCCCCCAGACCCACCAGCGCGAAGGAACTCTTGAACACCAGCGAGAACCACGCCCCGAGACCGGCGACGGTCCCCATCAGCGGACCCAGCGCCCGATCGATGTAGAGATACGTCCCCCCCGACTCCGGCATCGCGGTCGCCATCTCGGCCTTCGACAGGACCGCCGGCAAGACCACGAGCGCGGCCAGCACGTACGCGAGGATCACCGCAGGTCCCGCCTTCTTGAACCCCAGCGCCGGCAAAACGAAGATCCCGCTTCCGATCATCGCCCCCATGCTGATCATCACCGTCGGATACAGCCCCAGACTCCGTTCCAGCCCGTGACCCGCCATTATGAGGCATATTATGTATCCGGGGAGTGTTATACCCTTCGGATTCCGGAATATAATAGCCGTAGAAAGAGCTTTAACGGAATAGACTTATAAATTAATTAGAGATACCATGAGTACAGTCCAAGGCCGCCGATCGCGGCTCGACAGATGGGTTCCGGCGAGCCTGCTCGCGATAGTCGGTCTGGGGGTGGGAGCGCTCGCGCTCGAGTTCCTTCTCACCCACCGCGATCCGCCGGTGTGGTGGGAGGTCGAACTCCTCGCCACCGTCGGCGTCTCGGCGGGAGTCGCCTACAGCGCCTACTGGCTGGCGCGAAGCGAGTACGGCGTGGGAGACCTGTGGGGCGTCCTCGGCTGGAGCCTCGCGGGCGTCGTCGGGGCCGCCGCGCTCGTGGGGGTGGTGTACGTTCACCAGACCGTCGAGAGCGCGTCGATCGCCGAACCCGCGTTCCTGCTGGAGTTTCTCGCGCTGATCGGGGCGGCGGCCGGTGTCGCGGTCGGAGTGGATCGGCGGTCCCGTTCGGGCCGGTCCGGGCGTCCGGTCGCGGAAGCGGAGGGCGGGGACGCGGGGGATCCACTCGACTGTGAGGAGGCGAACGATCTCCTGGTTCCGCTCATGGACCGGAGTCCCGAGACGCTGCGACAGCGACGGAGGATCGTGGAGTCGCTGGTCGAGACGCGAACGCGAAGGATTCCGATCAGGGCGTTCGCCGTGCAGCTCTCGCGCACGGAGCCGTTCCCGGACGACGACGAGGAAGTTGCGACCTTGCTGTCCGAGGAACACCTCCCGGTCATGACGGAGAACGGTCTCCTCGAAGTGGACGCGGAGGTCGAAACGGTCGAGTACGTCGGTCCGGAGGAACTCGCCGAGGCGCTGTCCGACGGATGCGGCCCCTGACTACGGTGCCCCCCCGGCGTCGGCCGCGTTTTTGCCCAGGAACGGGTCCAGAACTCCCTCGCCGGACGTCTCGCGGGGCAGCAGCGTGACGACGTCGTCGGGCTCGACGACGGTCCCGTCGGCGGGCCGGACGATCTCGCCGTCACGCTCGATCGAGACCACGACGACGCCGGCGGACAACAGCCCCCGCTCCCGGGCACGGGCGATCGACTCGCCGGCGATCTGCGCGTCCTCGGAGACTGCCACCTCGAGGACGTCGGTCCCGTCGGGGAGCGTGACGACGTTCGTCCCCTGAGAGGACCGTGACTCGTCGGGGCCGAACGGCGCGTACGGGCTCCGGATCTCCGTCTGGAGCAGTTCCTCGTCCTCGATCTGGATGTCCAGTTCCGAGAGGGAGCGGGCGATCTCCCGGAGATCCTCCGTGTCCTCGCCGACGGCCACCACCTGGAGGTCCCGGCGACCGGCCATCAGGATTCGGACGTTGACGACGCCGGGGATCGATTGCGCGGCGAGAGCGAGGCGTTCCCGTTCGGCCGCCGGCACCGTGCACATGTATAGCGACGTGAGTCGTCCGTCCGCACGCTCGAAGTCGACCGTCGCCGTGTACCCCTGGATGACACCCTCCTCCTCCAGTCGGTCGATCCGGTTCCGGACCGTCCCCGCGGAGACGTTGAGCCCCTCGGCGATCTCCGTCGCCGACGTGTTGCGGGCGTCCACCATCAGGGCATGGATGATGCGGCGGTCGATCTCGTCCAGCCGAAAGGTCATGTGTCTTCCTGCGGGCAGACGCGTCTTAGTTGTTGCCGGTCGGGCGGTCACGCGAAGGGGTCAGTCGATTTCGATCCGATCCGCGTCGAAGACCGCGTCCGCCTCGAATCCGATCCCGTTCGCCGCTTCGTCGTCCCCGCCCGTGTCCCCACCCTGAACGGCGACGTCGACGGACGGTGGGGGCTCCCCGTCGTCCCCGGGAAGGACCACCGTCGCGCCGACGGCGATCGGGGCCAGCAGGCCGGCGGCGAGGAGGCGAGGGCCCCCGAGCGGATCGCGGACGCCCACCCGGTCCCCCGAGGCGAGTTTCATCGTCTCGACGGCGGTGGTCGCGGCCGTCAGCGCAGCTCCGTGAGTGACGACGCCGTCGGCCCCCGACAGAAGGACGTCCCCGGTGTCGACGTCGTACGGCGGGATAGTCGGGTTCTCGCTCCACGCCTCGGCCTCCCAGTGAGTCGTCCGCGGATCGGCGGGTTCGCCGCCGTAGGTGGCCAGCTGTGTCCCCGGCGGCAGGTCGAACGCCCCCTCCCGCCCGACGGGGACGATCACCGCCGCCGGAGCCGCGTCCGGTCCGGGAGCCACCCGGGGGGAAAACGAGGCTGACGCCCCCAGCAACGCGGCCCCGAAGAAGGTGAAGATCGGCTGAGGAGCGGGATCCGGCTCGATTTCGACGAGCGAGCCGCCCGCCACCCCGAGGTAGCGCAGGACGTTACACGCCTTGTACGCGGTCGTAATCAGGTCGCGGTAGCTGTACGTTCGGCCGCGCCGGGAGTCCCGAAGCGCGGGACCGGGTCCCCGACGGTCCCGGGGGAACAGATCGCCGACGACCGCCGCCTCGCGAAGGGCGTCCATGCCGGAAGTTGGACACCCCCGCGTAAATGGGTTGCCGACGCCGGGATCGGAAATGTGGTACGTTGACGCAAGCCGAGAATGGACGGTTTTATGCGATCGTCGGACGCGGGTACACACGGATGAAATTACACGAATACCAGGCAAAGGAGATCTTCGCCGACGCCGGAATCCCGGTCCCGGAGTCCCGGCTGGCATCGAGCGTGTCGGAGGTGCTCGATGCGGTCGAGGAGATCGGCTTTCCGGCGGCGATCAAGGCGCAGGTCCACGTCGGCGGGCGGGGAAAGGCCGGCGGGATCGAGATCGCGACCGACCGCGAGGAGGCCGAGACCTACGCCGGGAGGATCCTCGGAATGGACCTCAAGGGGTACACGGTCGAGAAAGTGCTCGTCGAGTCGGGCGTGGACTTCGTCGACGAGCTGTACGTCGGCGTCACGATGGACCGCGGAGAGGGACGACCGGTCGCGATGGTCTCCACCGAGGGCGGCGTCGACATCGAACAGGTCGCGGAGAGGACGCCCGACGCGATCGCCCGCGAGCACGTCGATCCCTCCTTCGGCATGCACCCCTACCAGGCGCGCAAGGCCGTCTACCAGGCGGGCGTCCCACAGGAGTTCGCCCGGGGCGTCTCCGGGATCCTCTCGACGCTGTACGAGCTGTTCGAAAAGCGGGACGCCTCCGAGATCGAGGTGAACCCGGTCATGATCACGGGCGACGGCGAGATCGTCGCCGCTGACGCGGTGATGAACATCGACGAGGACGCGCTGTTCCGCCAGTCCGAACTCGCAGAGCTCGAGGAGGAAGCCTACGAGGACGACCTCGAGCGGAAGGCGGGCGAGTACGACCTCGACTACGTGCGGCTCTCGGGCGACGTTGGCATCATCGGCAACGGCGCCGGACTGGTCATGACGACGCTCGATCTGGTGGACTACTACGGCGGCGAGCCGGCGAACTTCCTGGACATCGGCGGGGGGGCGAAGGCCGAGCGCGTACGGAACGCGCTGGATCTGGTGTTCTCCGATCCCAACGTCGAGTCGGTCGTGTTCAACATCTTCGGCGGGATCACGCGGGGCGACGAGGTCGCCCGCGGGATCAACGAGGCGCTGTCGGCGTTCGACGAGGTCCCCAAGCCGGTCGTGGTCAGGCTGGCCGGGACGAACGCCGAGGAGGGAATGGAGATCCTGGACACGGACCTCGTCGACGTCGAGGCGACGCTCGAGGAGGCAGTCCAGCGGGCGATCGCGAACGCCGAGGAGGTGACCGAGGAATGAGCATCTTCGTCGACGACGACACGCGGGTCGTGGTACAGGGAATCACCGGCGGGGAAGGGAAGTTCCACGCCGAGCAGATGATCGAGTACGGGACCGACGTCGTGGCGGGGGCCGTCCCCGGGAAAGGCGGAGAGTCGGTCCACGGCGTGCCGGTCTACGACACCGTCGAGGGAGCCGTGGACGCCGAGGACGCGACCGCGTCGGTGGTGTTCGTCCCGCCGGCGTTCGCTGGGGACGCGATCTTCGAGGCGCTCGACACCGACCTCGAGCTCGTGGTAGCCATCACCGAGGGGATCCCGACGCAGGACATGGCACGGGTGAAAAAGCGACTCACGGAGGTCGACACGCGACTCGTCGGGCCGAACTGTCCGGGAGTCATCACGCCCGGGGAGACGAAGCTCGGCATCCTGCCTGGAAACGTCTTCGCGTCCGGAAACGTGGGGCTGGTCTCCCGGTCGGGGACGCTCACCTACCAGGTCGTCGACAACCTCACCCAGCGCGGGATCGGCCAGACGACCGCCGTCGGGATCGGCGGGGACCCGATCATCGGGACCTCCTTCGTGGACGCGCTGGAGGCGTTCGAGGCGGACCCGGAGACCGACGCGGTCGTGATGTGCGGCGAGATCGGAGGCGAGGACGAGGAACGGGCCGCCGCGTTCGTCGCCGAGTACATGGACACGCCGGTCGCCGGGTTCATCGCCGGGCGGACCGCGCCCCCGGGCAAGCGGATGGGACACGCTGGCGCGATCGTCTCAGGGAGCGGCACCGGCACGGCGGAATCCAAGCGCCGGGCGCTGAACGACGCCGGCGTCCCGGTGGCGGACACCCCCGACGAGGTGGCCGACCACGTCGAGGACTTCCTGTAGGCCGGCGTCGGGGCGGCGGTTTCGCCGTTCGAGGCGACATTTAGGAGGGAGGAGGCCGTGCTGCCGATAGGGATGCCGCCAAGACACGCCCTCGGGCTAAGAGATCTCGACCGCGAGTTCGGCGAGACTGCGCTGGCAGTCGAGGGCGACCTCCCCGGGTGGCTCCGGGGAACCCTGCTGCGGAACGGTCCCGGCAGATTCTCCATCGACGGGAACTGCACCGTGAACCACTGGTTCGACGGGCTCGCGCTGGCCCGGCGGTTCCGGTTGGACGGCGAGTCGAACCGAGCCTCCTTCGCGGCGCGGTTCCTCCGGTCGGAGGAGTACGCCACCGTCAGGGAGGAGGGCCGGCTCGCGCGCGGGCAGTTCGGGACCGACCCCTACGAGGACGTCTTCGAGCGGCTGGGACGCGTGCTCTCCCCCGCGCCGACCGACAACGCTTCCGTCGGGTTCGAGCGCGTGGGGGAGGCGTTTCGCGCAGTGACGGAGACCCCCCGCGCCGTCGCCGTCGACCCGGGGACCCTGGAGTCGGGACCGACCGTCGACCGGGCGGAGGAGACGGAGGCCACCCTCGTGGTCGCCCACCCCCACCGGGACCCGCGGCGGGGGGAAGCCGTCGCAGTCGGAGCGCGGCTTGGATGGACCAGCGAGTACCTCCTCCTGCGCCGCGACGCCGGCGATCCCGCCTTCGAGCGGTTCGGCAGCCTCCAGCGGAGCCGTCCGGCCTACCTCCACTCGTTCGGGCTGACCGGGGGACACGTCGCGTTCCTCGAGTCGCCGTTCCGGATCGAGCCCCTCGACCTGCTCGGCGAGGGCGCAGTTCGCGACGCGTTCGAGTGGACCGACGCCGACTCGCGGCTGCTCGCGTTCGATCGCGACACGGGCGAGCACGTCGCGACGGGCGTTGCCGACCCGTGTTTCGCGTTCCACCACGTCAACGCGTTCGAACGGCCCGTGGAGGGGGACGGGGACGCGGCGGCCGAACTCGTCGTCGACCTGATCGCCTACGACGACGCCGGGATCGTGGAGGCGCTCACGCTGGACGCGCTTCGCGACCCCGAGGCGACGCTTCCGGCCGGCGAGCTCCGGCGATACTGCCTCCCTCTCCCGGAGGGGAGCGGGAGCGCCGTCGAGGTCGAAACGACGGTCGAGCGGCTCCACGGCGGGCCCGTGGAGTTCCCCACCGTCGATTACGGGCGGGTGAACGGCCGTCCCTACCGGTACGTCTACGCGGCCGGGAACCGGGAGCGCCCGGCGCGGTCGCTCCCGAACCGGCTCTGCAAGATCGATCTCGAGTCGGGAACGACCGACGTCTGGGAACGGGAGGGCTGTTTCCCCGGGGAGCCGATATTCGTGCCGAAGGGGCCCCCGGAGGTCGACGTCGACGCCGACGCTGGGATGCCGGAAGGAAACCGGAGGGAGGGCCCGCAAGACGAGGGGGTGGTGCTCGCCGTGGTGCTGGACACCGATCACCCGGCCCCGGTCGACGAGTCGGGGGCTCGATCGTTCCTGCTCGTGCTGGACGCCGGCTCGTTCGCCGAACGGGCGCGGGCTCCGCTTCCGTGTGCCCTGCCGTTCGGCTTCCACGGGCAGTTCCTGCGCGACGGGGTGCCGTTCGTGCGCTCGATGGCGTGACCGGCGACGCGGTACCCGGGTCGCCCTCGCGAGTACGGAAAAGAGGTGCCCGAGCGCGACCGGTCCCCGTCCGAACACAGAGGTCTCCAGCGTCTACCGCTCGAGGGTGCCGCGTCGCTTGATCTCCATGATGTTCCGGACGTTCCGGTAGATGTCCTCCGGGGAGGTCTCCTCGTCGGGGTCGTACAGGTCGGAGACGCGGTAGAGAAACGCTGCTACCTGCTCGCTCTCGGATCCCTCGCCGCGGACGTCCTCGGCGATCTCGCGGAGCAGCCGGGCGCGATCCGGGTCGTCTTCGGTGGCCATGAGGGCGTTCTCGAGTCCGACGTTCAGGAGTCGTACTGGCTGGCCTCTCGCCGGCGGACGATCCCGACGTTGTTGGCCACGTTCTCGGTGAGGGTCCGGAACGCTTCGCCGGTTTCGCTGTCCTCGCGCTGCACGATCGGCTTCCCCTCGTCGCCGCCGGACCGGACCTCCGGATCCAGTGGGATGCCGCCGAGGAACGGCAGGTCGTTCGCCTCGGCGAACTCCTCGCCGCCGCCGGAGCCGAAGATGTCGTGGCGGCTCCCGCAGTCCGGACACCGGAAGCCGGACATGTTCTCGGTGATGCCGAGGACGTTGGTGCCGTGCTCGCCGAACATTCGGAGCCCCTTCCTGGCGTCGTCGACCGCGACCCCCTGGGGCGTGGTGACGACGACGGCGCCGGTGAGCGGTAGCGTCTGGAGGATGGTGAGCTGGGTGTCGCCGGTTCCCGGCGGCATGTCGAGCACGAGGTAGTCGAGTTCCCCCCACTGCACGTCCTCGATCAGCTGGGTGAGGACCTTGTGGACCATGGCGCCGCGCCAGATCACCGGCTCGTCCTCGCCGACGAGAAAGCCCATGCTCATCAGCTTCATGCCGTGTTTCTCCGGCGGGACGATCTGCTCCTGCTCGGTTGCCTTCGCCCGCTCGTCGGCGTCGAGCATGCGCGGGACGTTCGGGCCGTACACGTCGGTGTCGAACAGGCCGACCCGGGCTCCGAGCTGGGAGAGTCCGGCGGCGATGTTGACCGAGATCGTCGACTTCCCGACGCCACCCTTGCCGGAGGCGACCGCGATGATGTTCTGGACCTCCGGAAGCACCTGTTCGTCGTCGGAGAGCTGAGACGGGATCGAGGCGGAGATCTCCACGTCGAGCCCTTCCGCCGACAGCACGTCCCGGACCTCGTTCGCGATCCGACTCTCGTGTGGCGCGTAGGGGGCGCCGAGCGCGAGGGAGACCCGAACGGAGTCCCCGTCGACGTCGATGGCGTTTACGAGCCCCAGAGACACGATGTCGTCACCGAGGTCGGGATCTTCGACGTCACCAAGCAGCTCGCGGACCTCCGCTTCGTTCATACCTGTCCTCCGATTTTGCCGAGGTTAAGAGTTGTGGGATCGCCGTCCGAGAGGCGGAGACAGAACGGAACCGAACCGAATCGAACCGAATCGAACCGAATCGAACCGAATCGAACCGAATCAGGAGGGTTCCTCTTCCCCGGCGGTCCATCGCCGGGCGCCCGGAACGAGACCCACGAGTTTCGTCACGTAGCCGAACCGGAACAGTCCGAGCTGGAACAGGACGCCGAGGACGAACACCGCCAGGAAAAGCGGAGACAGCATCTCGAAGATGAGCGGGTCGATCGACAGCGCCTCCTGTGCGGCCCGGAACTCCTCGAGCGTCAGGGACCGCGTCGCGAACGCCGACCCGATGAAGGCGCTGGCGAACACGAGCGTCAGTTTCGTCGCGATCAGGCCGAACAGCGCGCCGACCACCAGCCCGACGATCGTGACGGCCGCGATCTCGAGCGTGCCGCCGGCGTAGATCGGGGCCACGGCGAACCGGGCGACGAACGCGCCGACGACCCCACCGATCCCCATCACGGCAAACGAGAGACCGGTGTACGCGAGGAACGCGCCGACCAGTCCGACCAGGACGGCGACGCCGGCCGTCGCAGCCAGGCCCTCGGCCCCGGCCGCCCCCATCAACGAGGGGGCGAAGACGTAGCCGGTCCCGGCCCCGACGAGGAACCCGGCGAGCGTGACAGTGTACACCGACAGTGCCGCGCCGACGAACGCAAGCAACAGCCCTGCGAGGACGAGTCCGACATCGACTGGCGTGATCATGTTCGAGTGTTCTCTCGAACTAATATAAAAGTCCCCGGAGGAATCGACGCCCGAACGCTTCGGTCACTCCGTCCGATCCGCCTCGGCCGTGGCTTCGCCGCCGGGATCGGCTTCGCCGCTCTCCGCCCGTTGGTCCGTCGAATCCCCGGTTCCGTCCGCGTCGTCTCCCGCCTCGGAGCCCCCGTGGGCGTCGGCGTCGCCGTTCCCTGGAGTTTCCGCGTCGACGTCCGGGCCCTCTCCCGCCCCGTCGACGTCGGAATCGGCGTCCTGGCCGGCCTCTGCCCCGTTGCTGACGGTTACCTGTGCCGGCCGGAGCACCTTCTCCCCCATCTCGTAGCCGGGCTGATACAGTTCGGCGATCGTGTCCTCGGGCTCGGCGGAGTCGACCTGCAGCATCACCTCGTGGCGCTGGGGGTCGACCTCGGTCCCCGGGTCGGGATCGATGACCTCGACGTTCTCCCCATCGAGCACGTCGTCGAACTGCTCGAGCGTCGACTCGACGCCGGGGCGGATGTCCGCGTCGGCGTCCTGCTGGAGCGCGCGACGGAGGTTGTCCCGAACCGGGAGGAGGCGCTCGACGAGCTCCTCCGTGGCCCGCTCGCGGAGTTGCTCGCTCCGCTTCTTCTGGCGCTTCTTGAAGTTCTGGAAATCGGCCTGCTTGCGCTTCAGTCGGCTCACGAGGTCGTCGACCTCCTCGGACTTCTCCTCCAGCTCGCGTTCGAGGGAGTCGACCCGGGACTGCAGCTCCCCCAGGCGGTCGTCGACGGCCGACGCGAGCTCCTCGTCGTGTTCGGCCACGCGGTCGACGAGTTCCGCCTCCCGGGGAGCGACATCGGCGTCGGGACCCGCCGCCCCGTCCCCGTTCGTCGGCCCCTCGGCGTCGTCGACCCGTCGTCGGGCCTCCTCGCTCGACCCCTCGGCGTCGGCCGACCGTCCGGCGTCCCTGGCCGCCGATTCGACGTCCTCGTCGGTCGACTCCGCGGACTCGGCCGACCGTCGTTCGGCGTCGGCCGAGCGTCGCTCGGAGTCGGTCCCCTGTGCGTCGTCTCCGGACCGTTCGTTCATACTCGAAGGATGCGGACGGCCCGGCTTAAGGGTTGCAGAAACCGGTCACGGAGGACGGCACCTGCCACGGGCGGAAACCGCCGGTCTATTTCACGCGGCGCCCCAAGCCGGCTGCATGACTGTGCCGAATCGCAACGCGCTGTGGGCGCGGGCGATCGTCGAGGAGCTCGTCGCCGCCGGCGTCAACGCCGCCTGCGTCACCCCTGGCAGCCGGTCGACCCCGCTGGCGGTCGCGTTCGCCACGCACGAGGACGTCCACGTCTTCTCCCACCTCGACGAGCGTTCCTCCGCCTTCTTCGCGCTCGGACGGGCGCGTCGAACGGGGCGGGTGACGCCGCTCGTGTGTACCTCCGGGACCGCGGCGGCGAACTTCCATCCCGCGGTGATAGAAGCGACCCAGGCCAGGGTCCCGCTACTCGCGCTCACGGCCGACCGTCCGCCGGCCCTGCGCGACTCCGGGGCGAACCAGACCGTCGACCAGGAGAAGCTCTACGGCGACGCGGTCCGGTACTACAAGGACCTCCCGGAGCCCGAGGCGGACTCCCGGAAGCTCCGGTCGCTCCGGACGACGGTCGCCCGAGCGCTCTCCGCGGCGGAGGGAACGCCGGCCGGACCGGTCCATCTCAACGTCCCGTTCTCCAAGCCTCTGGAGCCGGTCGAGGTCGACGGCGACGTCCCGCCCGAGCTGGAACCGCTCGCGGCCGAGGGGCGTCGAGCGGACGGGCCCGGACCGGGACGGTCCGGCCGCGCCGCCGAACCGTTCGTGGACCGGACTCCGGGGACGCCCGTCCCCGACGAGGCCGCGCTCGGGAAGCTGGCCGACGCGCTCGAGGCGGATCGGGGGCTAATCGTCGCCGGCCCGACCGACCCCCCGGGGATCGACCGGGAGTCGGTCGTCGCGCTGGCGCACGCAACCGGATTTCCGGTGCTCGCGGACCCCCTCTCCGGGCTCCGGTTCGGCGGCCACGTCCGGGTGGCCCCGGTGGTGTCCGGGTACGACGGCTACCTGACGGTCGACCCCGACGGGGCGCCCGCCAGCCCGGCCGACGACTGGCCGGACCCGGCGGTCGTGCTCCGGCTTGGCGCGTCGCCGACGTCGAAGCCGCTCCGCAAGTACCTCGCCAGGACCGGCGCGGCGCAGTACGTCGTCGATCCCGCGGGGGAGTGGCGGGAGGCGGAGTTCGAGGCGACTGACCTCGTCGTCGCCGACCCGTCCCGCCTGTGTGCCCGGCTCGCCGAACGCGTTCGGGGCCGGTCGAGCGGCGACGACGCCTGGCGTCGGCGGTGGGAGACGGCGGACCGGATCCACTTCGAGACGGCCCGGGAGTGGACCGTCGACGGGTCGGAGCCGGACCGCGGCGGCCCCCTGTACGAGGGCTGGGCGCTCGCGGACGTCGTCGACCTCGCCCCCGACCCCGCGACCGTCGTCGTCTCGAACTCGATGCCGGTTCGGGACGCGGATCGGTTCTGCGCCGCCGGGACGGGGTCGGTGACGATGCTCGGAAACCGGGGCGCGTCGGGGATAGACGGCGTCGTCTCGACGGCCCTGGGGGCCGGAAGCGCGACGAACGACGAACTGATCTGCGTGATCGGCGACCTGGCGTACTACCACGACATGAACGGGCTGCTCGCGCTGAGCCGGTGCGACGTCGACGCCACGATCGTGCTGGTCAACAACGACGGCGGCGGGATCTTCCACAAACTCCCGATCGAGCGGTTCGATCCCCCGTTCACGGAGCAGTTCAAGACCCCGCACGGCCTCGAGTTCGAGGCGACCGAATCGCTTTACGACCTCTCGTTCGCCGAAATCGACGCCGCGTCGGGGGCGGAGGAAGGGCCGCCCAGGGACGCGTTCCGGAGCGGTCTCGCCGAGGCGATCGAGGCCGAGAGATCCCACGTCGTCGAACTGCGGACCGACGCCGAGGCAGGCCATCGGGCGCGGGAATCGCTCAAGGAAACGGTGCTCGAACGCGTGGCCGAGGAGACGGCCTGAGCGCCGGACAGCTCCCGCCGGTCCCCGTATCCTGGCCGGCATCCGAGAGCCGGTCACTCGCTCCGGAGACGCTCGTAGGCGCGATTGACGCGCTTGAACTCCTCCGGACTCCCGCCGTCGGTGTCGGGGTGCGTCTCCTTCACCCGCTCCCGGTAGGCGCGTTTCACCGCCGCCGGGGGTGCGTCGACGTCGACGCCGAGCGTTCGGGAGGCCTCACGTCGGGACAGTCGATCGGCCGCCGTCCCGGCGGGTCTCCCCGACCCGGCGCCCGCACCGTCCGACGCCGTCCCGCGGCGGGCCCGCCTCCGGTTCCGTTTCGCGCGTCGCTCCCGATCGAACGCCGGGCCGTCGCCGGGTCCGGCTCTCACTCCTGCCCCGGCGGCGGCCCGAACGCGTTCGAAGTCGAGACGCCCGGTGGCGTGTCGCCACATCACGTAGGTCGCCCCGGCGAACGGGAGTGCGAGGAAAAAGAAAAACGGGGAGAACGTGGCGCCCACCACGAGCATGAAGGCGGTCATCCCGGCCATGACCGCGGCGAGTCCGACCACGATCGTCTCCCTGTGCACAGGGGCCATAGGAGACGGATCCCCGTAAGGTTCTCGGGGGGAACGGCCGGTCGACCGAGGGAACAGTGAACCGCGCTATCGGTGCCGGTTCAACTCGCGCTTGAGCCGCTTGGCGGCGTCGCCGGCGGCGCCCACGTATCGATCGAGGTCGGCCGCGTCGACGTCGGCCCCCGACGCACCGACCGCCTCCTCGCCGGCGAAGATGATCCCCCGCGAGGAGTTGATCAGGCCGACGTCGGTGCCGTCGCGCTCGGCGAGCCCGTATTCGACGGCCGCCTTCGCGTCCCCGCCCTGCGCGCCGACGCCGGGAACCAGGAACGGCACGTTCGGGACCTCGGCGCGCAGCGTTTCCAGTTCCTCGGGCGCGGTCGCGCCGACGACCAGGCCGACGTTGTCGCCCTCGTTCCACAGGTCGGCGAGCGCGGCGACCCGGCGGTACAGCGGCTCCCCCGTGCCGAGTTCGAGGTCCTGGAGGTCGGCGCCGCCCGGATTCGAAGTCCGACAGAGGACGAACACGCCCCGTTCGTGCCGGTCGAGGAACGGCTGCAGCGAGTCCCGGCCGAGGTACGGATTGACGGTGATCGCGTCTACCCAGTCCAGCACCTCGGCGTACTGTCGCGTCGTGTTCCCGATGTCCGCCCGCTTGGCGTCCAGGAGCACGGGCACCCCCTTGCCGTGCGCGTACGCGGCGGTCTCGCGGAGCGCCCGCCACCCGTCGGGATCCTCGTAGAACGCGGCGTTCGGCTTGTAACAGGCGGCGTGTTCGTGCGTCGCGTCGATGATTCGGCGGTTGAACGCGAACCGCGGGAGATCCCGGTCGGCCACGGGGCCCGGAAGCCTGTCGGGGTCCGGGTCGAGCCCGACCGAAACGACGCTGTCGGCCGTTTCGATCCGGTTCCGGAGGTCGTCGAAAAAGCCCATACCGACCGGTGGACCCCGGTCCGTTAATAGGCCCCCGATCGAGTTTCCACGACACCCACCCGTAACTGGGCGGCACAAAGTTGAAGTAGAGGTGTGGCATACTTTAGCACGTATGGCCTCTGCACCGAGCGCCGACGACGAGCTGTTCGACGAGTTCCTTTCGGATCGCGGTCACGAGACGGCGGAGACACGATGGAACTACTCGTACAACAAAAAGCAGTGTCCGGAGTGCGGCGGACTCAACGACGAGTCGTCGACGGAGTGCTCGGTATGCGGCTGGCGTCCGGGCGCGGCCTGAATTGAGCGTCGGACCCCCGAACTGAGCGTCAGAGCCCCCCTTTTCCGCAACTGAGCGTCAGAGCCCGTTTCCCGCGGCCGACGTTCCAGGCGGGAGCGGCCCATCGACGCGGGTTTTTCGACCGTCCCGATCCGGCGGCAGTGTCGACGCAGCATCCAAAATTGCTGCCGCCCCCGGCAAGTTTAAGTTCCCTCCGGGACGAATTCCCGGTGACGCTTCGCTTGGAGGGCCGAAGCGTCAGCGGGGACCATTCAGGGCGGCGCGTGCCCGTGCGGACGATTTTGGTTCGCACGGGTTCGTTTTCCCCTTTTCGTGGATGTCGACTCGACCAGCGGCGACACCGTCGGTCGACCCGGAGCCGTCTCCGTGCCCGTGGGGGTCGAGAATTGCTGCCGTTACGTCGGTTTCTCGAGAGTGATCGCAGGAAGGACGGGGAGTGCGGGGGAAGGGATTCGAACCCTCGAACTCCTCCGAGAGCGGATCTTAAGTCCGCCGCCTTTGGCCAGGCTCGGCCACCCCCGCGCGACCCTCGCTTGGGTCTCGACTGAAAAGGGCCTTCCGAATGTACAAGGTTCGGCATCGAATCGGCGATCGAGGCGACGAATCGTCGCTATCTGCCGAAACCAGGGAGGGAATGTCACGCCGGGAGCGACTTCAGCCCGATAAGTTTTTGTAGGAGAACGCGGAAAAGGGGCTTGGTACGGCATACCATCAACAATGAGCGACAAAATCCCCTACACGAAAGACCTGTCCCGGCGTGACGTGATGAAGTACGTCGGCGTCAGTGGCGCAGTCGGGCTGGCCGGGTGCCTCGAAGGCGACGAACCCGCCGACGACACCGAGACCGAGCCCGACGACGGCAGCGGCGACGATGACGGCGACACGGAAACCGAGCCCGGCGAGGAGCTCCCGGATCAGGAACTGTTCTTCGCCCAGGTCAAAGGTCCCCTCGACCTCGACCCGATCGTCCTCAACGACGTTCCATCCGCTCAGATCACCGGTCAGCTGTTCGACGGCCTCTACGAATACGGGGAGGGCGTCGGCGTCGAACCAAAGATCGCGAGCGCCGCCCCGGAAGTCGAGCGCGACGGGACGCGATACATCGTCCCGATCCGCGACGACGCGATGTTCCAGAACGGCGATCCGGTGACCGCCGAGGACGTCGTCCACACGATGGTCGCCCCGTTCGAGGAAGAAACCGACAACGCGGCCGAGGTGGACATGATCGACACCGCCGAGGCCATCGACGAGACGACCGCTCAGTTCGACCTGAA
>JAZKTH010000196.1:0-3550 GCA_036625675.1 Haloferacaceae archaeon
ATTCCCCGGGCGGTCGGGGCCGAGAGCCGGGGGAACACGTTCGCCACCCGGGAGAGCCCGCCTGCAATCCGGGGGGCGGCCGCGTCCGCCAGGCGGGCCCGGAACCGCCAGGCGAGCCCGCCTGCGACCAGCAGCGCCGCCCCTGCCGCCGCCGCCGCGCCGGCCGCCAGCAGGACGTCCCCGCCCACCGTGGCCGTCGCGGCGAGCCAGATGAACGCGACGAGGGCGAACCCCGTCGACGGGAGGAGGTTCACCGTGTCGACGCTCGCGATCGCCGCGAGGCCGCGTTCGTACTCGAGGTCGGTGGACCGGGCGAGGTAAAGCGCCGTGATCGGTTCCCCGCCCGCCTGGCCGAACGGGGTGACGTTGTTCGCGAAGGCGGCGACGCCGTACAGCAGGCATCCCCGGACCCGCCCGACTGGAATGTCGAGAGTCGAGAGCACCGACCGCAGCGCCATCCCCCACGAGAGGAACCAGGCGAGCGCGGCGGCGCCGGCCGCGCCCACGAGACGCGGATCCGCCCCCCGCAGGGTCGCGAGGAACTCCTCGACGCCGACCAGGGCCGCCAGTCCCGCCACGAGCCCGACTGCCGCCGCGAACCCGAGCAGGGTGCGGAGGCGTTCCCGGAGCGACATACGCACAGGTATCGCGTCTCTTTTAAACAACCGTCGACTGTGTCCCGGAGAACTTATCAATCCGCGGCGGGGCGCCGGCGGTCGCTTTTCAAACGGCGGCGGGTGGTGCAAATCCCTTTTACGCGACCCCGCCGACACACGGGCGTGAACGAACGCGACGCGCTCAGGCTGCTCGCCGACGACCTCCCGCACGCGGGCGACGACTGCGCCGTCGTCGACGACCTGGTCTTGACCACCGACATGCTCCACGCGTCGACGGACTTCCCCGGGGGAACGACCTCGTACACGGTCGGCTGGCGGTCGGTCGGCGTCTCCCTCTCGGACCTGGCCGCCATGGGCGCGTCACCGATCGGGGCGCTGGCGGCGTACGCGCCGCCGTCGCTGGAGGCGGAGGAACTCTCCGCGTTCGTCCGGGGGGCCCGGGAGGTCTGCGAGCGCGTCGGGACCGAGTACGTGGGCGGCGACCTGGACACTCACCGGGAGCTCACCGTCGCGACCACCGCCGTCGGGCGGGCGGCCGACCCGATCCGCCGGTCGGGGGCCGCCCCCGGCGACGTCGTCTGCGTCACCGGCGAGTGGGGACGCACCGCGGCGGCGCTCCGGCTGTTCGAGGCAGGGGAGACGGAGCGGGCCAACGACCTCTTCCGGTTCCTGCCGCGGGTGGCCGCCGGGGAGGCGCTCGCACCCGACGCCACCGCGATGATGGACTCCAGCGACGGGCTCGCTCGCTCGCTCCACCAGCTCGCGGAGGCGAGCGACTGCGGCTTCCGGGTCGACGCGGACGCGGTCCCGATCCACCCGGCGGTGGTCGAACTGTTCGAGGATCCGGGCGAGCGCTTCGAACGCGCGGTCCACGTCGGCGAGGACTTCGAACTGACGTGCACGCTCCCGGAGGACGCCCTCCCGGCCGCGAGGCGACGGTGTCCGGTTCCGCTGGTCCGGATCGGCCGGGTCGTCGACGCGGACGACGGCGTCACCGTCGACGATCACCCCGGATCCTTCGACGACGAGGAACCCGGCGACCCTCGCCCGCTCCTCGATCGGGGGTACACGCACTGACAATGGCACTGCCGGATCGCGCAACGGGGTGATCGAGGTGGGGACAGCGGGCGAATTCGGGTTCGAACTCCGCGTGTGCCGGTGGGCGGAGCTGGCCTGGCCCCCCGACGGGTCGGCGGCGGGGGGTCCCCCGGCACCGGCCGTCGTCGTCGCGCGCCAGCTCGGGACGCGGGAGCGTCGCTGGGACACCGTGGTCGTCGAGGCCGATCCGTCAGGGCTGCGCGAGCGGTCGGCGTTCGGCCCCCGGGCGCTCGACTCCGACCTCCTGCACGTCGTCAGGAACGCGCCGGCCGAGTGGGCCTGGTACCGCGACGCCCTCCCCGATCCCGGCTACCCGTGGCGGTACGTCAGGGCGGCCGTTCACCGGGCGGCCGACCGGGGCGTCGTCGAGAAACGCCGGGCGGGAAACCGGATCGAGATCCGCCGGATCGCCCCCTACCCGTCGTGGATCCGTCGGATCGTCGCGATCGAGAACAAGCCGGACCTGGACGCCTCCGCGGCCAGCGCGCTCGCCGGCCAGCTCGAACACGACGTGGAGCGTGCCCTGGCTGACGAGGCGTGGCTCGCCACGGCCGCGACGGGCGGCCGCGTCGAACGCGCGCTGCTTTCGGACTTCCCCGTCGAGGCGGGCGTGCTCGCCTTCGACTTCTCCGGCGGGGTCGACGCCCGCGCCGCGAGCGTGGAGTGGCTGCCGAGCCGGCTCGACGCGGGACTGGACGGCGACGACGCCGAGCGTCGACGTCGCCGACTCGAACTCGCGGAGCGCGCGTACGGGCGCGGCTGGCGGTCGTTCCACCGGACGATGCGGCCCGACTGCCGATCGTACCAGCTCCGGCGGGACGGGCGTCACCTCCATCCGTGGTGCGCGGCGAAGGAACGGGAACAGTCGGCCGCGGAGTGTTCCGGCGACTGTCCCGCGTTCGCGCCGGAGCCGCCCGCCTGGCGCACCCGGGGATGGCCCATCGAGGGCGGTCCCGGGAAGGCGACGAAGCGGCTCCTCCGGGAGCGCCGCGAACGAGTTCGGGCCAGGGAGCGGGACGGCGGCGACCCGGTCGACGGGGAGGACTCAACGCGGATGCGCACGGAGGAGTGACGCGGTCGCGTCGTCGGTCTGCTGGGGTCGCGTCGTCGGTCTGCCGGGGTCGCGTCGTCGGTCGGCCGTCGTCACTCGACCGTCTCGACGGTCACGCTGTCGCGCTCGACGGCGAGTTTGAACGTCGGCACCGTCCGGTAGACGACCTCGACCACGCCCTTCCGCTCGAGGCTCCGGAGCCCCTTCCGGACCTCCTCGGCGGTGGGGTCCACGCCGAACTCTTCCCTGAGACCGTGGAGGACGCTCACGACGCTTTCCGAGCGTTCGTCCGGCCCCGCGACCACGGCGAATATCTGACTCTGCAACTCCGGGACGCGGATCACGCCGGGCGGCCCGTTTCCGTCCCCGTCGTCGTTGCCGTTCCCGTTTCCGTTTCCACCCTCGGTGTCGGTTCCCGACTCGACTCCGGGCTCGACGTCGACGAGTTCGGCGGCCTCGTCGGTCGCGCGGATCAGGCTGTTCCCGTCCCGGTAGTAGTAGCTCTTCAGGTGCGTCTCGAGGTACTGGTGCACCTCGCTCCCCGACTCGAGTCCCCACCGATCACCCAGTTCGCTGTTCTTCGTCGGCTGCAGGGCAACGACGTCGGCCAGTCGCTCGCGTTCCTCCTCGGTGAGGGGCATGCGCCGTCGTTGGGGGGATTCTCATAAGGGGATTCCGGAACGCTTCCGACGGGCGATCGGGGGTCGGAATCGCCGCGTCCGCCCTCTTATAATGATTATTGTAGGCCGTAACCGGACGATCGGCCACCCGGTGGGCCGATCGA
>JAZKTH010000197.1:0-3526 GCA_036625675.1 Haloferacaceae archaeon
GCCCCGGGACGGTTCCGAGACTCTCCCGGGTCGCGGTCGCGACAGCCGCCAGATCCAAGGGGGGGTCCTCTTCGCGGTAGGGAACGCCGAACCCGCCGCCGACGTCGACGTATTCCAGCCCCGGCAGGCCGGCGTCCTCTAGATCGGCCGCGATCCTCCTCGCCAGGGTCCCCATCCGATCGACGAGTTCCCGGTGGTTCGAGAGGTCCTCGCCGGAGATCCCCGACCCGGCGTGGGCGTGTACGCCGACGAGGTCGAACTCCGCCGCCGCGTCGAGGGCGAGGTCGGCCGCGCGGTCGATCGGGACGCCGAACTTCGCGTCAGCGCCCGTTCGGACCTTCTCGTGGTGACCCGCTCCGACCCCGGGGTTGACCCTGAGGCAGAGCCGGCCGTCGAACCCCCGCTCCCGGAGTCGGTCGAGCGTGTCCTCGGCGCCGGCGGTGACGGTGAGCTCCGGGAGGCGTTCCCACGCCGAAACGACCGCGTCCAGGTCCCGATCGGGGGGATTCACCGCCGTGTAGTGGACCCCGTCGCCGTCGAATCCGGCAGCGAGCGCACGTTCGACCTCGCCTGCCGAGGCGCACTCCACGCCCAGCCCCGAACGCCGGACGGTTTCCAGCACCGGCCGCCCGGTGTGGGCCTTTGCGGCGTATCTGACGTCGGCGTTCGGGAACGCCGCCCGGAGGCGAGCGCAGTTCTCCCGGACGCGCTCCAGGTCCACCACGTAAAGCGGCGTGTCGTACTCGTCTGCGAGTCCACGCAGCCCCCCGACGTCCCAGTCGGCGAGTCTCCGGACGGCCGGAGACTCCTCGCGTGGGTTCGATTCGCGATCCGCCGAATTGGGATTCGCCCGTTCAGGGGGCGCCGATTCCGGTGTCGCCGGGTCGTCGTTCACGTCCGTCTCACTCCCGGAGCGTACCCTCGCGACGCGTCGCCTCGATCGTCTCCTGCTCGACGTCGGTCGCCACGACCGCGGGCTTGTACGCGCCCCCGTCGAGCAGCTCGTGCTCGGACACCGAGGACTCCACGTAGCGCGTGAACGCCCGGCGGTTCGCCGGCAGGTACCCGTACAGCACCTCTTCCTCGACGAGGTCGTACACCGGGATCCGGGGCGTGAGTAAGGTGTTCTCCCCCACGACGCTGTTCTCCCCGACCCTGAATCCGGACGTGACGCGACAGCCCGCCCCCAGCGAGACGCCGTCCTCGACGATGACCGGGGCGTCCTCGATCGGTTCCAGCACGCCGCCGATCAGGGTATTCGCGCCCAGCTTCACGTCCTCCCCGATCTGGGCGCAGGAGCCGACCGTGTCGCACGAATCGACGAGCGTCCCGTCGCCAACGGACGCGCCCACGTTCACGAACGCCGGACTCATGACGATGCAGTCGGCGCCGAGGTGCGATCCACGCCGGAGAACCGTTCCGTCGGGCGTGTTCCGGGTCCCCCGTTCGCCGAGGTCGGCGGTGTCGCGCAGGGGGAGCACGTCGTAGTACGTGACGCCGCCGTACTCGCGGGCGACGGTCTCCCGGAGCCCGAAGTTGAGAAGGACGCCGCGTTTTACCCACTCGTTGGCCTCCCAGCTTTCCACCCCGTCTCCGGTCTTGCGTGCGGCCCGGACCTCTCCATCCTCGAGGGCGTTCAGGAACGCCGCCAGGGTATCGAGGTCGTCCGCCGTGACGTCGTCGGCGTCGAGTCCGTCGTCGTAGCGGCTCCACAGGTCCGCTATCTCGGAGCGGAGCGTCGACGTCATTCGACCTCCTCCCGCCGGTCGTTCTCCGTCGAGTCGTCCTCGCCTCGCGTCGCCTCGCCGTCCACGGCGTCCGCGAACTCGTACAGGCCCGGGTCGCGACCGGCGAGCCACGCCGCGGCGTCCAGCGCGCCCGCAGCGAACACCCCGCGGTCGCCGGCGCGGTGGGTCAGCTCCAGGGTCTCGCGGTTCCCCGCGAGGAGCAGTTCGTGCTCCCCGGTGACGTCCCCCGCACGTCTCGCGTGAACGCCGATCTCTCCCGGCTCCCGCGGCTGGTCTCCCTCGCGGCCGTGAACGCGTGGGTGGTCGGGGCCGTCTCCGCCGTCGTCGCCCAGCACGCCCTCGACGTCTTCCAGTATCCGTCCGGCGGTTCCGGAGGGCGCGTCGCGCTTTCCGTTGTGGTGGGTTTCGGTGAGTTCGACGTCGTACGTCGGGAGCGCCCGCACCGCCTCCCGGATCGCTCGCCGCAGCGCCAGCACCCCTCGCGAGAAGTTCGCGGCCACGAGCACCGGGACCGACTCGCTCGCGCGTTCGATCGCCCGTCGGTGACCGTCGTCGAAGCCGGTCGTCCCGACGACCGCCGGCACCCCTGTCCGGGAGCAAGCGGCGACGTACTCCGCCGTCACCTCCGGCGCGGTGAAGTCGACGAGAACGTCCGGCTCCGTCGTCGAGAGCAGCTCGGCCAGGTCGGTTTCCCCGTCGACGGTTCGAACTGAGACTCCCGAGACGTCCGTCACCGGGGACCGGTTGACGGCGACGGCGACCGCGAGGTCGTCCCGGGTACTCGCGAGGGTCAGCACCTCCCGGCCCATCCGGCCGCCGGCTCCGGTGACGGCCACGCGCAGCGGCTCGGCTCCGCTCACGGGCTCGGCACCTCCGGAGGTTCCGTTCGTTCCAGGTCCCCGAGAATCTCGGCGAGGTACTCGCGGTTCTCGGGCGTCAGGCGCGTGAGCGGCGATCGGATGTGGGGGGAACTGTGGCCGCGGATGTGCATGGCTTCCTTCACCGGGATCGGGTTGGTCTCGACGAAGAGGGCACGCATCAGCGGGCCGAGTTCGTGGTGTAGCCGCCGGGCGCGTTCGTAGTCGCCGGCCAGCGCCGAACCGACCATCGCGCAGGTGCGCTCGGGTTCGACGTTGGCGACGACGCTTATCGTTCCGGTCCCCCCGACCGAGAGGACGGGGAGCGTGAGGCCGTCGTCCCCGGAGAGAACGTCGAACGACTCCCCGCGAGTGCGTTCGACGATCTCGGAAACACGGTTGAGATCGCCGGACGCGGCCTTGTACCCCGCAATGTTGGGGTGGGACGCGAGTTCGACGGTGGTGTCGACCGGGACGTTCCGCCCGGTTCGGGAGGGGACGTTGTACACGATCTGCGGCAGGTCGACCGCGTCGGCGATGGTCGAGTAGTGGTCGTAGTAGCCCTGCGGCTCCGGCTTGTTGTAGTACGGCGAGATCAAAAGCAGGCCGTCGGCCCCAACCGCTTCGGCCCGGCGGGAGAGGTCGATCGCCTCGTGGGTCGAGTTCGAGCCGGTGCCGGCGATAACCGGAACGTCATCGACGGCTTCGACGACCGTCTCGACGACCTCCGCGTGTTCGTCGTGCGTTAAGGTCGCCGACTCCCCGGTCGAACCGACCGGAACGAGTCCGTCGGCGCCGGCCGCCTCGAGCCTGCGAGCGTCTGCCGCGAGCGATTCGTGGTCGACCTCCTCGTCGTCCGTGAACGGCGTCACCATCGCGGGGTAGACGCCTTCGAAGTGTGTTTCTGTCATGGGTTCGGTA
>JAZKTH010000198.1:0-3520 GCA_036625675.1 Haloferacaceae archaeon
TTCCTGAAAGACCGGGGGCTCTCCGACGTGAGTGCGGTGCTTTCGGAACTCGGTTACAGGATCGAGTGGGAGGGACTCGGCGGCGGTCGGCTCCGGCGGCGCTCCGACTGATTCGGACCGCAGTTCCCCGACGTTGAAAGGGGATACCGCGACCAGTCCGGTCCATGTCCGGTCAGCTCAGACTGTTCGCCGGCGAGTGCACGACCGAGTTCGAGGGGACCCGTTCCCGAACCCAGCGCGGCTACGTCGTCGTCCTGCTCAAGCCCGACGACACCGTCCTGGTTCACGATGCGGACGGATACCAGCCGGTGGCGTGGCTCACGAGAGCCGACACGGTCTCAGTCGAGCGGGGCGGGGACCCCGTGAAGGACGGGACAGCCGGGAGTGGCTCCCCGGCGGAATACGGAAGCGACCGGCCCTTCAGTATAACCGCCCGGACTGGCGAGCAGCGCCTCACGGTGCGGTCACACGGCGACGAAACCGTGCGGTCGATCCGCGCGGGGGAGGCGGGCGTCCCCGTCGGCGACTGCGTGGAAGGCGACTGCGGCGGGACGCTGGTCCGGACCCGGGGCGAAGTCGCCTGCCTCGACTGCGGCGACCGGTACGGGCTGCCCGCGGGTGCGCGAGTGCTCGACGTCCGGTGTGACGACTGCGGGCTGCCCAGGATCCGCGTCGAACGGGGCGAAGCCTTCGAGGTGTGTCTGGACTACGCCTGCGAGGCTCTGACCGACCGGATCCGGGATCGCTACGACCGGGCGTTCGACTGTCCCGACTGCGGACGGGACCTCCGGCTCCGCGTGGTCGACGGACGGCCCTTCTTCGGCTGCGACGGCTACCCGGACTGCGAAACCGCCTTCTCGATCCCGTCGGGCGTCGTCGTGGGGGAGTGCGACTGCGGGTTACCGGTGTTCGAGACGTCGACGGGCCGGCGCTGTCTCGACGGCTCCTGCGACAGCCACGTCGCGTGAGCCCTCCGTTCGGACCGGCGATCGAGTCGCCCCGGACCGGAGGCCATAAGCGAGCGCCGACCCGGGATCCGGTATGGAGATCCAGGGAACCCTGCGCGGTGAGGAAGTCCGCGTGGGCGCCGACGCGCGACAGCGGTTCCACGACTCACGCGGGTACGGACGGGCGCTGGAGGGCAACGAGATCGCCCTGACCAGGGTCGAGGCGGCCCACCTGTTGTTCCGGGGCGACCTCGACGCCGTCGTCGTCGACGGTGATCCGCTGGGGTTCCGGCGGTTCTTCGTGGACGGCGCGGGGGCTGTCGAGCGGTTCGCGCTCCGGTTCCTGGTGTACGCCGACCTCCGGGAGCGCGGGTTCTACCTCTCCCCGGTCCGGGAGCGGTGGCCCGGAAACGCGGCAGTCGACGCCGACTCGCCGGGTCGGATCGACTTCGCGGTGTACGAGCGGGGCGACGGCCCGCCGGACGGGTCGGTGGCCCACCGCGTGCGTGTGGTCGGCGAGCGCGAGCGGATCCCGGCCGACGAGCTCTCGGGGGTCCTCGCGGTGATCGACGAGGAGAGCGATCTGACGTACTTCGAGGCCACCACACCCTCGATGGACGGTTCGACGACATACGATCCGCCGGCGGGGCTGGAGGGGGTCCTGCTCGAGGATCGGGTCGTGGTCTGGGATGCACCGCCGGCCCTGTACGACCGGGGGTTTTACGGCCGCCCGCTGTCGGGCCGGACCGGACCCGTCGAGGACGCGATTCAGCTGTCGCTGCTGGAGGCCGCCTCCCTCGCGTCGGACGGCGCGTTGTCGCTTTCGGCCGTGGTCGGGGGTAGTCGACGCGATCGGGCCGAGCGGACCATTACCGAACGCGGCCGGGCCGTGGAGGGGGAACGGTTCGACCGACGGCTCCTCGCGTACCGGCGGCTCAGGGAGGCCGGGCTGGTTCCAAAGACCGGCTTCAAGTTCGGCGCCGACTTCCGCACGTACGCCCACGTGGAGTCGGTCGACGAGCTTCCGCACTCGGAGACGCTCGTGCGGGTGATCACGCCTTCCCACGTCTTCGATCCGCGGGAACTGTCCCTGGACGTCCGCCTCGCAGGGGGCGTCCGCAAGCGAATGGTTTTTGCACTAACCGACGGGAATACTGTCGAGTACCGCTCGGTAGCTCGACTCACGCCATGAACGGATCCCACACAGCGAACGGAGCCCATACATGACCGACGAGAACGAAGCCACGGACGGGGGAAGCGACACGGCAGCCGGCGCGGACGACACCGTGCTCGATCCGTGGGGGTCCTCGGCGATCTCCGACTACCGGAAGCTGTTCGAGGAGTTCGGCATCGAGGAGTTCGAGGAGATCCTGCCGGACGTCCCGAACCCCCAGTACCTGATGCGGAGGGGGGTCATCTTCGGCCACCGGGAGTACGGTCCGGTCGCCCGGGCGATGGCCGACGACGAGCCGTTCGCGGCGCTGTCGGGCTTCATGCCCACCGGCGACCCCCACATCGGCCACAAGCTCGTGTTCGACGAGCTGATCTGGCACCAGGAGCAGGGTGGGGACGCATACGGGCTGATCGCCGACCTCGAGGCCCACTCTGCGCGGGGGATCCCGTGGGACGAGATCGACGAGCACGCCCGAAACTATCTGCTGTCGCTGATCGCGCTGGGATTCGACCCCGAAGCGGGCGAACTGTACCGGCAGGCCGACAACGACGACGTCCGCGATCTCGCGTTCGAGCTGGGATCGAAGGCGAACGTCTCGGAGTTTCAGGCGATCTACGGCTTCGGCGGCGACACGAGCGTCTCGCACATGCAAAGCGTCGTCACCCAGATGGCCG
This sequence comes from Haloferacaceae archaeon, assembly GCA_036625675.1. Classification (GTDB taxonomy): domain Archaea; phylum Halobacteriota; class Halobacteria; order Halobacteriales; family Haloferacaceae; genus Halalkaliarchaeum. Next base: position 2,796 of record JAZKTH010000198.1, read on the forward strand.
ACATCCTCTACCCGCAACTCGAGGCGCCGAAGCCGACGGTCATCCCCGTTGGACCCGACCAGGACCCGCACGTCCGGTTCGCCCGCGACCTCGCCGCCCGGCTGCGCTACTTCGGGATCACGGAGGCGTTCGCGAGTTTCGAGGTCGGCCCGGACGAGCGGGAGCTGCTCTCGCGGGCCTACGCCGCCCTCTCCGGGGCCGGGGCCGGTTCCGGGGCCCGCGGGGACGGGGAGCCGCCGCGGTGTGGCGACGCCGCCGACTGGCTCGTCGACTCCGTCGAGGCCTCCCCGACCCGCGAGTCGCTCGTCGAGAAGCTCCGGTCGGCGGGCAAGGAGCCGCTTCGCCCCCGCGTCCGGTTCCTGGACCGCAACGCCACCGACGAGGCCTTCGAGGCGCTTATCGAGGCGGTCGACGGCGAGAAGCGGGTCTTCGACGAACACGTCGACAGCTTCGACCTCTCCCGGGAGGAGGCGGAGGAGCTCGCCCGCGAGGTCGAAATCGAACACGGGGGATACGGGTTCGTGCTCCCATCGTCGATCTACCATCGATTCATGACGGGACTCACTGGGGGCAAGATGTCCTCGTCGGTTCCCGCCAGCCACATCTCGCTTTTGGACGACCCCGGGGAGGGGTACGAGAAGGTGAAGGCGGCGACCACCGGCGGCCGCGAGACCGCCGAACTACAGCGCGAACTCGGCGGCGAGGCCGACGAGTGTCCCGTCTAC
>JAZKTH010000199.1:0-3503 GCA_036625675.1 Haloferacaceae archaeon
GCGAGGCGCCGGCGCCGATCGAAATCGAGGGGCTTCGGCGCGCGTTCCTGCGCACCAGACAGGAGCACTGGAAGCCGACGACGAACGCCGTCCAGCGGTTCGGGGGCGGGGCGACGAAGAACGTGATTCGGGTCGATGGCGAGCGCGCGACCCGGTTCCTCGCGGGAGCGGATCAGGAGATCGAGTGGGACGGCGACTGGGGATACCTGATCGTCGTCCACGAGTACGCGGGGGAGCGGGAGCCGATCGGTGTGGGGCTGTACCTCTACGGCGAGCTCCGGTCCGTCGTCCCCAAGGGTCGCCAGGAGGCGCTGGACCCGATCTGAGCCGCCGGAACCGACCCTCCGGCGCCGCTTTCTCCAGCGAGACCGTCAGGGGGCTTCGCTCGTCTCCAGCGAGAACTCCTTGCGCGGGTACGCGACGCAGGTGAGGGTGTACCCCTCCTCGATCTCGGCCTCCTCGAGCATCTGCTGGTCGTCGTGGATCACGTACTCCTCGGAGGGGCCGTCCTGGATCCGCCCGGCACACGAGACGCACTGTCCTTGTCGGCAGGCGTACGGCATGTCCCACCCCTGCTCCTCGCCGGAATCCAGCAGCGGTTTGTTGTTCGGCACCTCGACCGTCTCCCCTTCCTTCACGAACTCGACTTCGAAGTACTCGACCTCGTCCTCCGGGATGTCCGCGGGACCGGAGTCGCCGCTCTCTCCGCCCTCCAGCTCGGCTCCCTGGGCCCCGCCGGCCCCGCCGCCTTCTCCGGCTGTGACCGCTCCCGCGGCCGCGGCAGCCCCGCCCCCGATCGAGCGGTTCATCGGTTCGGGGAAGTCGGTCTCGGGGACGGCTTCGGCGCGCTTCTCCAGGAGTTCGTCGGAGACGTCGGCCGTCTGCTCCCACTCGGTCCCGCGTGCGAAGTGGATGACGACCGCCACGAAAACGAACGTGGCGGCGAGTCCCAACGCCAATGGGTCGACCATGAATTCCGTTACGAAACCGGTCTTTAACAGGATTGTGATTGTGTCGGATCCCGCCGCGGCGGGTTCGACGGCCCACTGTGTCGGGTGGACGACAGGGGGACCCCCCGTCGAGAGGGGTCTTCCCTCGAAGGCCGGTTGGCGCCCGGATCCCACCGGTTCTTTGATTACCCGAGATGGCGAGGGTCCCTCGCATGGAACCGCTCTCGGAGGTCGACACGGACACGATTCTGGCGGGGGAAAGCGGGTGGATCGCCCCCGAGCTGGCCGGGGTCCTCTCCCACTACCCGCTGGACTCGCTGGAAACCGAGTACCCTCACTACGCTCGCGAGGTCGACTCCCCGGACGGCGTCGCTCGTCCCAGCGAAACGCATCCCGTGTTCTTCGGGTGTTACGACTGGCACTCGGCGGTCCACAGCCACTGGGCTCTGATTCGCCAGCTGCGACTGTTCGACGACCACCCCCGCCGATCCGACGTCGTCTCGAGCATCGACGCCAGGTTGACGCCGGAAAACGTCCAGCGGGAGGTCGAACACTTCCAGCAGCACCGGACCTTCGAGAAGCCCTACGGCTGGGCGTGGTTCCTCCACCTCGTGGCGGAGCTGACGCTGTGGGAGGACGACCGGGGTAGAGAGTGGCGGAGCGTCCTCGAACCGCTGGAGCGGACGATCCTGGAGCTGGTCCGGTCGGAGTTCCTGACCCAGGAGCGTCCTTTCAGGGTCGGAACGCACCACAACACTGCGTTTGCTCTCCAGTGCGTCCTCGACTACGCGAGGACCGTGTCCGACCACTCGCTGGAATCCGCCGTCGCCGAGACTGCGAGGGAATTCTTCGACGGGGACCGGGACTCCCCCGTCGAGTACGAGCCGTTCGGCTGGGATTTCCTGTCGCCCGCGCTGGCGGAGGCGGACCTGATGCGGCGCGTGTACGGCCGGGAGGAGTTCGGGACGTGGGTCGACCGGTTCTTCCCCGATCTGACTGCCGCCCCCTACGAGGCGGTTCTCGACCCGGTTCGCTCGGCGTCGGATCCGGAGGATGGGGTGGCTCTGCACCTTGTCGGCCTGAACCTCTCGAAAGCCTGGGCCGCGGCCGGACTCGCGTCGTCGCTGGAGGGGCACCGATACGCCGGTTTGTTCGAACGAAGCGCCAGGGACCACGCCGAGCGAGGGTTGGCGGGGGCGTTCACCGACGACTACGCCGGCGCCCACTGGCTCTCCTCGTTCGTGCTGTACCTGCTGACACGCAACGAGGGGGGGATCGCGCCCGGCGCGGTCGCGCCGTAGAGGCCCCGAGAGGACTCGCGTAGGGGACCCGAGACGATCCGTGACGTCTGGTCGCCGGGTTCGATTGGCGTCGCGCTTTTATTCGTCGGGCGACCATCCCCGTCAATGACTCGATTCGACGCCGGCCGCCCCGCCGCGCGACCAGGGGCGCCCCCGGGAGCCGATCGCGGTGCTGCCGGTTTCGGGGGGTCGAGCCGCGCATGATGGCACCTACCCACGTCGCCACCGGTCCGTTCCTCGCGTTGCCGCTCTTCGCCGTCTCCCCCGAACTCGCCGGCGTCGGCGCGATGGCGGGTATCGTCGGAGGAGTCTTTCCGGATCTCGACCTCCTGTCCGGCCGCCACCGGAAGACGTTGCACTTCCCGGTCCTCTACTGGATCGGCGCTGTCTCGGCGCTCGCCGTGGTCGCGGTCGCGCCCACCCCGGCGACGGTCGCGGCTGCGTTTTTCCTGCTCGCGGCCGCCGTCCACTCGGTTCTCGACTGGTTCGGCGCCGGCGACGAACTCCGACCGTGGGAGGCCACGTCGCGGGAGGGCGTGTACGTTCACGTGACCGGGCGGTGGCTCGAGCCGAAGCGGTGGGTCCGGTACGACGGCGCCCCCGAGGACCTCGCGCTCGCGGTCGGTCTCGCGGTTCCGGGGCTGTGGTTGTACGGAACGCCTGTTCGAGCGGTGCTCGCGGGGGCGCTGGTGGTCGCGGCGGTGTACGTGGCCGTCCGCCGGCGGGTTCCCCGGTACGTCGCGCCGTATCTGGAGTGAATCCGGACCGATCGCCGAGCACGACCCGTTCGGTACGTGGATGGCTCGATCAGCCGTCGACCGCTTCGTCCGACCTGCTGGCCCGGATCGAGTCGACGCGCCGGAGCTCGTAGGTGAGCCCGGCAGCCGCGAGGAACAGCACCGCTAGATTGAACGCGGCCTTCACGACCGGTTCGTACGGGTCGGCGATCCACACCTCGATCGCGGTGCCCGTCTGGAAGTAAAACTGGAGCGCCGCGAGGACGCCCAGAAGGAGGAAGGCGACGAGCAGGGCCCGATCGAGGTAGGCCCGAAGGCGGCTCCCGTCGGTTTCGGCCTCGTCCGGTGGTTCGGGCTCCGTGTCGTCTGCCGTATCGGGCGTTCCGTCCTCGGAGTCGCCTGCGTCGGCTGCCTTCGACGACTCCGCGGATCCTTACTCGAAAAGCGACTCGTCGATCGTATCGTCGGTGGGGGTCTCGGGATCAGTAATCGGTAATCATCCGTCTCTGATCAGG
>JAZKTH010000027.1:0-19899 GCA_036625675.1 Haloferacaceae archaeon
CGCCCGACGATTCCGGGGCTGTCGTTTCCGGTTCGGGTTCGGCTGTCGTTTCCGGCTCCTCCGCCGCGGTCGGCTTCTCGATAGTGACGTCTGTCGCGGGGAGCGGGCCGACCTCCGCCACCTCGTCGGCCCCGAGGTCGCCGGGCTCGCCCGGCGCCAACGACGGTCGGGTGACCTCCTCCCGGTCACCCGCGACCAGCTCCAGCGCCTCCACGGCCATCCGGCGGGTCGCCTCCAGGTACGCCGGCGAGGTGCCGTACGTCTCGATCGCCTTCGGGATCCCGGCAGCGATCGACGGGGGGGCCCCGCCCTCCGCGAGCGCGGCCCGAAGCTCCCCGCCTCGCAGGTCCGACTCGAGGGCGGCCACGAACGTCGATAGCCGCTCCAGCGTCGATTCCGCAGTGGAGACGATCCACCGATCGCGCGTCCGCGCGTCGACTGCGTTGAGGCTCTCCGGGCGGGCCGAGGTGAACACGCGATCGGAGTCCTCGGGTTCGAACGTCCGGGCCTTCCCCGAGAGCGCGACGAACGCCGGCGGGTCGGCGCGCTCGAGGAACGCCCGCTCGTCGGGCTGGTACTGTCCCGCGTACGTGACGAACGCCCCGGTCGGATCGACGATCCGCCCGCGCCGGGTTTCCTCGTTGACTGCCTCGACCTCGGTCAGCACGCCCACCGCGAACAGCCGGTTGATGCGGAGCCCGGTCGGCGTGACCACGTAGTTCGGGGCGCGCTCCTCGTCGCTTTCGGAGTAGGAGAGCGTGGCGTCGTCGAACTCGGCGGCGAACAGCCGGTGGGCGATCTCGCGCTGGGGTACCCCGGCGGCGTCCCCGCCAGCCGTTCCGGAGTCGTTGCCGCTCGAGCTCATCGGCGCTCACCTCCGTCGGCCGCGGTTCCGTCGAGCCTCTCGAGGACTGCCCTCGCCCGGTCCGCTGGGTCCTCCGCTACCGGCTCGAACGCGTCGACGTCGAGGTTGGCGCCGTAGTCGTCCACCGAGAGGTTCCCCCGGATGCGGAACGCCCGTCCCTCGAGTCGTCTCGCGATCTCCTCGCCGACGACGTCCTTGTCCATCGCGTCGCGCGCGGCGGACTTTGCCGCCTCGACGTCCCCGCCGTACACCTCGGCGGTGAGCTCGGTGCCGAGGACCGCGGTCAGCGTCCCCGTCCCGTCGTCGACGATCGCCTTCACGCGGAGGTCGTCCTCCGCTTCGACCGTGCCGTGGCTCCGGCACTGCCCGCCCTGGACCACGCGTCCACACTCGGGGCACCGCTCGATGAGCCCCGACCCGTCGCGGAGCTGGATCACCGTCCCGACGACCTCGACGTCGTACATCCCGCCCGACTCCACCGCCGCGGACACCGACAGGCGGGGCGCGTCCTCGCGGACCGGAACCGGTTCGGGGAGGGGAGTAACCGTGGTGAACTCCGAGAGGTTCACCGACGGGGCGCCGCGGAATTCACGGACGTAGACGTCCTCTATGCGGAGGTCCCGCCCCGGTTCGACCTCCGCTCTGGGCGCCCAGTCGGTGAACGGGAGCTTGGCGGTTTCGTCGCCGATCTCGCCCGACAGGATCTCCGTTCTGCCGTCGCGGCCGTCGATCGTCCGTCGTTCGACCTCGAGCACCCGAACCTCTATCGTCCGCCCGCGGTCGCCGGGTTCGAGGTCGATCAGCCGGGACTCGCCGCCGACTTCGTAGGGCGTTTCGACCTCGTCGGCCACGGCGACGGTGGTGTTCTCGCCGAGGTTGAGCTCCGGTTCGTCGTCCCACTCGCGAACGCCCGCGTTGCCGACGGTGACCGAGTCGCCCGGCTCGAAGCCGAAGTCCTGCCAGGCGGTGTAGGAGATGCGGCCGGTTTCGTCGGCCAGTTCCCCCTCGCGGATCTCCACGTCCTCGCCCTGGTACCGGATCGTCCGACGACCGACGGTGAGCACCGTTCCGGTGACCGTGACGTTCGAGCTATCGGTCGAGACTTCGGCGACGTCCAGCGAGACCGGGTCCACCGATCCGCCGCCGCCGTCGCCGTGCTTGCGTCGGATCGATTGCTTCGCTTCCTCGATCGGAACGCTGTACTGGAGCAGGTTCTCCAGGTCGGATTTGACCTCCGATTTGTCGACGCCGAGAGCGGAGGCGAGCTCCTCGGCATGCTTGTCTACGTCCATCGGTTCCGAGTTGGACGGCAGGTCGTATAAAAGATTGTTCGCTCCGGCGGCGCGGGGGGCAGCGACGACCGATCCGCGGGCGGTCCGTGGCGACTGATCCTCAGGCGGTCCGTGGCGGCGGGACCAGGAAGACGTTACCGTTGGCCCGTGCCACGACGTCCTCCGAGACGCTTCCGATCAGGAGTCGCCGCAGCCGACTCTGCCCGCGCCCCCCGAGGAGTATCGTCGTCGGGTCGTAGTCGACCTCCGCCGCCAGGATCTCCCTGCCGGGGTCGCCGTGTCGGACCTCGGTTTCGACGTCGATGTCCCACTCCTCCAGCCGGTCCGCCAGTTCGGCCAGCCGGTCAGCCGGGGCCTGCTCGCCCTCAGGCTCCGGATCCTTCGGCGACTTCACGTGCACGAGCGTCGCCGACTGGGTGGCGTGCCGCAGGTACGAGAAGGAGTCGAACGCCCGCTTCGCGTTCTCGGAGAAGTCGGTGGCGAACAGCACGCGCTGGAAGAGGTGCGTGCGAACCACTTCCGGGTCTTCCGCGCCCCGCTCGATCCGGTTGACAAGCAGCGGTACCACCGTCGTCCTGGCGAGGTTGCGCGCGGTGGACCCGATCACGCGGTTCTCCAGCGGACTCTTCCCCCTGGATCCCACGATCGTCAGGTCCGCCCCGACGCTCCCGGCGACCCCGTTGATCCGTCGATGGGGCGTCCCCCTGACGACGTGCGTCTCGACGTCGAACCCCGCGTGTTCCATCGTCCGACGGTACCGGGCGAGCCCCCGCTTCCGCCGCCCCTCGAAGTCCATTCCCGGCATTCCCGCGTGCACGTTCGACGGGACGACAGTCACGAGATGAACCTCCTCGACGCCGATGCGTCCCAGGCAGCCGAGGCAGGTCTCGTTCTCGATCGCCGCCTCGCTGGCCGCAGAGAGGTCGGTGGCGTAAACCGCTTTCATACTCGCGCTACGGCTCCGGCCCATAATATTGTTTTGGTTATCCAATACCGTTCTCTCCCTGACCGGACTAACTCCGGAAGAAATCGGACTGCGATTTCGACTATAGCACAGTACGGGGCCGCAAAAGGGCCGAATATTTCCGAAACTTATGCGGATATTCCCGTTGGATACCGATGGGATACTTTGCAGTAATATTGTTTTTTAATCCCAAAACTGTTATAACACCGGGCTGGTTAGAGAGAACTGAGTGAGAACACGTGAGACACGAACGACGCGACGAGACGCGAGGTGGTGTCGAATGACGACTGACCGCTCGCGGGGATATCTCGGATGATCGACGCGCTGGGGTTGCCTGCTGCCGCCCAGGCCGCCATCGTGGTCGGCATCGTGCTCCTCGAGGCGGCGCTGCTGTACGTCGGGTACGGCTACCTCGAAAATTGGGCCGCCCCCCACGTTATCGAGCGGATTCAAAACGCCTGACGATGGAGGTGCTGGGACTCGGGCCGGAGATGTGGGCCCTCTTCGTTAGCTTCGGGTTCATGGTAGGCGTGTTCTTCGGGTTCTTCGGAATGGGGGGCTCCTTCCTGGTCACGCCCGCGCTGTTGATTCTCGGGTATCCCGCGCCGGTCGCGATCGGCTCCAGCATGGCGTTCGTCTTCGGGACCGCAGTCATCGCGACGCTGAAACACCACGACGTCGGCGAAGTGGACTACAAGCTCGGCGGGCTGATGTTCGTCGGGATCGCGGTCGGCATCGAGGCGGGGAAGATGCTGGTGTTGTTCCTCGACAGGCTCGGCCGGGCCGAACTGGTCGTCGGCGTCGCGTACGTTCTGCTGCTGGCGGCGATCGGGGCGATGTTCACCCGAAACGCGCTCAAACAGGGCGAGCAGGAGGACGACGAGGACGACGGTCGCGACGACGAGGACGACATCCCCGACATCGCGAAGAAGATCAAGTCCTACAACGTCCCTCCGATGGTGACGCTGACCGACGGGAGCAAGGCCTCGATGTGGACGATCACGGGCGTCGGCGGCGTCGTCGGCGTCGTGTCGGGCTTTCTGGGAGTCGGCGGCGGGTTCATCCGGATGCCCGCGATCTACTACCTGATCGGCGTCTCCCTCGCCGCGGCGGTGGGGACCAGCCTGTTCGGCGCGCTCATGTCCGGCGCCGTCGGCGCGTTCACCTACGGGCTCTCGGGCGTGATCAACCTGGGCGTCGTCACCGCGCTGCTGCTCGGTAGCGCGCTCGGGGCCCGGATCGGCTCCGCCTCCACCGCGTACGTCGACGAGGACGACGTCACGATCTACTTCGGTATCATGCTGCTGCTCGCGAGCGCCGCCGTCGCGTTCGGCGAACTCGGTACCTGGCTCGAGATGCCGATTCTCGACCGGGTCAGTTTCCTCCTGCTGGTGGGGTCGTCCGTGTTCGTGACGGCCGTGATCCTGTACTACGGGGTGGCCGCCGTGCGGGAGCGGAAGGCGATGGCAGCCCAGCCGGTTCCGAAAGGCGGCGACTGAAGCGGACGGCGGCGTCCGCCCGGCCCGGCTGACCGCACCGTTTTTATTCGGTCGATTCCGGGAGGCGGTATGCGCGTCAGCGTCATCGGCGGGAGTTCGGTGTCCGACCCGGTCGCGGACCGGGCGGAGACGGTCGGACGGCTACTCGGGGAACGCGATCATACGGTCGTCTGCGGCGGTCTCGGCGGCGTGATGGAGGCGGTCTGCCGGGGCGCGCGGGAAGCCGACGGGGAGACGATCGGGATCCTCCCGACCGACCGTATCGAGGACGCAAACGAGTACGTTCAAACGCCCGTCGCGACCGGCCTCGGCCACGCCCGGAACGCGCTGGTCGCGATGAACGGCGACGCGGTCGTGGCGATCGACGGCGGCGCCGGGACCCTGTCGGAACTGGGATTCGCCGGGGTGTACGACCGCCCCGTCGCGGGGCTGGGGACCCACGACGTTCCGGACGCCGTCGGAGTCGTCGCGGTCGACTCGCCGGAGGCGGCGGTGTCGCACGTCGAGCGGGCCGTCGAGGGACGGACGGACGGCGGTTCGACTGTCGGCGACTCTTCTGCCGGCGGCTTCCGTCCCGGCGACTCTTCTGCCCGCGGCGAACAGGGTTAACACGACGGCGGCCCAACCCCAACACATGCCGATGAAAGGCTCCGGTGATGCCGAACTTGCGGTCGTCGACAGGTGGGACGGCGGCGTGGGCTGGCTGGCGTATCCCGACGAGCGGATGGAGCGGGCGAGCCACGCCCTCGCGATCGACGGGGAAGTGTGGGTGCTCGACCCGGTCGACGCCGACGGCGTCGACGACCTGCTCGCAGAATACGGGGAGGTGGCCGGCGTCGTCACGTGCCTGGACCGGCACAAGCGGGACGGCGCGGCCATCGCGAACCGCCACGACGTCCCCGTCTTCCTTCCCGAGTGGATGACCGGAGTCGAGGACGCCCTCGACGCGCCGGTTCGGCGGTTCGGCCGGTCGCTTGCGGACACCGGACTTCGGTCGGTTCGGATCCGGGACTCCGCGGTTCCGCCCTGGCAGGAGGTCGGACTGTACGCCCCACCGGCCGACGACGCCGACGATTCCGAACCGATCGCGGGCACTCTCTACGTTCCCGAGGCGGTCGGCACCTGCCCCTACTACCGAACGGCACGCGAACGGCTCGGGGTCCATCCGATGCTCCGCCTGTTTCCACCACGATCGGCGCTCGGGGACCTTCGCCCCGACCGGATCCTGGTCGGCCACGGCGAGGGCGTGATGGAGGACGCCCGCCGGGAGCTCCGGCGGGCGCTGGAAACCTCCCGGGGCGAGACCCCGTCCCTGTACGTCAAAACCCTGAAAGACGTAGTGTTCGGCTAAATCGCGTCCCGCGCCGTCCGCAGTCGTCGGGATTTTTATCCGGGGGCTGCAACGACACGGCGATGGCAGTGACACCTCCCGGCGGCGAGTCGGATCCGGACCACATCGAGTTCGGCATCGCCTCTCTGGCGGCGCGTCTCGAGGAGGCCGACGTCGAGTTCCCGGCGACGGCCGGGGAGGTCTGTGCCGCGATCGACAACACGTCGGTCCCGTACGACGGGTCGGGCAACACCCTGGAACTGGAAGAGGCGCTCTCGGAGGTCGGAAGCGACCGGTTCGAGTCGGAGTCGCAGCTTCTCGAGGAGCTCCACCCGGTGTTCGAGCGCCGTCGACGCGCCGGCGGCGGGATCGTCGTCCGCCTGCGGCAGTTGCTTCCGTTCTAGTCGCCGTCCACCTGCGGGGCTGTCCCGTTCTAGTCGCCGTCCGTCCCGTCGATGCGATCGATGCGTTCGAGCTGATCGCGGTGCAACGAGAGTATCAGGTCCGACAACACGCCGAACATCAAAAGCTGGACGCCGAAGAGGATCCCGAACGCCGCGACGAGCGCGAGGATCTCGTGGCCGACCCCGGCGACGACCCACCGGTAGCCCACGTACAGCGCGACGAACCCGCCGACGAGCGTCGCCGTCAGCCCGACCGAGCCGAAGTAGAAAAGCGGGTTGTTGGTCTTCGCCCGCCTGTACAGCTCCAGAAAGATGATCCCGCCGTCACGGACGGGATTCAGGTTCGTGCTCGATCCGTCGGGTCGCGGGAGGTAGGTGATCGGGACGACCGCCACCTCGAGGTCGCGTTTCGCACACTCCACCGCGAGCTGGGTCTCGATGCCGAACCCCTCGGCGGTGAGGTCCATCTCCCTGAACGACGTCCGCGTGAACGCCCGGTATCCGGACAGGATGTCGCCATACGATTCTCCGTGTATCCCAGCGAACGAGCGATTGATCGCGGCGTTCCCGATCCGGTTGAGTCGGCTCATGGCGCCCTCGTGCATGTCGGCGAACCGGTCGCCGACGACGTGGTCGGCGTCCCCCTCGAGCAGGGGTTCGAGCATCGCCTCGGCGTCCTCGGGGCGGTAGGTTCCATCGCCGTCGACCATCAGCACGTAGGTGGCCTCGACGTGCTCCTCGATCGCCTCCCGGACCGCCTGCCCCTTTCCCGATCCCGACTGTTCGACGACGCGGGCCCCGGATTCGCGGGCACGCTCCCGGGTCCCGTCGGTCGAACCGCCGTCCACGACGAGTATCCGGTCGAACCCCTCCTCCCGGAACCCGCCCACGACGTCGCCGACGGTCTCGGCCTCCTCGAGCGTCGGAATCAGGACGCAGACGTCGTCGGTCGCGGTCATCGTCGGGGACCTCTCCGCCCGTCGCTAAATCTCTGTCCGTTCGCTCCGGGGCGGATCACTCGTCGCCCGCAGCCTCGACGGCCTCCTCCGTCTCGGCTTCCCCGCCGCCTTCGCCGGTGTCGCTTCCCCCCTCGTTCAGGAGCCGTTCGGCCTCCTCGCGGTCCTCGGGGTAGCCGACGTCGACCCGCCAGCCGTCCATCCGTATCGCGTCGATCGTGCGCCCGCTCTCGATCAGGAGGTCGATCGCCTCGCTGATCTCGAGTTCGCCGCGGTTCGACGGCTGAACCAGGTGACACGCGTGGAAGATCGCGGGGGTAAACGTGTAAAATCCGGTCATGACCAGGTTCGTCGGCGGGTTTTCGGGCTTCTCGACGACGTTCGTGATCTCGCCGTACTTGTTCGTGTCACACACGCCGTACCGGGAGGCTTCCTCGTAGGGAACCTCCTCGACGAGGAACGCGGCGTCGGCCCGCTCCTCGCGCTGGCGGCTGACCACGTCGCCGAGGTTCGCCCGGAAGATGTTGTCCCCCAGCATCAGCATGAAGTCGTCGTCGACGTGTTCCTCGGCGGTGAGCAGCGCGTGGGCGAGTCCCTTCTGCTCGCGCTGGTGCGTGTAGGTGATCGGGATTCCCTGGAATTCGTCGCCGTAGTGGCTGATGATGTCCTCCTTCCGGTAGCCCACCACCGCGACGAACTCGTCGGCGTCCAGCGACGCGAGCTGTTCGAAACAGTGGGTGAGGAGCGGTTTCCCGTCGACCTCGACCATTCCCTTCGGTTTGTCGTCGGTGAGCGGCCGGAGGCGAGTTCCCTTCCCGGCTGCGAGCACGACTGCTTTCATGACTTGAATTCATCTCACTCGAACACAAATAGTTTCGGCTCTCCGGGTCTTTCCGGCTGAGACAGCTCCGATCGTCCCGCGATACTGCGTTTCGTGTTACCATCTGACTTACGAAATTCGAAATCATCCTGCGAGAATCGTACTATACCGCCGCCCTTATTACGATGTACACACTGGGAAAGGGTGATGACCGACGAGAACGCCCCGGGCGGAACCCGCGCGGGGAACGAAGACCGGACCATCCTGCTCATCGGTAGCGGGCCGATCCAGATCGGACAGGCCGCGGAGTTCGACTACTCCGGCGCACAGGCCTGCCGAGCGCTCCAGGAGGAGGGTGCTCGAGTCGTTCTCGTCAACTCGAACCCGGCGACCATCATGACGGACCCGGAGATGGCCGATCGGGTGTACATCGAGCCGATTACCACGGAGGCGATCGCGGAGATCGTCCGGATCGAGGAGCCCGACGGCGTCATCGCCGGCCTCGGCGGACAGACGGGGCTGAACGTCACCGCCGAACTCGCGGAGGAGGGCGTGCTAGAGGAACACGACGTGGAGATCATGGGGACGCCGCTGGACACGATCTACGCCACGGAGGACCGCGACCTCTTCAGGCAGCGGATGGAACGGATCGGGCAGCCGGTGCCACGGTCGACCACCATCTCGCTTTCCCCCGGCGAGTCGGTGACGGACTTCGACGAGAGGGCGTTTCGCACGCGCGTCGAGGACGCCGTCGACGAGGTCGGCGGCCTCCCGGTGATCGCCCGGACGACGTACACCCTGGGTGGCTCCGGTTCTGGTGTCGTCCACGGGATGGACGACCTGGTCGAGCGCGTCCGGAAGGGACTGCGGCTCTCGCGCAACGGCGAGGTGTTGATCACCGAGTCGATCGCGGGGTGGGTCGAACTCGAGTACGAGGTGATGCGCGACGCGGGCGACTCCTGCGTGATCATCTGCAACATGGAGAACATCGACCCGATGGGGATCCACACCGGCGAGTCGGTCGTGGTCACTCCCTCGCAGGTGATCCCCGACGAGGGTCACCAGGAGATGCGGGACGCGGCGCTGGAGGTCATTCGGGAGCTGGGCATTCAGGGCGGCTGCAACATCCAGTTCGCCTGGCACGACGACGGCTCACCCGGCGGGGAGTACCGCGTCGTCGAGGTGAACCCCCGGGTCTCCCGCTCCTCGGCGCTGGCCTCGAAGGCTACGGGGTACCCGATCGCGCGGGTGACGGCCAAGGTCGCGCTCGGCAAGCGGCTCCACGAGATCGAAAACGAGATCACCGGCGAGACGACCGCCGCCTTCGAGCCCGCCATCGACTACGTGGTGACGAAGGTGCCGCGCTGGCCGAAGGACAAGTTCGACGACGTCGACTTCGAGCTCGGGACCGCGATGAAATCGACCGGGGAGGCGATGGCGATCGGCCGGACGTTCGAGGAGAGCCTGCTGAAGGCGTTGCGGTCGAGCGAGTACGACCCGGCGGTCGACCTGAACGAGGTGGACGACGGGACGCTCGAGCGGGAGTACCTGGAGACGCCGACGCCCGACCGCCCGTACGCGATTCTGGAAGCGTTCGACCGGGGATACACCGTCGACGAGGTCGCGACCCTGACCGGCATCGAGGAGTGGTACCTCGAGCGGTTCGAGCGGGTCGCCGACGCGGCGGCGACCGCACGCGGGGGCGAGTACACGCCGGCGGCGATGTCCGGCCACACCAACGCCGAGGTCGCCGCCATCGCGGGGGCCGGCGTCGAAGCCGTGGAGTCCGACGTACCGGACCGCGCGTTCAAGCAGGTCGACACCTGCGCCGGCGAGTTCGAGGCCTCGACGCCCTACTACTACTCCGCCCGCCTCCCGGAGTACCTCGCCGGCGACGGCGGGGCCGGCGGCGGGGTCGATCGGGGACGTGGCAGCGCGGGCGAACTGCAGCTCGACCCCGACCTCGAGAGCGTCGTGGTGGTGGGCGGGGGTCCGATTCGGATCGGCCAGGGCGTGGAGTTCGACTACTGTGCGGTGCACGCGGTGAACGCGCTCGAGGAACTCGGGATCGACGCCCACGTCGTCAACAACAACCCCGAAACCGTTTCCACGGACTACGACACCTCCGACGGGCTGTTCTTCGAGCCCATCACCGCCGAGGAGGTCGCCGACGTCGTTGAGGCGACGGACGCGGACGGCGTGATGGTGCAGTTCGGCGGTCAGACCTCGGTGAACGTCGGCGAGCCCCTCCAGGCCGAACTGACGCGTCGCGGGCTCGACTGCGAGATCATGGGGACCAGCGTGGAGGCCATGGACCTCGCGGAGGATCGCGACCGGTTCAACGTCCTGATGGGCGAGCTGGGGATCGCCCAGCCGGAGGGCGGCACCGCCACGAGCCGCGAGGACGCGCTCGAACTCGCACGCGAGATCGGGTATCCGGTCCTCGTTCGCCCCTCCTACGTGCTGGGCGGCCGGGCGATGCGGGTCGTGCGCGACGACGCCGAACTGGAGGAGTACATCGGGGAGGCGGTTCGGGTCTCGCCGGAGAAGCCGATCCTGATCGACGACTTCCTCGAGAACGCGATCGAGCTGGACGTGGACGCCGTGGCCGACGGCGAGGAGGTCCTGATCGGCGGTATTATGGAGCACGTCGAGTCCGCGGGCGTTCACTCCGGGGACTCCGCGTGCGTCATCCCGCCCCGGTCGCTCGACGACGAGACGCTGAGCCGGGTGCGGGAGGTGACCGAGGAGATCGCCCGCGCGCTCGAGACCGTCGGGCTACTGAACGTCCAGCTCGCCGTGACCGGCGTCGCCGATCCGGCGGCCGAAGGGACGGTGTACGTTCTCGAGGCCAACCCCCGCTCCTCCCGGACGGTCCCGTTCGTCTCGAAGTCGACCGGCGTCCCGATCGCCAAGCTCGCCGCGAAGGTGATGGCCGGGAATTCGCTCGCGGATCTCGACGTACGGGAGCAGATCCCGGAACACCCGAGCGTGAAGGAGGTCGTGCTCCCGTTCGACCGGCTCCCGGGATCGGATCCCCGGCTCGGTCCGGAGATGAAGTCCACGGGCGAGGTGATGGGGACCGCACGGAGCTTCGGGAAGGCTTACGACAAGGCCCAGTCGGCTGCGGGTGGACAGGCCCCGCGCTCGGGGACAGCGGTTGTCGACCTGTCCGCTCCCTCGGCGCTGGGGGCCGACACCGACCCGGACACGGAAGCCGCACTCAGGGAGGGATTCGCCGAGCGGTTCCGGATCCGGGAGTACGAGGAGACGCCGGCGTTGCTGGACGGCCTGCGGGCCGGCGAGGTCGACCTTCTGATCTCCCGCGATCCCGACGCGCTCCGGGTCGCCGTCGAGGAGGACGTCCCCTACTGTTCGACCGTCGCGAGCGCACGGGCGACGCTCGAGGGACTCTCCCACGCGGCGGATCCCATCGACGTGATGGCCGTGTCCGACCGGCCGCGCCGGGAGGCCGAGTGGGGGCGGTAGGGTCCGGTCGGCGGCTCGGCCGCCGGGCACCTGATCACTGGAGCTTCGCCAGTTCGGCCTCGATCTCGTCGTAGTCCGGGAACTCCGGCCACTCGGTTGCGACCCACGCGTGTGCCACCGTCCGATCGGCGTCCAGCAGGAACACCGCCGGCCGCGGTTCGCTCACTCCCGCCATTCCGTCGAGGTCGTGGGCGATCCCGTACGTCTCGGCGACGCCGTTCCCGGGGTCGGAGAACAGCGGCGAGTCGATCCCTCGTTCGGCGATGAACCGCTTGTGATCGTACGGGGTGGAGATGGCGACGCCGACGACGGTCGCGTCCGACTCCAGTTCCCTCTCCTCGATTTCGTTCCAGAGGTACGTCGCCGGGAAGGCGCCGTCCATCGGGTGAAAAACCAGAAGCGTCGGCTCCGCTACCAGTTCCGACAGAGAGGCGTCCTCCCAGAACTCCTCGTTCACGAGCGGCCGTGTGAAGTCCGGGGCCGTGTCCCCCTCTTCGGGGTGATCCGCCGGCGGCAGCTCCACGACGTCGAAATCGACCATCAGGCCCCCTCCCCGTAGGTTCGACGGAGGTATCCGACGATGTTCTCGCTTTCGGACATCGTCACGCCGGTTCGCTCGTCGACGATCGCCGGGACGCTTCGCTTCCCCGAGATCCGCTTGACGACGTTCCGGTCCGAGTGCATCGGTTCGACGAATCGCGACCGGTAGGCCAGGTCCAGTTCGTCCAGCGTCCGCACGACGCGCTCGCAGTACGGGCACGCCTGCAGGCGATACACCGTAATGTCGGGTGCTGACATATGACGATCCTACGGCGTCCACCCGGGTAACCGCTTCGGCATCGGCGAACCGGGGCGGCGGAGGACAATCCTTAATTTTCCTGCCCGGGAAGGCCTACCGGTATGGGCTTGCCACTGTCGATCTCGCTTCCGCTCCCGGCGATAGCTGGTCCGCCGGTTCCTCTCCAGATCCTCGGTATGGACTCCACGACGACGACTATTTTAGGCAGCATTGCGATCGTGATTCTGCTCGGACTGTCGGCGTTTTACTCCTCCTCGGAGATCGCGATGTTCTCGTTGCCCCGTCACCGGATCGACGCGCTCGCCAGCGACGGCGTTCCGGGCGCCGAGACGATCCAGCACCTCAAGGACAACCCGCACCGGCTGCTCGTCACCATCCTGGTCGGCAACAACATCGTCAACATCGCGATGTCGGCGATCGCGACCACGGTGTTCGCGTTCTACCTCAGCGAGGGGCAGGCGGTGCTCGCCACGACTCTGGGGATCACGACGCTCGTGCTCCTGTTCGGCGAAACCGCCCCCAAGTCCTACGCCGTCGAGAACACCGAGACGTGGTCGCTTCGCATCGCGCGCCCGCTCAAGTACTCCGAGTACCTTCTGTTTCCGCTCGTGGTCGTCTTCGATCATCTGACGAAGGTGGTGAACCGGCTCACCGGCGGCCAGTCGGCGATCGAGTCGACGTACATCACGCGCGACGAGATTCAGGACCTCATAGAGACGGGGGAACGGGAGGGCGTGATCGAGGAGGAGGAGCGCGAGATGCTCAACCGGATCTTCCGGTTCAACAACACGATCGCCAAGGAGGTGATGACCCCCCGGCTCGACGTCACCGCGGTCGCACGCAACGCGAGCGTCGAGGAGGCCATCGAGACGTGTATCCAGTCCGACCACGAACGGGTCCCGGTTTACGAGGGGAACCTCGACAACATCATCGGGATCGTCACCGTCCGGGATCTCGTCCGGGAACAGCGGTACAGCGAGGGGGAGCCGTCGCTGACCCGCGTGGTCCAGCCGACGCTTCACGTCCCCGAAAGCAAGAACGCGGACGACCTGCTCGAGGAGATGCAGGACAACCGGCTCCAGATGGTGATCGTCATCGACGAGTTCGGGACGACCGAGGGGCTCATCACGCTCGAGGACATGGTCGAGGAGATCGTGGGCGACATCCTGGAGGGCGACGAGGAGGTGCCGATCGAGTTCCTCGAGGAGGACGTCGCGGTGGTCCGCGGGGAGGTGAACATCGACGAGGTCAACGAGACGCTCGACCTCAACCTCCCCGAGGGCGAGGAGTTCGAGACGCTCGCCGGATTCGTCTTCAACCGGGTCGGGCGGCTCGTCGACGAGGGAGAAGAGATCGAGTACGACGGGATCACCATCCGGATCGAGTCGGTGGACAATACCCGGATCATGCAGGCCCGCATCACGATCCACGAGCGGCCCGGCGAGGAACCGGAAGCGGATGCGACCGTCGACGCCGAGGAGTGAGCGGAACGATCTCTCGAGGCCGCGCAGCGGAGTGTGGGCATCCCGGCCTTAGCCCACTCCCAGGATCGCGTCCACGCCGGAGAACACCCCGAACCCCAAAAACAGCGCGAGGACCAGCGACCCGATCCACGCCAGCACCGTGTACGCCATCTTGCTCCGCGAGACCCCGGCGTCGCCGGCAGCATAGCCCGCTCCGACGATGGCCGAGACGATGATCTCGTTGAACGAGACCGGAATGCCGAACGCGACGGCGGTCTGTGCGATGGCGAACGACGGGATCAGCGCCGCGATCGAGCGGCGGGGCCCCATCGACGCGTAGTCCTGGGAGATCGCCTTTATCATCCGGGGGGCGCCCGTCCAGGACCCGGCGAGGAGACCCAGCCCTCCACCCGCGAGTAGCGCCCCGAGGGGAGCCTCGCTGCCGCCCAGAAGCGGCACGAGCGGTCCGATCGCCAGCCCGACCTGGGAGCCGCCGGCGGAGAAGGCGACCAGCCCCCCCAGGACGATCAGGAACCGTCGCTGTCCCCCCGAGAGGTCACGCCGGAGGTCGGCGGCGAGCACGGCGGCGGCGAGCACCGCGAGCGCCAGGGTCGCGACGACGGCCTCCAGTTCGACGCCGGCCGGGCGGGGGAGTTCGAGCAGCCCCGCCAGCGCATCCACCATCGAGCCGCTGCCGTCCGGCGGCCCGAGAACGGCGAACTCGACGTTTGCGAGCAGCGCGCCGACCAGGCCCGCGAGGGCAGTCGTGACCCGCCGTTCGTCGACCGCGTCCCAGCCGAGCAGCCTCGCGGTCAGGTAGGCGACGCCGCCGCCGACGAACGGCGTGAGGGTCCAGAGCGTCAGGATTTCCCGGTACTTTCCCCACGCCGGATCCCCCCCGAGGGCCAGACCCACCCCGACGACGGCCCCGGTGACGGTGAACGCCGTCGCGATCGGGTAGCCGCTGAACACGCCGACTGCGACCAGCGTCGCCGCGACGACGAGGGCGACGATCGCGGCCGTCGCCGTGAGGGTGACGCCCCCGATCAGCTCCGTCCCGACCGCCTCGGTGACGTTCGCCCCCTGCAACACCGCACCGAAGAAGCCGAGCAGTCCGACGACGAATCCGGCGCGCATCACGGAGATGGCGTTGGCCCCGACCGCGGGAGCGAACGGCGTCGACCCCGAGGAGCCTGCGCCGATCGCCCACGCCATGAACAGGCTGGCGACACCCGCGATCAGGAACGTCGCCGCCGTTTCGATCCCGACCATCAGTTACCTGCCCTGGCCGTCGCGATACCCCTCACGCAGTCCCATCAGCGTCCGGCGGACGAGGAGGTAGCCGAAGAAAAACAGCCCCAGGAGGAAAACCAGCAGGAGGACGAAGACCAGATCCACGTCGGTTATCATGTCCGCGGATATCGCGGCCGACGGCAAAGGCGTTTCGCCACGCAGCAGCGTTCGCCCTCGAATCCGGCGCGTTCGCCGTCCCGCCCGGGGGGACGGCGTTCATCCCGGGGGGAGCGATTCCCCTTCGCTCCCGCCCGTCGCGTGCGCCCGCGAGATGAGGTCGACGACGGGCTCCTCGTAGTCGTACCCGGGGATCACTCCCTGGAGATACGTCCCTTCGACGAAGTCGATGATCGCCTGCGCGTCGTCGACGCCCCGGCGCGGGTTCTCGTCCTCGACGGTCGCCTCCACGACGGCCACGCGGGTTCCGTCGTCGACTGACCGGCGGACTGACGGCGACGCGTCGCGTTCGACTTTCGTCACGCCGCCGACGTCGACGACTCTGAGCTCGAAGGTCTCGTACCAGCCGTCCTCGACGACATCGGCGACGCGCTCCCCGGTCACCTCGTCGAGCATGGGGACGCGGATGGTGAGCTCGAAGACGACCGTCTCCCCGTCCGCGAACGCGTCGACCAGCGCGTCGAACGGCGTCGTCGTCGATCTGAACAGCCCGGGCTCTGGCGCGGGTTCGAATGAGGCGTGGCCGTCGAACGCGCGTCGGACCTCCGTGGGAAGTTCACGCATGGCCAATCGGAAGGGACCGGGCGACAAAAGCGTCGCGTTCCTCCCCGAAGCGCTCGGTCAGCACCGACGCGGACCCTGCGGACGTGTGCGAGCCCTGCGAACTGCGCGACGTTTTTCTCGCTGGACCCCCTGGAGGTAACGATGACCGACACCGGAGCCGACCGTACCGAACCGATCGGGGAGCCCGTCGTCCGTGCCGACCCGGAGGTCACGGGCGACCGGGCCGAGGAAGCGGTCGCCTTCGATCCCGACGACCCCGATAGCCTGGCGGCCGCCGAACGGACCGTGCGGGAGTTCGCCCGGGACGCCGCCGGCGACGACCACGTGTGGATGCTCCGCGGCGCGGCCGCCTGCGCGGCGCTGGTTCGGGGGGTGGGATCGTACACCGGGGCGGCGGAACGCGCCGGAGAGGACGTTTCGGTGTCGTTCGTGCGCAAGTGGGCCAGGCTCCACGACCTCCCGCAGTCGATCCGCCGACACGTCGCTCGCGGCGAGATCGCCCCGAGCGCGGCGAAACACGTCGCCCGCGTTTCCGGGGAGGCGCGGTACCTGCTGGCGTTCGCGGTACTCGACGCGGATCTGACCGTCCGCGAGGTCCGGGCGATCGCCTCCGCCGTGAACGACGGCGTCCCCGTCGGGCGCGCGCTCCGGGAGGCCGACGTCTCCCCCGGCGAACTGACCGTCTCTCTTCCCGCGTCGACGTACGTCGAGCTCCGCCGACGAGCCTCCCTCGAGAGCGTCCGTCCGTCGGAACTCATCTCGACCGCCCTCGAGGAGTGTTTCGCCGACGAGTAGCCGGACTCGTACCGTCGTCAACTCACGACGTCCGACTCTTCGCGGAGGAACTGGACCGCCGCTTCCCCGATAGCCTTCCGCGCGGTTTCCACCTCGCTCCAGGCGATCGACTCGCCCGGGAAGTGTGCCCGGAGGACGTCTCCGGGACCGAAAAGCACCGCCGGTATCCCCGCGTCCACGAGGTGTCTGACGTCCGCGCCGTAGGTGACCCCTCGCGGCTCCCGGTGTCCCGCCGACAGCCCTGCGGCGTCGATTCCACACTGGATCGCCCGGACGATCGGCTCCTCGGGGTCGATCTCGCAGGGTTCGAACTGGACGGAGAACCGCTCCAGGCTCGGGGGGTGCTCCGCGGTCCACGGATCGGCCATCGCGACGCGGCGGACCGTCTCCCGGAGTTCCGCCTCGACGGCGTCGACCGTCTCCCCCGGCGCGACGCCGACGCGCAGGTGTGCAGTCAGCCCCGACGGAACCGTCGACGCCCACGACCCCGAGCGGACAGTGCCGACCACGACGGGCCAGGGGACGGGGTACTCCTCGTACAGCGGGTGGTTCACTCGCGCCGCGCGGTCGGCCTCGAATTCTTCCAGCGCCTGTCGGATCCGCTCGAAGTGGGGCAGAACCGACTCGCCAGCCCACCGCGTGGCGGCGTGGGCCGACCGACCCTCCAGCCGGAGCCTGACCATGAGACTCCCCTCCGAGGCGACGACCGGCCGAAGCCGGGTCGGTTCCGCGACGATCGCGGCGTCGCGAGCGAACGGGTACGGGTTCTCGAGCGCGGCGGCCGCCGCGCCGATCCCGCCCTCCTCCTCGCCGACGACGCTCTCGACCACGACTCTCCCGTCGAGGGGCACAGTCCCCGATCCGTCGGTGACTCGCTGCCGCACGTCCAGCGCGGCTCCCAGGCAGGCTCCGAGACCGGATTTCATGTCCACTGCGCCCCTCGCAGTCAGCCGACGGTTCCCGTCGTCGTCGGACCAGACGGGCTCGAACGGGTCGGTTTCCCACCGTTCCTCGTCGGCCGGCACGACGTCGACGTGGCCGTTCAAGACGAGCGTCCGGCCGGCGTCGGGGTCGCCGAACTCGAGGACGCCACCCACGCTGGGACGGTCCCGGACGTCGATCGCGGCTGGATCGTCCGGAAAGGACGGATGCTCCGACAGCCGGATTGCGTCGGCAGTCCACTCGTAGGTGTCGAACCCGAGCGCGTCGAGTCGCCGTCGCAGCCACCGCTGTGCGTCCGCTTCCCGGCCGTCGACCGTTTCGAACTCGAGCAGTCGGGAGACGAACGCGGGGAGGTCGAACTCCATCGTGGCGTCGATCGGACGCGACAGGGTAACGGTTGTCGATCGCACGCCCCTCTGGGGGCAGTCTGGAGACGGGTCGGCGGCGATCCCCGGCGCGCCGGCGGCCCGCTACGGCCTTCTCCCGCGGGATAGTCAGCCCTAAGAGTCCGGCTCCCTGACTGGGACCCGATGGAGTCGCCCCGAACGAGGAACCGTCCCGGGCTCGTCACCAGGGCCCGACCGCTGCCGTCGACGGCGCTCCGGGCGGCGTTCGACGCGCTCCCCCGGCCGCGGCTCGTCTGGGGCTCCCCGGACGGGACGCTGGTCGTGGCCGGCGGAGCTGCGGCGACGATCGAATCGACCGACGGGAACCGCTTTCGGCAGGTCGAGCGGGAGGCTCGGGCACTTTTCGCCACCGGCGACGTCCACGCGGGGACCGAGGCGGCCCGCCCGCGGGTGTTCGGAGGATTCTCGTTCCACGACGGGGGGGAGGACGGTGCGCTCTGGGAGGGGTTCCCCGAGGCGCGGTTCGTGCTTCCCCGCGTCCAGGTTACCGCAGCAGGTGACGATACGTGGCTCACGGTCAACGACGCCGGTGAGAACGCCCGGGCGGAGACCGTCGAACGGAGACTGTCGGCGGAGCACGACCGTCTCGCCGAGGCCGAGCCGCCGGCGGCCACCGGTCCGGTTCCGGGCATCAGCGAAACGCGACGGACCACGACTCGGGGGGAGTGGCGGTCGTCGATCCGGACGGCGACCGATCGGATCGATCGGAACGAACTCACCAAGGTCGTGTTCGCCCAGGCCCTCGAGGCGAACCTGAAGCGCCGGCTCGACCTCGGAAGCACGCTCGCACGGCTGGGTGACGTTTACCCGGGGTGTTACCGGTTCTGTTTCGAGGGGATCGACGGCGGCGCGGCGTTCTTCGGGGCGACGCCCGAGCGGCTCGTGTCCCTGCGCGGACGGACCGTCGAAACCGGCGCGCTCGCGGGCACGATCGGCCGCGGAGAGACCCCCGCGGAGGACGAGTGGCTCGCCGAACAGCTTCGGACCGACCCCAAGAACAGTCACGAACACGAACTGGTCGTCGACGCGATCAGGGAGCAGCTGTCCCCGTTCGCCGCTTCGATCGCCGCCGGGGAGCGGCAGATAAAGCGCCTGGCGACGGTGCAGCACCTCTGGACGCCCATCACCGCCGAACTTTCCAGCGACAGGGACGTGCTCTCGCTCGTGGAGGCGCTTCACCCGACCCCCGCTGTCGGCGGGGTCCCCCCCGCCCGCGCCCTCGAGACGATCAGGGAGACGGAGCCGTTCGACCGCGGCTGGTACGCCGCCCCGATCGGCTGGATCGACGCCGCCGGAAACGGGGAGTTCGCGGTCGCGCTTCGCTCCGCGCTCGCGAGGCGGACCACGGCGACGCTGTTCGCCGGGGTCGGAATCGTCGGCGACAGCGATCCGGACGAGGAGTGGGACGAGGTCCAGCTCAAGTTCCAGCCGATTTTGAACGTGCTGGAGGACGACGGCGCGGGCGACGGCGAACCCGACGGAAACTACTGATACATCCGGAGGGGTCTGGCCTGTGAACTCTCCTCCTCGGCGGTCTGCATTTGCTGTGCGAACTGTTCCTTCGCCTGCCTGATCTCGTCGGCCCGCTCGACCAAGTGATCGACGGGAACGTCGGAGCCGGTCAGGGGTTCGATTCCCTCCCTGACGAGGATGCGCGCCGCCTCCGGATCCGGGAACTTCGGGTCCGATTCGACGACCAGCCCGATTGCTGTCAGGTCGTCTTCGACCGCGTGAGCGAGCAGCGCACCGGTGGGTCCGGTGACCAGTCCGGTCTCGGTCGGCCGGCCGATCCCCACCTCTGACAGTAATTGATCCCCCTCTCCCGCGTGGACCCCGTACA
>JAZKTH010000200.1:0-3482 GCA_036625675.1 Haloferacaceae archaeon
GAAGGCGACGTCGGGCAACAGCACGAGCGGGAGGAACGTCCCGGGCATCTGGAGGAACAACAGGAGGATGCCCACGCGGATCAGCGGCCGGTACAGCAGACACAGCCCGATTAGCACCTCCCAGACCCCGAGCACGGGGACGAATACCTCCGCCGGCAGCAGGTACACGGTCGAGGCCACGAGCTCCGCCGCCGGGCTGACGCCGAACACCTTCAGCCCGCCGAACCAGACGAACACGATTCCCAGGGCCACCCGGAGCATCGGAACGCTCCACCGGTTCATCCAGTCGGTTATCGTCCTGTCGGCGGTTTCGAGTCGGTGTGAGGACTCGATCACCCGGTCGATTCCGGACTCCAGTCGCTCCGATACGGAGGCGTCTGCCATCTCGAAACCTCTAGGGCCCGCGTCAGAAAATACCCTCCGGTCGGTGGCGACGGACGCCGGCGGACGCGGTTGCGTCGGTGGCGCAGAATCGCTGGATACCCCTCGTCGGTCGACGAAGCGGCAGCGTTTTTCCGTTCCTGGGTCTACCTTCGAGTAATGGCTTCGGTTCCGTTTCACTACGTCGACCTCAGGACGTTCTGCTACGCCACGGAGGACGAGAAACGCGTCGAGGAGGCCCTCCGGACGTTTCTCCCCGAGGATTTCGAAATCGAGCGGGTTCGAAACGAGGGACACCACGGCGACAGGATCGTCGTGCTCTCCGCGCGGGTCGAAAACGCGGACGACGTCCGACACGTTCTGGGCGGCCTGACGTCGCTTTCGGGGCTGGATCGCGTGCTCGAGGAACTCGAGGATCGGGTCGACGACAACTGCTCGCTTTTCCTCCGGCTCGACAAGCAGGCGGCGTTTCGGGGGGACGTTAGACTCGGCGAGGGGATCACGCTGCGCGCGAAAGTCGAAGCGTACCCCGCAAAGCAACCTCGTGCGGTAGCAAACGCCCGCGAGGCGCTGGAGAAGATAGCGACCGAGGAAGCCGTCTGACCGACTAGACGAAAAACGCTTTCCCCCCGGCGGGAGACATGCCGAGACATGGACGCAGTGAGTGCGGGGGCGGCTCGACTGCCGTTGCAGGCCGGCGAACCCCCGCCGGGGCGCGGAATCCTTCCGGACCCGTTCGCGTTTCCGGGAGCGGAGTATCTCGTCGCCCTGTTCGCCCTCGGGGTCGGAATCTATCTCTCGAAGTACCTGTTGCGTCTGCTCGGCCGACCGATCGCACGCCGGTTCGCACGCCCCAGCATTGCCCAGACCGTTCTCAGGGGCGTTCGGGTGTCCACGGTTGTTCTGGTGGTCCTATTCTCGGGGTGGATCGCCGGACTGCAGTTGCCGGACATCGTGCTGTCGGTCGCAGTGTTCTCGGCGGTGGTGGGTATCATCCTCGCGCCGCTGGTCGGCTCCATCGTCAACGGGCTGTTCGTGCTCGCGGACCAGCCCTTCGAGATCGGCGACATGATCGAACTCGACGACGGAACACAGGGATTCGTCGAGGACATCACGATCAGATACACCAAAATATTCACTCTTGACAACACGTTCCTCGTCATTCCGAACTCGAACATCCGCGATCGCGACGTCGTCAACTACTCGGCGGAGGACGAACGGACCCGACTGTCGATTTCGGTTCTGGTCACCTACGAGTCGGACATCTCGCAGGCGAGAGCAGTGATCGAACGGGCCGCCCGGAAGTCGGACGCCGTAATCCAGGGCGGTCCGGACATCCGGATCGGCTCCGGCCGGTATCCGGCCTCTCCTGTGTGTTACGTCGACGAGTACGCCGACGACGGCGTGGCGCTCACCCTGCGGTACTGGACGCGAAAGCCGTACAAACTGCTTGCCGTTCGATCGAAGGTCCAGACGAACCTCTGGAACGCTCTCGAGGAGGACGATGTCGACGTGGAGATCGCGTACCCCCACCGGCACCTCGTGTTCGACGAGACGAGCGGTCGCGCCGAGGTCGGACTTTCGGAGCCCCCCCGGGACGACCGGACCGTCTCGGCCGGGGACGGGGACGATCCGGTCCAGCGGTAGCGACGCCGTCAGAAACGCCAGGGCCGGAACGACTCCCTTGGAAGCGAATCGACGAACTCCGACGCTTTGCGGCGGTGCCCGGGGTACAGTTCGCTACGGGAACGGGTGGTACTCCCGGTCGAGATGCGGTTCGAACCCCATCGTCCCGGGTACCGTCCGGGCCCGGTCTCCGAAGAACGGGTCGCCGGTGAAGAGCGGCTGCGCCCCCGGGACGACCACGCGCGCGCCCTCGAAGCCGAGCCCCGCGACGTCGCGGGTGGTGGTCCGGGCGGCGTACGCCTCGAGTTCGACGGTTTCGATCCTCTCGAGGACCGCGTCTAGCTCCGCCCTTCCCGAACGTTCGGGTTCGCCGAGCGTCGCCGCCGGGACGCTCGCGGCCGCGTCGACGAACGCGCGGGCCTCGCCGGGGAACCCGGCGTACCGGCCGATCGCGCCCCCCTGTTCCTCGGCGTTCGCCGGTCCCATCGCCCGCAGCTCCGTCCAGTTCTGGAGCGCCTCCGCCAGCGCCGACCGGGCGGCCGCGACCGGATCGAGCGACGCGCCCGATCCGGTGGCGAACGCCGGCCACTCGTCGGCGTCCTCTGCGACCGGATCGGGAAACTCAGACGGATCCCGGTGGACGGCGGCCGCCACCACCGGCACGTCGACGTCCTGGGTGACCAGCAGGACCGTTGCGGTCAGCGACTCCGCCCGCGCCCGCTTCCGGAGGTCGGTCAGTTCGCCGTCGAACTCCAGTTTCAGGGGTTCGAACGTCGAGTACCACGCAAGCATCGTCGCGTCCCGTTCGATCACCTCGTACAGCCCCGACAGGACCGCCTCGGTCGCTGTGTTCCCGAGTCCGAGACCCGTCGTGATCGCCGGGGCGAACCGTCGCTCGACGGGGGGATAGAAGACGGATTCGGCCGGGAGCCACGCCGACTCGCCGGCGTCTCCGGCCTCCCGCAACCGCGTCCCGCGAACCCACGGTCGCGACCGTTCGGGGTCGCCGCCGTCGCCGTAGTCGTCGGGGGTCACGAACTCCTCCGGTCCGACGACCCGTCCTTCCTGCTGCCCGCGGAGGGAGGCTGCCGGTGCTCTCTCGAATCCGTCGGCACGGTACACGCCGGCGCAGTACCGTTCGAGCCCCTCGCCGAGCGCCTTCATGAACGCCCGGTCCCAGTCGGGGTCAGCGCCCCCGGCGAACTCGGCGGCCCTCGCGTCGCTGAAGCCGGTCGTGTCGGCGGTCGCGGCCACGTAGTAGGGGATGGGAAACGACTCGCGTTCGCCGACCTGCGAGAGAATCCCCACGCGTTCGTCCACGGCCCGCTGGGCGCGCTCCAGCGCCCCCTCCAGCGACGGGCGCTCCTCGCTCTCGGGGTCGTCGTCCCCCTCCTCGCTGTTCTCCTCACTTTCTCTCTCTCCTTCCCTGTCGCTCGGCGCCGGGAGGTCGACCCGCCGATCGGTCGCGTCCACTG
>JAZKTH010000201.1:0-3435 GCA_036625675.1 Haloferacaceae archaeon
CCGAGAGGGATTTGAACCCCCGACCGTCTGGTTAAAAGCCAGACGCTCTGCCGGGCTGAGCTATCGGCCCTCGGTGGATTTCCGGGGGCCGGGCACTTAAGAGTTCTAATCAAGATCGACGCCGTCGCCCCCGTCTATCGATCGTCGCGGAGTCGGCTCAACGGTAGCGGTCTTCCGCCCACGGATCCGCGGTCCGCGAGTAACCCCGGTTCTCCCAGTAACCCCGCTCCGGTTCTGCGAGGAACTCCACCCCGGTTACCCACTTCGCCCCCTTGTACGCGTACTTGTGGGGGGTCACGACCCTGAGGGGGCCGCCGTGCTCGTCGGACAGCGGTTCGCCGTCGAGTTCGTAGGCGAAAAGTACCGACGGGCGCAGACACGTCGACAGGGGAAGGTCCGTCGTGTAGCCGTCGAGGGCGTGGAACATGACGTGCACCGCCTCGTCGGTGACGCCGGCCCGTTCGGCGATCTCGGGGAACGGGACGCCCGTGAACTCCCGGTCGAGGGTGCTCCAGCCGGTGACGCAGTGGAAGTCCTGTCGCTGCGTCTCGGCAGGGAGCGCCCGGAACTCCTCGAGATCGAATGACAGCTGCTTTTCGACGGCCCCCCAGACCTCGAACTCCCAGGAGTCGGGGGACCAGTCGGGCGTTTCCCCCTTCGAGAGCACGGGAAACTCCTCGGTCTCCCGCTGTCCCGGCGGGAGGCGCTCGTCCCCGAACTCCTCGTACAATCCGGTGTAATCGGTGACCATATTCGACGCACGGGTTCGATCCACCTATGGATGTCGGGTCGGGGCCGTCCAGCCGATGGACCGCGCAGTCGAAACTTCGACCAGCACGCGGGAGAGCGTTCGTGCGGGCGCAATCGCGTCTCCACGGTGGAGGGAGTACTTCGGAGGGAGGACGCTGACAGAGCTGGCAGCAAGTTTATATACACCCTCCGTCAAACCCCCTTTGTTCAGATGCCAAAGGTCGAAATTACGATCCCGGAACACCTCGAGATGCAGATCGCCCAGCTCGTCGAGCAAGGCGAGTTCGTCAACCGCGAAGAAGCGATCGAGGAGCTGCTGTCCACCGGGATGAAAGCCTACAAAACGAGTGGCCCGATGGACGACGAGGAACCGGGATTCGAAGACGACGGGATGATGGGTCACGAGGACGAGTACGTCTTCTAGTTCGCGCCCTTTTTCGCTCCCCCCTTGCGCGCGTGAACGCCCGCCGAGAGGAGTCGGGAGCCGCGCGTATCCCCGGCCGGGCGGGTAACCGTCGTGTGTGATTGCGACCCGAGCAACGTTTAAACGGAAGACGGCCGTACCGGGCGGCATGCACAAAGACGAGTTGCTCGAACTCCACGAGCAGATGGTAACCATCATGGAGTACTTCCGCGAGAAGGAGAATGTCGACGCCTCGCTATTCGAACCGTACGAGGCCCTGGAAGTGGATCCCTCCCACGTCCACAAGTCGAAAAGCGAGCACAAGCACGCTGTGTTCGTGCTCGGGAACGCCCTGGCGTCCGCCATGGCCGACGACGAGTTCTCGACCGCGGGTCGTGTCGGCAAGCGGATGAAGGAACTCGCCGAGGACGCCGAGAACAAGCTGTAGTTTCGCCGCCCCCGATCACCTCGAACAGTCTCTTTCATTCGCAACGTCTTTGCGTCGAGCGGTCCCGGTTTCGGTATGGGCATTCCCGAGGAGCGGATCCGACGCCTGCACGCGCTCGCCCGCGAGGCGACCGCGAACGGCGAGTTCGACCGCTCCAGGGAGTACGTCCGGCTCGCGCGCCGTATCGCGGAGCGCCACCGCTGTGGCCTGCCCAGGGAGTTCGAGCGGTTCACCTGCGATCGGTGTGACGTCTACCTCCGCCCCGGCCGCAACGCCAGGGTCCGCCTCCAGTCGGGACACGTCGCCATCCGGTGTGACTGCGGCGAGATCGCCCGGTATCCCTACGAGGCGGCCTCGCCGGAGTGACCCCTCCGGCGGGGCGGGAACCGAGCGACCTCGCCACGCGATCGACCCGGATTTCAGCACCCCGTAACTGAAAGTTAAACTCCGTTATTCCCGAACGAGAGGCCCCATAAATGCCCGTTTTACTTTCGCCGAGAACCCGGGGAACGATTAAGTGACAGGGGGTACGTGGTACACGCGATGGGAGACGGGAACGACGACGGCATGCTCTCGTGGGACGAATCGGTGTTTCGCGACGAACACGTCTTCGAGATCGACTACGTCCCCGAGACGTTCAAACACCGCGAGAGCCAACTCGAGAGCCTGAAGTACGCGCTCCGCCCGGCAGTTCGGGGATCGCGTCCCCTGAACACGATGGTTCGCGGTCCCCCCGGCACCGGGAAGACGACGGCGGTCCAGAAGCTGTTCGACGAGCTCCGCGCGCAGACGGAGGTCCGGACGGTCCACGTGAACTGTCAGGTCGACTCGACGAGATACGCGGTTTTCTCGCGGCTTTTCGAGACCATCTTCGACTACGAGCCGCCCTCCTCCGGGGTCTCGTTCAAGAAGCTGTTCCGTCAGGTCGCCGAGCGCCTCGTCGACGAGGACGAGGTGCTCGTGGTCGCGCTCGACGACGTGAACTACCTCTTTTACGAGAACGAGGCGTCCGACGCCCTCTACTCGCTGTTGCGGGCCCACGAGGCTCAGTCCGGCGCGAAAATCGGTGTCATCCTCGTGTCCTCCGACCTCGACCTCGACGTCGTCGAGGAACTCGACTCCCGGGTCCAGAGCGTGTTCCGCCCCGAGGAGGTGTACTTCCCCGTCTACGGCGTCGACGAGATCTACGACATCCTCCGGGAGCGGGCGAAGCGGGGGTTCCACGACGGGGTCGTCGACCGGTCGGAACTGGAACGAGTCGCCGAATTGACCGGCGGGAGCGGCGACCTCCGGGTCGGGATCGACCTGCTCCGCCGGGCCGGGCTGCAGGCCGAGATGCGCGCGTCACGGAAGATCTCGACCGA
Organism: Haloferacaceae archaeon; assembly: GCA_036625675.1. GTDB lineage: Archaea > Halobacteriota > Halobacteria > Halobacteriales > Haloferacaceae > Halalkaliarchaeum. Next base: position 2,966 of record JAZKTH010000201.1, read on the forward strand.
GGATGTCGAGGAGGCGTTCGACAAGTCGAAGTACGTCCACCTCTCGCGCTCGCTCAGGGGACTGGCCGACTCCGAGCGAACGCTCCTGTCGGTCGTCGCCGAACACGAGGGGAAACAGGCCGGGGAAGTGTACGAGGCGTTCCACGACAGGACCGACCTCGGCTACACGCGGTACTCGGAAATCGTGAACAAGCTCGACCAGCTCAACCTCATCGACGCCGAGTACGCCGACGTGGACGGACGAGGCCGTTCCAGGTCGCTGGAGTTGCGGTACGACGCCGACGCCGTCCTCGAGAGGCTCGAGGACGGGTGAATCGTCTCGGGGGGAACGCGGGCGATCCCGTCTCGATCGCAGCGCAGCGCCCGACGGGCCCGGAACCCTTTTGAGCCGCACTCCTCTATCTCGACTCACTATGGGACTCGGCTCCGACATGTATCGCCAGCAGATCCTCGATCACTACAAGAACCCC
>JAZKTH010000202.1:0-3425 GCA_036625675.1 Haloferacaceae archaeon
GGCGACACCGTCGGCGTCTCCAAGTACTTCGGCTACACGTACAACGAACGCGCGGTCGTCTCGCTGGCGATTGTCGACGAGACGTACGGCACCCCGGGGACGGACGTGACGCTCGTGTGGGGCGAGCCCGGGGGAACCTCGCCGAATCCGAAGGTCGAGGACCACGTCCAGACGGAGATCACGGCGACCGTCGAGGAGGTTCCGTACGTGAGGGAATCCTCGACGGCAAAGGAAAATAGTAACGAGAGATAGAACAAGACGAACTGATCGAAAACCAAGAATTTGGCATCTAACGACCAGCCACAAGCGTAGGTAGCTTCGGCGAACGAACGTCGGTGACTCCAGATCCAGAACGGGGATCGAAACGGCGCCAGACGTTACTTCTGGAAGAGATTCACCGGATAATTCGGTTGCTCGAACGCTTTCGGGAGGAAGCGAGGGAACGATCGAACGCCGGCTCGAGTCAAAAAGCCATTCGCCGTCACGAACTTATTGTTTATACATGCATACTGTTCTTCTTATATTTTCTCAAAGTTCGATCAACGCCGGCCTGGAACTTCAGAGCGGGCACTGTTCCTCTCGAGCCTCCCGAGATCCCTATTCCGGCCTGGACTGGGTACGGCGCAATCCAACCGTGAGATCCAAGGTAAGTTTAAACGGGTCGATTACTTTGTCCCTCACATGCTACACGCGAACGGCCCGCTGCTCTCGATCGACGTCACGGAGCGAACCTACGACACCGAGGACATCGACGGGATGCTCTCGTCCTTCATCGGCGGACGCGGCGTCGCGACCCGGCTGGCACACGACCGGATCCCGTTCGACGCCGACCCGTTCGGGCCGGAGAACAGGCTGTACTTCACCACGGGACCGATGCAGCAGTCGAGGATGAGCTTCACCGGCCGGACGAACGCGACGGCGCTGTCGCCGCTGACGGACGGACTCGCCTCCTCGAACGCCGGCGGGTTCGTGTCACGGCACCTCGCAGGAACGGGATACGGGGCCGTCGAGATTCGCGGCCAAAGCGACGAGCCGATCGCGATCCACGTCACCGACGACGGGGTCACCTTCGAAGAAGTACCCGAACTCGCCGGCGAGGAGGTGCCGGCGGTGACGGAGTACGTGAAGGCGTCCCGCGGGCTGGACGCCGAACACGTCGCGTGCATCGGCCCCGGAGGGGAGAACCTCGTGCGGTTCGCCTCGATCATGACGACCGAGAGCCGGGCGTTCGGCCGCGGGGGACTCGGGGCGGTGCTGGGATCGAAACGCGTGAAGGCGATCACCTTCGAGGGCGATTCCGCCCCGGAGATCGAAATTCCCCCGATCGCCTCCGAGATCCACCGCGAGGCCGCCACCAGCGACTCGATCATGAAGCGGCAGGGGACCACGTCGGTCACGGACCTGGCAAACGAGGTCGAGGGGATGCCGACCCGGTACTGGTCCCAGAAGCAGTTCGAGGGGATCGAGGGGATCAACGGCGACGCCGTCGAGGCGAAGAAGTACAAGAAGGGGACCTGCTCGCAGTGCGCGTTCGCGTGCAAACTCCCGACCAGGGACGAGGAGACGGGGCTCGAGACCGAGGGGCCGGAGTTCGAGACGGTGATGGCGTTCGGCTCCAACTGCGCGGTCGACGACGTGGTCGACGTGATGCAGTCGAACGAACTCTGCGACCGACTGGGGATGGACACCATCTCCTGCGGGAACACGATCGCGGCGTACCTGGCGAGCGAGGACGCGTTCGGGGACGCGGACCTGATCCACGAGACGGTCGAAAAGATCGCCCACAGGGAGGGGATCGGCGACACCCTGGCGGAGGGGATCGCCCGGTGCCACGAGGAACTCGGCGTCGAGAACTGGACGACGAAGGGCCTGAGCTTCGCGGCACACGAGGGTCGGACGCTCCACGGCCAGGGGCTGGCGTACGCGACCGCCAACCGGGGCGGCGACCACATGTACTCGACGTTCTACGCCTGGGAGTACCCGCTCGTGGACGACGAGGACGCGTTCGACCCGCAGGGTCTCGAGGGGAAGGCGCCGGCGGTCGCAACGCAGGAGAACGTGCGCGCCCTGGAGGACTGCGGGGTCATCTGTCGGTTCTCCCGGGGAATGATCGCCGAACACCCGGAGCGGCTGGAGCGACTATTCGACGCGGAACTGTCGGAGCTGACCGCCGTCGGCGACGCCGTCGTCACGCTCGAGCGCCACTTCAACAACCAGCGCGGGTTCGACCGGAGCGACGACACGCTCCCGTACGAGGACCAGCTCGAGGGCTTCGAGGAGGCGCTCTCGGAGTACTACGAGGTCCGCGGCTGGAATCAGGACGGAACCGTCCCCGAGGGACGGGTGTCCGCCGCGGCGGACTGATCGCCGGGCACGTGAACCCGGCCGGATCAGGCGGCAGAGGATCCCCGGAGGCGACCGATCACTGTCCGCTCTGCCCCGAAACGGTCGTTTCTCGTTACAACGTTAGGTATGTAACGTCCCTGCTGGACGGCTCTGCACGCCGGCGATTCCGCCGGCGTGCCGGCCGACCGGAGACCACTCCGGTCGGAACGAAAGTATTTTCGTTTAGCGAAAAGGAACGTTCGGACCCGAGCGTCGAGGTCGGGCTCCTGCCCCGCTTTGGACTCATCTAGCGAAAATTCGAGTCCGGGATCGTTTCCCCCGTACCCCCGAATTTTCGCAGGCGTAAATAATTAGTGTCCGAACCCGGTACACACTCGTAATGCGATCCGACCTCCCCGAAACTGCCCTCGACACCACCGAACGCTCCCTCGAGGTTCTGGAGGCGATCAAGCGCAACGAAGGGGCGACGATGACGGAGCTCGCCGAGGAACTCGACCTCGCGGTGAGCACGGTGTACAAACACCTCGCGACGCTGGAATCGAAGCGGTTCCTCCTGAAGGAGGGTCAAACCTATCACGTCGGGTTTAGGTTCCTGAACTTCGGCGAACACGCGCGATCCCGACTACGAGGGAATCAGGCGATCGACGAGGCGGTCCACCGTCTGGCCGAGGAGACGACCGAGGAGGTCGACTTCGTCGTGGAGGACCACGGCCGGATCGTCACCGTCTCGGAGTCGTACCACAAGTGGGTCAAGTACGGCGAGGCCGAATCCGGCTATCGAGCCCGCATGGGCGACTACTACCCGATGCACACGACCGCCTCCGGCAAGGCGATCCTGGCGGAATATTCCCGGGATCGCGTCGAGGAAATCGTGGACACGTGGGGACTGAACACCCGAACGGAAAACACCATCACCGACAGGGACGAGCTGTTCGCGGAGCTGGAACGCACGCGGGAGCGAGGATTCGCGATCGGCGACGAGGAGTACACCGAGGGGCTCCGGAGCGTCGGAACGGCAGTACGGGACGAGAGCGGGGGGACGATCGGCGCCATGAGCGTCTCCGGGCCGAGCTACCGTC
>JAZKTH010000203.1:0-3356 GCA_036625675.1 Haloferacaceae archaeon
CTGGTGGTTGGAGTTGAACGCCTTCGCGACGTGGATGTGATCGAGCACTGACTCCAGGAGCGCCTCCATCGCGTCGTCGTCACCCGGTTCGCCTTCGATCTCCCGTTCTTCCAGCAGGGCCGCGATGGCCTCGTCCGGGAGCCCACGGATCATGTCGTCGATGCGCTCGGGCCGGAAGGTGTCCTCGCTGTCGACGAAGACGGCGCCGCCGGCCAGGCCGCCGTGTTCGGGCGGGAGCTGGACGTTGACGCAGAGCTGGTGGGTGACCTGCGACTTGCCGGCCCCGAACTCGCCGTACACCTCGGTGATCGACTGGGTCTCGACGCCGCCGTCGAGCATCTCGTCCACCTCGTCGACGCCCCACGTCAGCTTGCCGATCTGCTCGCGGCGTTCGAGCACGGCCGCCCCCGTCTCGAACCCGCCGATGTCGGCGGCCTCGCGGGCCGCCTGGACGATGTCCGCCGCCGTCGATTCGCCGACGTCGGCGGTGTTGGAGAGTTCGCCGGGGCTCGCGACTGCCAGCCCCTGGTAGGAGTCGAAGCCCGAATCCCGGAGCTTCTCTGCGGTTGCCGGCCCGACGCCCGGAAGGTCTTCCAGATCTGCGTCTGCTGCCATATCCGGTCGTTCCGCCGCCGGCCCCATAAAGCCTCGTTAACAGGAAGGTGAAAGTGAAAGTGAGGGACTCGATCGGGAGTTGGGTCCCCGACGTCCGAAGGTTTTTGTGTCGGTACGGGACCAGGGGCGGTAGTTCGCGCACCGCTGCTTCCGCCCTCCCGGTCGAACGGGCCACGCGCCGATCCCTCCCGCACCGACTCCGGTTCCACCGCCGGTACGACCGAAAACGATAAAAGGAGTGACCACTAAAATATAAGCAAGAAGTAAATTAAATTGAATTAATAACTCTTTTCTGTCTGGGGTCGCTGTATCCTGTAGACTGTGTCGAACGACGCCCTACCGCAAGACGCCAAAATGATGGCAAACGGATACGACCGTCCTACGACCAGTCACGACGACCACTCCATCATGACGGACACCTCCTTCGACGGAACCATCGACTGGAACGAGTACTGGCACGAATCGGCGGACGTAGCCGAGGACGACGCGAACGGTGGCGCGACCCTGTTGTTCGATCCCTTCACCGAATTCCTCGCCGAAAACGACGGCCTGGAATCGTACGCCGACGTCGGGTGTGGCGGCGGAGGCGTCGTCTTCGACGTCGCGGACCGCTATCCGGACGCGGCCGTGGTCGGCTACGACGCGGTGGAACCCGTACTCGCTTCGAATCGCGAGCGCGCACGCGAGGTGGGAACCGAAAACGTCGCCTTCGAGCGCGCGGTCCTCCCGGAGTTCGACCCCGGCCGCCAGTTCGAGGTCGTCTCCGCGTTCTACACGCTCTGTTACGTCGCCGACGTCGAGCGGGCCCTCCGGAACCTCTACGGCGCGGTCGCCCCTGGTGGCTCCCTCGTGTTCACCTACCACAACCGGTTCGCACGGTCGGTCTTCGAGAGCATCGCCGAATCGCCGCACGACCACCTCGACGAGTCCTCGGCCTGGAGTCCGGAGACGTTCGCCGATCGTTTCGAACTGGTCATCGAGGGCGAGAACCTGCTCTCCTACGAGCGAATCCACGACGTGCTGGGCACGTGGCCCCGGAGCGTCTGGTCGGTCACGGAGGAGAACGAACGGTATCCGGCCTGGCGGCAGAACCCGTTCGTGTACGTCCCGAAGTGAGGGGCGGTCAGTCGAGCCCCCACGACAGGACGTGACCGGGCCGAACCCGAACGAGCGGCCGGTCCTCGATCGCGTGGGTCCGGTACTGGTCGTACTTCTCCCTGAGCGCGTCGACCCCCGCGCCGTGGCTGTCGTCCTCCGGATCGACGAGCGTCGCCCGACCGCGAACCTGGACCCATCGGAGCTCCGACCAGTCCTCGGAATACTCGTCGACGACGGCGGCGACGTAGGGGTTCGCCCGGACGTCGCGCGCCCGTCGGAGCGACGCGGGGTCTCGCCGTTGGGGTTTCTCGTCGATCGCCGAGACGAGGGTGCCGTCGTGCAGGGCGAAGCAGAAGGGGACCACGTTCGGCCGGCCACGCTCGTCGGCAGTGGCGAGCCGGCCGACCCGGGCCGTCTCCAGGTACGCCCGTTCGGCAGTCGAGAACATAGCCATCGGTCGGTGTTCGGGACGGTTCAACCCTGCCCCCGATAGGGGCGTTGAACGGGCCGGATGCCGGTCGTCGAACGCAGTCGCTTTTCCGATGCGGACCCCCCGCGTCTCGACCTCGCCACCCCTACCCCCGACCGAGAACAGGATCGGGCGGAAAGGCCCCGAATACCCATAGAATTTACCGTCGGGCCTTAAGCTGTCACTCCCCTATGTTTAACGGAATCAGTGGACGGGCCAGTGCCGGCCACCCGACTCACCATGTTAGTGAAACTCACGCTCAACGGCCAGCCGAGGGAGTTCGAGGCGAAACCGTCCGACCGATTGTTGGACGTACTGCGCCGCAACGGCTACACCGGGGCGAAGTGGGGCTGTGACGAGGGATCGTGCGGGTTCTGTACGGTGATCGTCGACGGCGAGGCCGTGAAGTCCTGCCTGCGACCCGCCGCCAGCGTGGACGGCGCCGAGGTCGAGACGATCGAGGGGCTCGGCGAGCAGGACGACCTGCACCCCATCCAGGGGGCGTTCGTCGACCACAACGCGCTCCAGTGCGGGTTCTGCATCCCGGGCATGATCATGCGGACGAAGGCGCTTCTCGACGATAATCCGGACCCCGACAGGGACGAGATCCGGACGGCCCTGTCGGACAACCTGTGTCGGTGTACCGGCTACGAGAAGATCCTCGACGCGGTCGAGGACGCGGCCGAACGCCTCCAGCCTGCGGTCGCCGCCGACGGCGGCGGGACGGCCCCTGGCAGCGGCGCGAACCGGGACGGTTCCGGCCACGGGGGTGACGGTCGATGAGCCAACCGAACGAACCGGAACCGCGGCCGGTGGAGGAGGACCCGGCGGAAACCGAGGAACCGCCGGCGGATCGCGAGACTTCGTCGGATCTCGAGGCCGAGCACCCGATCGAATACGACGAGGCGCCCAACAACCGGAAGTCAAAGACGGAACGCTTGGTGATCTCCCACCGGGAGGAGAAGGACGACGCCCGGAAGATCGTGACCGGCGACGCGAAGTACACCGCCGACTACGCGGAACACTTCCCGGACCTCGCGGAGGCGAAGGTCCTCCGGTCGGAGATCGCCCACGGGTACGTGAAATCGATCGACACGGCGGAAGCCGAGGCGCTCGACGGCGTCTACGCCGTCCTCACGCCCTGGAGCGACGAGATCCCGGACCGGAAGTACAC
>JAZKTH010000028.1:0-18932 GCA_036625675.1 Haloferacaceae archaeon
GAGGGAGGTGATCCCGTACGTCTGTTCGGGAGAGGTGTGATCGTGGTCGTGGTCACCGTGATCGTGGCCGCCGTGGTCGCCGTGATCGTGGGCGGCAGATTCGGTGTCGTCGCCGTGCCCGGCGTGGACGTCGAACGTCGGCGCACCGCCACCGCCGAGGTCGGCGGGGTCGAACAGTCCCGTGTCGAGGAGTTCGTCGGGATCGACCCGGCCCCGGACGGTCCTGACGACCCGGGCCCCGGGGTTGAGCGTCGCGAGCAGTTCCTCGGCCCGGACGAGGTCCCCCTCGTCGACGAGGTCGCACTTGTTCAAAAGCAGGACGTTGGCGGTTTCGACCTGCTCGACCAGCAGATCGGAGAGGGGGCGGTCGTCCGATCCCGGCGCGGTCCGGCGCTCGATCCCGTCCCGATCCCCGAACGTCTCGATGAACCGGTTGGCGTCCACGACCGTCGCGAGCGTGTCGAACGCGTACGCCGCCGCCGCCCGGGAGGCGGTCGTGAACAGCCGCGCGATCGGCTCCGGCTCGCTGATCCCGGACGCCTCGACGACGAGGTAGTCGAACTCCCGCTCGGCGGCGAGGCGGGCCACCTCCGACTCGAGGTCGTCCTGGCGCTCACAGCAGATGCAGCCGTTCGAGAGCTCCGCGACCCCGCCCTCCGCGGCCAGATCCGTCCCCGCCGAGAGCAGTTCGGCGTCGACGTTGATCTCGCCCATGTCGTTCACCAGGACCGCGACCCGTCGGTCCCCGGCGTTCTCCAGCAGGTGGTTGAGCGTCGTCGTCTTGCCGGCCCCGAGGCTGCCGCTGAGCAGCGTGACGGGGGTGTCGCTCCCGTTCATTGGACCGTTCTCGGGTGCCGAACAACTTGAGTTCCCCGACGCCAAATCCTTTTTAAGCGGTAGCGGACAACCTCCGGCATGGAGCTATCCGATCGAATCGACGCCTTCCTGGAGACCCTCGAGGAGTGGCTCCGGGGGCTGTACCACGGCATGCTCACCCACCCGGCCTACGAGAAGATCGAGAAGGAGGCCGAGGACCTGGAGGACGCGTTCATGCTGGCGTGTTTCCCGGACGCCTTCGGCATCCCGAGCCCGGTGTCGTACTACACCGCGGAGCTTCTGCCGTTCCTCGAGGACGAGTACGAGGCGTGGCAGCGACGGATGTGGGATCGAGACACGCTGATCGAGCGCAAGGGACAGCAGTACCACTTCTGATGGCGACGTTCACCTTCTTCGGCGGCAAGGGCGGCGTCGGCAAGACGACGGTCTCCTCGGCGTTCGGGCTGAAGTGCGCCCGCGCCGGGCTGGAGACGCTGCTCGTCTCGACGGACCCCGCCCACAGCACCGCCGACGTGTTCGATCAGGAGTTCACCGACGAGCCCGCCTCGGTCGAGGGAATCGACCGGCTGCACGCGATGGAGATCGACCCCGAAGAGGAGGTCGATCGTCACCGCCAGGACATCCGCCGCCAGCTCGGCGAGCAGCTCAGCCCGTCGATGGTGAACGAAATCTCCATGCAGCTCGAGATGGCACACCGGACGCCCGGGGCCCACGAGGCGGCGCTGTTCGACCGGTTCATCGAGGTGATGCGCGAGGCCGACCCCTACGACCGGGTGGTGTTCGACACCTCGCCCACCGGCGGGACCCTCCGGCTGCTGTCGCTGCCGGAGTACCTCGAGAAGTGGGTCGACCGGTTGATGCACAAGCGGGAAAAGAGCATCGAGTACTACGAGCGCGCCGCGATCGGCGAACGGCAGGCCAGGCAGATGTTGGAGGGCGACCCGATCGTCGCGCGTCTGCAGGAGCGCAAGGAACGGTTCGCGTTCGCCGGCGAGACGCTCCGGGAGGAGGCCACCTTCTACATGGTACTCAACCCCGACGAGCTGTCGATCCGGGAGACGCGACGGGCGGTGGACGCGCTCGAGGAGGCCGGCCTCGGGGTCGAGGGGCTGGTCGTCAACAGGATCACGCCCGGCCCGGACCCCGAGGAGAACGGCCGCGGTGCGCGGTACCTCCGCGAGCGGGTGGAGACCGAGAGCGAACGGCTGGAGGAAATCCGCGAGTCGCTTCCCGTCCCCGTAGCCGCCGAGATCGAGAGCCGCGTCCGCGAGGTGAAAGGCGACCTCCTGGAGGATGTCGCGAGCGAACTCGCGATCGATCCCGAGGAGGCGACGACGACGGTCGACGCCTCCCGAACGTAGCCAAATCATCCCTGACGGGAGAATCATCCCCACGTTCGGAGCAGTTCACCCCCACGTTCGGAGCAGTTCACCCCCACGTTCGGAGCAGTCCCCGGTCCCGTCGGCCTCCCGCCCCCTCGGGAACCGTAAATTTATAGTGAATGTTTGTTAGCTATTTACACACTCCTATGGCAGGGGCAATATGGATCGTGGCGCTGGTGCTCGTAACGTTCTCGGTAGCGTACCTGGGATACGGACGCTACCTGTCGCAGTTCGTCGAACTCGACGAGGAACGGGAGACGCCAGCCCACAAGTATCAGGACGGTCAGGAGTACGTACCGGCAAAGAAACCAGTGTTGCTCGGACACCACTATTCCTCGATCGCGGGCGGGGCGCCGATCGTCGGCCCGATCACCGCCGCGTTCGTCTGGGGATGGGTGCCGGCGGTGTTGTGGGTCGCGATCGGGAACCCGCTTCTGGGCGCGGTTCACGACTTCACGTCGCTGTCGAGCAGCCTGCGACACGAGGGGAAGTCGATCGGCTACATCATCGGCGAGTACGTCGGCGAGCGGGGCAAGGACATGCTGCTGTGGTTCGCGTTCCTGCTCATCATCCTCGTCGTCGCAGTGTTCGCGCTGGTCATCGGGCTGGTGTTCGACGCGTATCCCGCGGCGGCGACGGCGGGGATCATCTACATCGGCCTGGCGGTCGTGTTCGGCGTGTGGCTGTACCAGCTAAACCTCCCGTTCTCCGTCGGAACGGTGATCTTCGTCGCCGGTGTGTTCGCATCGGTGTACGCCGGAATGCAGTACCCGGTCGCGTTGTTCGGGGAGCACGGGGGCGACGTGATCGTGCTGTTCGGCGAGACGGCCCCGGGGTTCGTCCCCGCGCTGCTGGGTAGCGCCAACATCGGCGCCTGGGTGGTGACCCTGCTGATCTACGGCGGGGCCGCGAGCGTCCTCCCGGTGTGGATCCTGCTCCAGCCGCGGGACTACCTGTCGTCGTTCCTGCTGTACACCGGCGTCGGCGGGTCGCTGCTCGCCGTCATCGTCGGCACGTTCATCACCGGCATGAGCGCGACCAACCCCGAGACCGGGGAGGCAGTCACGTTCACGATAGCCCAGGACGCGTGGTACGGGTTCTTCGGCTCGGGGAGTCCCTTCGCGGCCGACCTCCCGCTGATGCCGCTTTTCCCGCTGCTTTTCATCACGATCGCGTGCGGGACCATCAGCGGATTCCACTCGCTGGTCTCCTCGGGGACCACCGCGAAACAGCTCGACAAGGAGACCGACGCCCGCCTGATCGGCTACGGCGGGATGCTCGGTGAGGGACTGCTGGCCTCGGTGGCGCTCGTGGCCGTCGCGGTGGTCGCGATCCCCGCCGGCACGGGGGGCATCGGCCTCGCGCTGCCGAACTTCGCGCTGGGCGGCGGCGCCGTCCTGACGGCGCTTGGCGTCCCCTTCTCCGTCGGCGAAGTGTTCATGGCGCTCGTGCTGTCGGCCTTCCTGTTGACCAGCATGGACACCGCCGTCCGGCTGGGACGGTACATGATCGAGGAGGTCGTCGGGACCCCCGAGACGGCGGTCCAGGAGTACGCCGCGAACCGCTACGTCAACACCTCGGTCATCGTGATCGCGGCGTTCTTCTTGCTCGGCAGCGGCCGGTGGGCGGACCTGTGGACGCTGTTCGGCGGCGCAAACCAGCTGCTGGCCGCGATGGCGCTGCTGACGGTCACCGTGTGGCTCGCGAACTGGGACGACACCAAGCAACTGATCTCCACGGGCGTTCCGATGGCGGTGATGGCGGCCGTCACCGTCGCGGGCTTGCTGTGGGTGTCGCTGTACCAGGTGCTCGGCGGGCGGCTACTCGGTATCACGACCGAAGCCGAGACGACGCTGCTCGCGCAGGTTTCGGCCGTGGTCCAGGTCATCCTCGGGCTGACCCTGGTCGGACTGGCGCTGAGCCTGATCCGGATGGGCTACGCCAACATCAGGGAGGTTCGCGGAGTCGGTGGGGGTACCGTCGCCGCTGACGGGGGACAGCCCGAATCCGAGCGGTCGGACGACTAGTCCGAACGGACACGTCGCCGATTTTTTCGCCAGAGCGAACGTGTCACAGAGAGATCCGCACAGGCTGTAGAAGGATTGCGTCGACTGTAGCCCCGGTCGTGTCAAACATTTATTATCATTCGAGAATATCAACGGATGCTGAGTTGGGGGAGCGTACCGTCGAAAAGGACCATCGGCTACGACCGCACAATGACACTCGAAGAGAGTATCAGATACGACGGAAAGCGAGTATCGATCAGGGGGGAACGGGCTGTGGTCTTGGGAGCGAGCATGGCTGGGCTGCTGGCCGCCCGCGCCCTTACCGACGCGTACGAGCGGGTCACGGTCGTCGAACGCGACGCCCTGCCGGCGGGTCCCGAGACCCGAGACGGAGTTCCCCAGGGCAAACACGTGCACGTGCTTCTGGAAGCCGGCCGTGCGACCATCAGTGACCTCTTCCCGGGATATGGGGAGGATCTCATCGACGCCGGGGCGCTAATTATCGACGTGGGTGACGAACTGCGCCACTACGACCAGGGAGGTTACCTCACCGCCCCCGCGACGAGGATGGAGATGTACTGTGCGAGCAGACCCCTCTTGGAGGCGGTCGTCCGCCAGCACCTCGCCGAGCGGGCTGGCGTGACGATTCGGGACGGTACGCAGTTCGCCGCCTACCAGGTCGATACAGATGGCGACCGGGTTGAGGGTGTCCGTGTCAGAGGGGACAACGGGCTTGAGACGCTGGAGGCCGATGTCGTCGTTGACGCGACAGGCCGGACCAGTCGAACACCGGCCTGGCTGGCCGAGAACGGCTACGGCGAGCCGCCAGTTGAGGAGGTCGAAATCGACATGGTGTATAGCACCATCCGGGTCGACCGACCGGAGGGAGATCGGCGCATGCCGTTCGTGCCCCAGTCCGCGCCCAGAACCCGCGGGGGCGCTGCCTTCCCTGTGGAAGGTGGTGAGTGGCTCGTGACCCTCGGCGGGATGCACGAGACCGACCCGCCAACCACCATCGAGGGGTTCCTCCCGTACGCCCGGAAGCTCCCCATCGAGGACATCGAGACGATTCTCGCCTCACATGAGGTGGTATCCGACGGTGTCGAACAGTACCCGTTCCCGTCGAACCGGCGGGTTGGCTACGAGAACCTGGACCGATTCCCCGGCGGCCTGGTCGTCCTGGGGGACGCGATCGCGAGTTTCAACCCGATCTACGGCCAGGGTATGTCTGTCGCCGCCTTGGAGGCCCTGACACTCCACGAAACGCTCGCGTCGAGTGGCGACGAGTCCCTCGGCAAGCGGTTCTTCGATCGGGCACAGGACGTCGTCGACATCGCCTGGCAGATGGCCGTCGGGTCCGATTCGGCCTTCGAACAGACCACCGGGCCCACGCGGCCCGGCGCTTCGATGTTCGATACCTACCTCTCTCGGCTGATCCGGCAGGCTCACACCGACCCGCATCTCTCGGAGGCGTTCTATCGCGTCGTTGGAATGGAAGTCGCACCCACCGGCCTGTTCCGGCCGGGCACCATCTGGCGGACGGTGACGCCATGAACAGCTCGGATCAGGTGTCGGCACCGCTCCCCGACGTTCCCGGTATCGAACGCACGTTCCGGGAGGTCAACGGCGTCGAACTCCACACTGTCAGCGCTGGCGACCCCGACGATCCACTGGTCGTCTTGCTACACGGTTTCCCCGAGTTCTGGTACGAATGGCACGAGTACTTCGACCCACTGGTGGGCGCCGGCTACCGCGTCATTGCCCCTGACCAGCGTGGCTACAATCGAAGCAAAAAACCTGACGGCCTCGACGCCTACAGTATCGACACGCTCTCGGCCGACGTTGTCGACCTCATCGAAATAGCGGGTCGCGAGAGCGCGCACGTCGTGGGGCACGACTGGGGGGCGGCCGTGGCCTGGGACCTGGCGCTGCGCTATCCCGAGGCCGTCGACCGGCTTGGTATCGTCAACGTCCCGCACCCGACCGTGTTCCAACGCACGCTTACCTCCGACCTCACTCAGCTGCGAAACAGCTGGTACATGTTGTTTTTCCAGCTACCTCTGATACCCGAGTGGACGAGCAGTCGGAACGATTTCGCCTTTTTCGTGAACGCGATGGAGGGTGGCTCGCGGCCAGGAACGTTCGATGAACGAGACTTCGAACGCTACCGGCAGGCATGGAGCCGTGAGGGCGCCGTCGGCTCGATGATCAACTGGTATCGCGCCCTGTTTCGACGGCAAAAAGAACCGCCCCAAGAGCAAGTCGAGGCTCCCACCCTGGTGATTTGGGGCGAGAACGACCAAGCTCTGGTTCCACGGATGGCTGAGGAAAGTGTCCAATTCTGCTCGGATGGACGCCTGGAGCGATTTCCGGACGCCACTCACTGGGTGCCCCACGAGCATCCCGACCGTGTCGCCGCACGGCTCTTGACGCATCTCGATGCAGCCACTCACGCCTGAACGACGCCGCTGTCGCGGCTCTCTCGCGGGCGCGAGTCGCTCCGTAGTGGGACTTTCCGCTGCTTCACCCGTGTATAGAGGGACTTCCCGCTTCAGGACACGATGGATCAGATGGGTTGCTGAGGCAGCACCCGGAGGACCGATGCGATGCCGCGCAAATCGGCTGTGAACGTTTCTGTGACGCGCTATCAGAGTTCGAGCCGCCGGGCTATCAGCCCGAGGAGGCCGGGTTCATCGCGTTCGATGGGCTCCCACGTGCGGAACGCCTCCTCGACGTCCGCGGCGTCGTTGGCCACCAGCTCCGACGTCTCGGGCGCGACGACGACGACGTTTACCTGATAGTGACCGTGGAAGCCGTACTTCAGGAGAGTTCGCTCGTCGAGGCCGGCGACCTGCGAACGGATCCCGTCCGGAACCTCGGGGGCCACCAGCACGAACGTGAAGTCGGTCGAGTAGTGTTCCTCGTCGGCGTCGATCCAGTCGTCGGCGAGTTCGTGTCCGAGTTCCACGAGCCGGTCGAGATCGCGACCGGTCGCCCGATCGACCCGGCGGACGAGCAGGTACTCGTGGGACTCGTGGTGGGCGAACGACAGCGCCGGATGGAAGAAGTGTTTCTCGCTGTGGAGTTCCATGTGACCGTACAGGTCGAACGACTCACCCCGAACCGCGTACTCCTTCGTTAGGTCGTAGTTCGAGGCGAGCCGCCGACTCACCTCCTCGAGGTACGGGTCGTCCCACTCGGGGACGTCCGGGGGCCTCCCGTCGGCCGCCTCCCGCTGTGCGGCCGTCGTTCCGGTCCCCGTCGAAACGTCCGAGCCGTCCGTTCCGCTCATGGTTCGTACCCGCTGACGTCGTCGACCGAGGGGGCGCCGATCGCCACCAGCCGGACCGGACGGTCAGCGTCGGCCGGGTTGTACGCCCGGTGGGGGCTCCCGGGTTCGGCGACGAAGGCCTCGCCGGCGGCCACCTCGTACGTCCGCTCGGGCGTCTCCACCGACAGGGATCCCTCCAGGACGTACATGACCTCCTCCTGTTCGTCGTGTGAGTGATACGCCAGCGGGATCTGTTCGCCGGGGGCGGCGCCGTAGACGTGGACGCCAACCTGCCCGAGTCCGGCGGCGTCGCTTATCGAGCGCTTCTCGGACGGACGGTCCGGTTCGGGCTCGACCTCGTCGACGTCGACGACGTGGTATCCCATGTGGATCACGTTACTCCCGCGCGGTAAATAGTTCTCGTCGAAGGGGTTCGACCCGGATCGGAAAAACGGGCCGTGCCGTGCGCCCTCCGACCGCCCGTTCCGGACCCTCCGGGCAAGGTTTAAACGCCCGTCGCACCAACACCGTGTGAGTGAGACACATGGGCGGGAAGCGAACCGAGGCGTGTGGCCGGTGTAGCGTTTCGACGGTCGTCGAGGCGGCCGGGGACGAAGAGGGCGCCGGCAGCGGCGCCAACCCGTTCGACGGGGAGCGAATCGAGGTCGAGGAGTCGACGCTCCGGTCGGTGGTCCGCCACGAGGTGGCAGTTGCGGGGCTACGGCGCCGGCTCGACGAGTGGGCGACCCGGTTCACCTTCGGCCGCTGAGGGGTCGACCGCGCACGACCGACGAACCGGCTGTATTTAAGTACTGTACCGAGCAGAGACACATCTACCGACATGATCGCCTCCGGGCCGGACCTGCTTCGACTCCTCGTCGTCCCCGCGTTCGGGTGGGCGGCCTACCGTGACTTCCGGACTCGCCGCCTGCCGAACCACCTGTGGCCGCCGCTGATCGCGATCGGACTGCTCGCGCTGGCCTGGGAGTCGTGGACCCGGCTCCCCCTCTCGGGCGTCGCCGACCGGCTGTTCTTCATCCAGGTCGGGATCAGTCTGTTCTTCGTCGCCCCCCTTGGGTACCTGTTCTGGCGGATCGGCGGCTTCGGCGGGGCGGACGCGAAGGCGCTGATCTCGCTTGCGGCGGTGTACCCGACGTATCCGACCTACGGGCTCGCGGTCGCGTGGTTGCCGACCGTGCCGATAGTGACCTCGAACGTCGGCGTGTTCTCGCTCACCATCCTCACGAACACGGTGCTTCTCGGGATCGCCTATCCCATCGCGCTGGCGGTCCGGAACCTGCTCGACGGGCGGATCTGTCCGGTGATGTTCCTCGCCCGGCCGGTGTCGGTGGAGTCGGTGCCGGATCGCCACGGTCGACTGTTCGAAACGCGGGAGGGGTACACCCGGCGCGGGCTCGATCTGGACGCGCTCCGGATGTACCTCCGATGGCGCGGGCTCGACCTGGAGGAACTGCGCGACCGGCCGGACGCTCTCCGGGATCCCGACAGCGTGAGGGAGACGTTCGACGCCACCGACGGCGCCGTGACCGCTGGACCGGCAGGGGGGCTGACGACCACGGACGGCGGGGCGCCCGACGGCGAGAAGACCGGCGACGCGGAACGCACCCACGCGGAGGACGCCTGGGCGGCGCGCCGGTTCCGCGAGGAGGTCGGCCCCGCCTACGGGACGACTCCCGAGATGCTCCGGGAGGGGATCGAGACGCTGCTCCGGCGGGAGACGGTCTGGGTCTCCCCCGGACTCCCGTTCGTCGTCCCGATGTTCTTCGGCCTCGTCGTCGCCGTCGCGTACGGCGATCTGCTGTTCGCCGCGATGCGGGCGCTCGGGCTGGTGTGATGCTGGCGGTCGTAGTGATTTATCGGTCGATCGGTCGGCCGTGGGGACGGCCGTCCGGTAACGGCCGACAACCGTCAGTATGAGGGCGGGATCGGTGGGCGGCTTCCGGCCGTGCGATCCCCGTTTCCCGACAAGTTTAACCCGACTAATCGTCGACACTACGGTGGATGACCACCACCCGGGACGCGGTTTTGCGGGTCGATCTCTCCGCCGGAACGGTTCGACGCGAACCGGTTCCGGACCGCTGGCGGCGTCGATATCTCGGCGGAAAGGGGATCGGCGCGCGGTATCTCTACGACGAACTCGACGGCGGCGCCGATCCGTGGGGCCCGGAGAACCTGCTCGGGTTCTTCGTGGGCCCCCTGTCGGGCTATCTCCCCGGCGAGTCGCGGTACGCGGCAGTGACGAAGTCGCCGCTGACGGGGGCGTTCCTCGACTCCTACAGCGGCGGCGAGTTCGCCGAACGGCTCGCCGGATCGCTCGACGACGCGCTCGGACTGCTGGTGACGGGCGCGTCCGAGGAGCCGGTCCGGATCGAGGTCTCCGGCGGCGACGCGAGCGTCGAACCCGCGGAGACGTGGGGACTCGACGCCGCCGAAACCGCGGAGGCGTTCCCCGAGTCCGCGGTCGCGTGCATCGGCCCCGCCGGGGAGTCCGGCGTCGAGTACGCGACGATCGCCTCCGACGGCGGCGAACACCACGCCGGCAGAGGGGGCGCGGGGGCGGTGATGGGCGCGAAACGGCTGAAGGCGATCGTGGTCCACGACGATCCCCCCACCCTCCCCCCGGCCGTGAAGTCTCTCCACGAGCGATACGTCGACGACTACCGGAGCCACGACGTCGGTCGCTGGCAGGCCGCCGGGGAGACGCTCGAGAGCATCGACTTCGCAAACGAGGTCGGCGTGTTGCCGACGGAGGGATGGAAGCGGAGCCGGTTCGAGGCGGCCGACGGGATCGGTATCGAGCGAGCCCGCGAGGAGTCGGTCGGACGCGAACACCCCGAGGACGCCGTCCCTGGGGGGTTCCGCATCGAGACCGACGAGGGGGAGACCGTCCCCCGGGGCGCGACCCCGATGACGCTGGGGGCCGGACTCGGGATCGACGAGTTCGACGCAGTGGCGACGCTCGGGGGCGCGTGCGACCGGCTGGGACTGGACGTGATCTCCGCCGGCAACGCGGTCGCGTGGGCGGTCCGCGCGGGCGAGGAAGGGCTGCTCGACGTGGACCTGGATTTCGGCGACGAGGAGGGGATCCGCCGGCTCATCGAGGCGATCGCGCGGGGGGCGCCCGACGCGCCGGGGGGCCAGGACCGGGAACTGCCCTGGCCGCGAGAACTGCCGGAGACGCTCGGGGACGGCGTCGACGCGGCCGCGGAGGCGTTCGGCGGCGACGATCTCATTCCCACGGTGAAGTCGATGGAGCTCCCGGCCTACGATCCCCGTGGCGCCGCCGGAATGGCGCTGGCGTACGCGACGAGCGACCGCGGCGGCTGTCACCGGCGGGCCCGGCCGATCGAGACGGAGGTGTTCGCGGCCGACAGGTGGGACACGGCGGACCGGGCCCGCGCCGTCGCGATCGCACAGGACGTCCGATCGGTGCTGTGGAGTCTGGTCGCCGACGACTTCGCGGGCGAGACGATGTGGGGCGACCTCGGGGCGGAGTGGCTCGATGCGATCGGGCTGGGCTACACCCCCGAGGAGCTGGCCCACGCCGGCGAGCGCATCTGGACTCTCGTTCGGCTGTTCAACGTGAGGGAGGGGTTCGTCCGCGAACACGACGAGCTTCCCGCGGCACTCACGTCGCCGATCCGCGAGGGTCCGGCGGCGGGCGAGGCGATCGACCCGGCGGAGTTCGAGGAGATGCTCGAGACATACTACGCGATGCGCGAGTGGGGTCCGGACGGCCGTCCGACGCGCGCCTGTCTCGATCGGCTCGACCTCCTCGACGTCGTCGACGGGGACACGCCGATCGGGGAACCGTGGACGGATCCCCCGGTCGACGTCCGGACGCCCGACGCGACCGACCGGCTCGAACGAACCGTCGACTGAGGGGCGGTAGCTACCTTCTATTTCCGTCGGCGGCGCCGCGCCCGTAGCCGACTGCGCGCGCGTCGTCGACCGCCCGCTCGGCGATACCGTCCAGGTCGAACGCGTCGTCGTCTGCCACGACCTCCCCATCCCGGAGGAGCGGCTCCAGCAGCGGTTCGCCATCCTCCGGACCGGAACGGGAGGCGAGCCCGACGTGGTGACCGCCGTCCGCCGTCCGGTAGGCCTGTTTCGCGCCCGATAGCTTCCCCCGCTTCGCCGCGGGCTCCCCCTCAACCGCCACGACGTCGAGCGCGAAGTCGATCGGATCCGCGTTCGAGACGTAGCCGCCGACGCCGAACCCGTCGGCGACGTCCCGGAGGTCCCGGAGCGCGGCGGGAGCGAGTCCCCCGCTGAGGAAGACGTCCACGTCCTCGTACCCCCGCGCGTCGAGTTCCCACCGCACCTCGCGGACGATGTGGCGGAAGTCGCCGCGCCGGGAGCCGGTGGTGTCGAGCCGGACCCCCGAGAGCCGGTCCCCCAGCGCCGCGGCCGCCCGGAGGCTCTCGTCGACCTCGTCGGTGTAGGTGTCACACAGCGCGATCCGGGGGACCGACTCCGGAGCGGCCTCGTCGAACGCCAGCCAGGCCCCCTCCTGGTTGCCGCGGCCGAAACAGATCACCAGCGCGTGGGGCATCGTGCCGCTGGCCTCCCGACCGATGACCTCCCCCGCCGCGACGTGGGAGAAGCCGTCGAGGCCACCCACCAGGGCGGACCGTTCGACCATCGCCGCGATCGAGGGGTGAACGTGGCGCGCACCGAACGACAGCACCGTCGAATCGGGCGCAGCCATCCGGCAGTCCAGCGCGGCGGTCGCGACGCCGGACGCGTGGGAGAGAAAGCCCAGAAGCGACGTCTCGAGCTCCGCGAACTTCAGGTACGGCCCCTCGATCCGGAGCACCGGTCCGCCGTCGAACAGCCGTCCCGGCGGGATCGCGTCGACGTCGACGCCGCGCCCCGAGAGGAGCGCCGCGGCGTCCTTCACGCCCGCGAGCAACTCGAACTCGCCGGTGGGGAACTGGTCGGCGGTGACCTCGGCGGTGACGGTCGGATTTCGTCCGGCCCCCTCGAGCGCGGCAGCGGTCCGTTCGAAGTAGGCGTCCGTCGCCCGACCGTCGCGAATCGCCGACGGCGGGACGATGTCGAATTCCATGGCGACTGTTCCCCGGCGAGAACAAAAAACCAACCGGCCGTCGCCCGTTCCGCCGATTCGCTGGACACGCGTGGATCAGCGCCGGCGGCGGAACAGCGCGGCGACCGCGAGCAGGGCGGCGAGGGCCGCGATGGCTCCGAACCCGGGCGTCTCGATGTCGGCGGGCTCGGTCTGGGTGCCGCCGGGCGACGACGGCTCGTCGGCGGGCGTCGGCGTTTCGGTGTCGGGTCGGTCGGTCGCCTCGGGCCGATCCGTCGTCTCCGTCGTCGTCTCCTCCGCCCTCATCTCCTCGGCGAGGCCGGGCCGGATCTGGCTGACCGCTTCCGGCGAGGGACCGTGGACGATCGTCACCCGCGTCCCGTCGGTAGAGAGGAGGTACGTCCCGCGGAACGGGCCGTCCTCGACGACGTGGTAGCCGTCTTCCCGCTGGACGTCGTGGGTCTCGAGTATCTCCCCGTAGGCGTCACGGAACTGCTCGGCGTCGCGCTCGGTCTGCCACTCGGTCACCCAGACGTAACCGTCCTCGTCCGCGCCGCGCCGGTAGGGGTACAGCTCGTCGTTCGCCCACCCCGACGAGGGCTCGGAGACGTAGTTGTACGTCTCGTATGGGTGGGACGCCTGGCCGAACGCCCGCCAGTCTATCGTGTCGGCCTCGTAAAAGCGCGCCTGGTACCAGAACATCGCGTAGATCGACGCCTCGCCGACCGTCTCCGCCCCGTCGACGCCCTGATCCGGGTACGGCTCCCAGCCGCGCGTTGCGGTGTCTTCGTACTCGATCGGAACCGGTTCGCGGTCGGTGCGGTGGATGACCTGGGCCGATGACTGGGGCGGATTCTCCATCCGCTCGGCGACGCCCTCCCAGCCCTCCTCGTCGTAGATGTCGGCGACGTAGCCGGGACCGTCGGAGTACGGCTGGAAGATAGTGAGGAATATCCCGAGGTTCGGCTCCGAGCCGTCGCCCCCGCTCCCGCTGGAGGGGGTGGCCACGCAGTCCCACTCGCCCGACTCGCACCGCTGTTCGTACTGGCGCTCGACGTAGACGGACTCCCCTTCCACGACGCCGTCGACCGCGAGATCGGCGTCCTGCGTGGCGCCCCGGTACGTCGGCGCGGAGAGGTTGTGGTACTGGTCCTGCATCGCGTGGTTCAGCTCGTGTACCAGGGTCGAGTTGTCGATCACCGGGTCGCCTCCGTCCTCCGTGACGATGACGATCTCGTCGTCAGCCGGGGAGTAAAACCCGGCGACTGAGCCCCCGAGAGTGGTCTGGATCTCCTCCTCGGAGGACTCGTTCTCGCCGAGGACGAAAAGCGCCTTCCACACCTGATCGTTCCAGCGGTTGAACGCCTCGCCGCTCTCGCGGGACTCCTGCATCTCGCGGAACTCCTCGCGGGTCATCACGTCCACCGGGACGTCCTCGCGGAACTTCCGGTCGCGAATGTGCTCCACCCGGGCCATGGAGCGGGAGACGTACGCCTCCATCTCTTCCTCGTCGAGACCGTCCGTCTGATCGACCTCGATCGAGTCGTTGTACCAGTAGCCCTCGACCCGGCCGACGGGCCCGTCGCCGAAGTCGCCCTCCTCCGTCGGCTCGGCGGTTCCGTTCTCCTCGGTGGAGGCAGCCCCGCCGGTCGAGACGCCCCTGAGTTCGTTCGCCGACGGTCGCGCGTCGCCGTCGGTCGCTGTGGGCGAGCCGACCGACTGGAGGGCAGTCGGTTCGCCAACGTCGGGCGAGGCGGTGGGGTCGGCGGCGCCGGGAGGGGCTGCGGCGACGGCGGGTGCAAACAGTGTGGTAACTATCAGCACGGCCACCGCGAGGGTGAGGGCCCGTCGCATACAGGGTCGAAAGAGCCCCAGGAATATCACGTTTCCCCAAATCCGACCGCCGAGTACGCGATCGGGGGGCGTCAGCGGCGGTCCGGGTGCGTCGTTCAGGAGGTCAGCGCCGGTTCCGACCCAGGATGACGTACAGCACCAGCCCCACGAGCGGGGCGAAGAAGACGACGATCGCCCACAGAAACGCGGGGTGGGTGCTGTTCCGCTGCGCGTCGCTGTAGGTCCACACGACGGCGGCGATCAACAGTGCGAGCGTGAGCAACCAGACGAACAGCGCGGCGGCGGCTCCGCCGCCGGACTGCAGCAGTACGGTGGAGGGCACGTTTCCCGTACGGCCGGCCGTCCGCAAGTGTCTTCTGTTTCTGGAGACGGGAAAACGAGGAACGTGAACGATCCACAGGGTCGAACAACCGTTAAGACGACGCGCTCGTTCGGTGCAGCTATGTCCGAACGAGGCATCGTCGAGTTCGTCGAGGACTGGCAGACCGGATTCTTCGTCCTCCTGGGGAGCATCGCAGTCGGGTTCGTCGGCGGACTGGTCGGACGGGCGAACCTCGGTCCGCCCGGGTTCTACCTCGGATTCGCCGTCGGGTTGGGGATCGCCTTCCTGGCGTACTCGTACCTGCGATACGGACGGTGAATCGAGGATGAAGATCCGTCCCCTGGACGGCCGGGACGACGCGAGGGGGCTCCTCAGGGCGCATGCGCTCTCCTGGCGGGAGGCCTACGACGGCCTGGTCTCGGCGGAACTGCTCGAGGCACAGGACCCGGACCCGACCGAATCCGACGTCGACGGGATGCTCGAAGCGCTTCCGGACCGGGGTGTCGTACTCGTGGCCGTCGAGGAGGCGACCGTTCGCGGGTTCGCCGACTTCCGGTGGGGGAGCGAGGAGACGAAGGCGTTCGTCGGTCCCGGAGAGGCCGGGCTGCGGGCGATCTACGTCCGTCCGGACGACTGGGGCCGGGGGATCGGGACGGCGCTGGTCGACCGCGGGGTCGGGCATCTCCCGGATTCGACGGAAGCGGTCCGCCTGGAGGTGCTCTCGGGCAACGAACGCGCCCGCCGGTTCTACGAGTCGGCGGGGTTCCGGCCGGCGGGATCGACGACTCACGAACTCGGAGGGACGGAGTATCCGACGACGATATACGAACGCATCCTGTGAAAGACGAGGAAGCGTCCGACGGGTGCTGACTCGTCTCGGGTTCCTCGGACGCGATCGCCGGAGAGAGAAAGTGGACGGGAGGGGACGGCGAAATCGCGAGGGGGATCGCAGGGAAAACCGTAAGTTCTCGACGGTCGGAGTCCGTGTATGGAACTATTGTCTCGGAGGGGGAGGCCATGAGCGTGGGAGCGGTCACCTCCGATCACCAGCTCGCGCGCCTGCTCCAGTTCGGGATCGTGCTGGAGGAGGTGGTCGAGGCCCGGGCGTATCACCACTACCGGAGCCTGGACGCCGAGCTCGACGAGGAGGTGGAGGCGCTGCTCGAGGACGCCGCCGAGGAGTCGGCGGAGCACCGCGACCGACTGGAGGGACTCGTCGAGCAACTGGGCGTCGAGAGCGTCCCGTTCGAGGAGGTCGAATCGCTGGTCGAGGCGCAGTACGGCAAGACGAAGCCCGAGGACTTCGACGGCGTGCTGTACGATCAGCTGTGCAACGAGGAGACGGCCTACAAGTTCTACGACGACCTCATTGGGGCCATCGAGGACAGCGACGCCCGCTTTTCGGTCGACCGGGAGACGCTGCTCGAGACCCTGCGGGAGATCCAGGCCGAGGAGGCCGAGGGCGTCGAGGAAGTGACGGAGTTGATGGAGCGTGCGGACTTCGAGGGGGGAGCCGAGGAATGAAT
Source organism: Haloferacaceae archaeon (assembly GCA_036625675.1). Lineage (GTDB taxonomy): Archaea > Halobacteriota > Halobacteria > Halobacteriales > Haloferacaceae > Halalkaliarchaeum. The sequence continues at coordinate 16,270 of JAZKTH010000028.1, forward strand.
ACGGGGGATCAGTACCTCAAGGCGATCTACCTGATCCAGCAGCAGGAGGACGGCCCGGCCGCGACGGGGGCGATCGCGGACCGGCTCTCAGTGAGCCCGGCGAGCGCGAACGAGATGATCGGCAAACTCGAGGAGCGCGGGCTGGCGGAACACGAGAAGTACAAGGGCGTGCAGCTCACCGACGAGGGGATCGGTCGGGCCCGCGACGCGTTACAGACGTACTGCATCATCGAACGGTTCCTGGCGAACGTCCTCGGCGTCGAGGAGTTCCAGGCGGAGGCGCGCGACATGGAGGCGGTCATCGACGAGACGGTCGCGGAGCGAATCGACACCATCATCGACAGGAACCCCGAGTGTCCGGACTGTTTCGATCCCGAGACGGACGCGTGCACGTGTCTCGAGGCCAGCGAAATCGCCGATTGAGATCGGTCGTCGCTCCCGAAAACCGCAACTGTTTGGTAGTCCAAGGGGCAAGAAGCGAGTGCAGTCCCGTGGTGTAGTGGCCAATCATAACGGCCTTTGGAGCCGTTGACGGCGGTTCGAATCCGCCCGGGACTATTCTGTCCGCGCGAAGCTAGGCCTATAAGCCATCTCGAAGTATTCGAGCCCAGCGCAGCCGCGGAGCGAAGTCCGCGCGGTTCGAATCCGCCCGGGACTATCGACCAGAGGTTTGGAGTCCAGCTTTTCGCCGGCTTACCAGTTGTTGGCAATGTGATCTACGTTATTCGGGTTGGAACGTGCAAACTACCGTCATAGGCCCAACTGATTCGGATTTATTCGTTCGAGAGATCGAAACGCTTTCAGGATATTGGACACTCAAAGTGTACATGGACACTGAAAGTGGACTATCTGTTGGGTTGTACGTCCGCTTCCCGTTCGGTGAGGAGCAAGTGTTCCGGTACAGGGCGATGGAGGACGTGCTCGCACTCCTGATCCGGAATCCGTTCAGGGCGTTCTCGGTGCGCCAGCTCCGCGACATCACGGACAACGGCTCGAAGACGACATCGCGTGCGGTCGATCTGCTCCAGCAGCTGGAACTCGTCCGCGTTGACGAGAGCGGGCGCAGCAAGCACGTACGCGTGAACCGCGAACGGGTGACGATCCCGGACGAGCCACTGTTCGCGCTGCCGCAGGACGAGTTCCGCGAACCGGTGCGGGCCTTTGCAGAACGGGCGCGCGAAGAGGTACCGTCATTTTCGGCGCTGATCGTGTTCGGGAGCGTCGCACGCGGCGAGGCCGATCGACGCAGTGACATCGACGTCTGGATTCTGATCGACGACGGCGACGACCTCCTGCAGGCGCGGCGCACGGCGACAGACATCGCCGTCGATCTCGGCGAGCAGCGGTTCGGCGACGAGGGCAACCGGTACGAGTTCGAGGTGCTGGTCGAGTCCGTGGAGTCGGCGGTGAGCCACGGGGAGGCCGAGAACGGAATCGACGAGGTGCTGGCTGAGGGCGTCGTGATCGAGGATTCCGACGCGTTGGGGCGCGTGAAGGACGTGGTGCTGGGCAGTGCCGACGTCGCAGAGGTGATCGGCGATGGCCGGTGAGGATCCGTGTAGCGACGAGTTGAGTGCCGCCGTGGCGGCGTTCACCCAGCGCGGCACTGTGGAACCGGGGCTAGATGTGGAAGGCGATGCGCTCCTCCAGTTGCGGAAGGCGTGTCGCATCTTGGATGGCATTCGGGCGTTGCGGGACATTGACCGGCATCACACGCTAGTTGTGGAGGGGTCGTTCGCGGCGCTTGAGCGAACGGTGCAGTTCTACGTAGTCGATCAAGGGGTGGCGGAGGTGAACGACCTGATGAACCACGAGGACGCGTTCGAGTACGGGATGCAGGCTGGCGTGTTCTCCGAGGCGACGAAAGACGAACAGGTCGAACTCTGGCAGACCTACCGAAATGGGACGTACTACCAGCAGGAGCGTGCGACCGCGGAGCAGGCCGAAGCGATGCTGGCATACGCCGAGTGTATGCACGAACACGTTCCGAAACTCGCCGGTCGGGCACACGACTGCATCTGCTGACGGGGAGACCTGACCTCGCAGCGAGTTGCGTGAGAGGGAACACTCCGCAGCTGTTAACAGATTGGCCCGTCGAGATCGAACAGACCAGCCGGTGGAGACACCGCCCCATCCAGTCGTTGACCGGTGCTGGAGGAGTGCTGGACTCCCAACCTCACCCTCGCAGTTCGCCCGGGACTATCCTGCGACCGCGCTGGAGCCGCGGCAGAGCGGACGGGCAGGCGGCATCGGTGTTATCGCGGCGCTCGAGGAGCTGGCGGCGACGTTGGTGGCGTTGGTGGCGTGTCCCGTCCGTGGATGGGTGGGGTTAGCCGAGCAGGTTCGCGTGCACGACTGTGTGAGCGTGTACGTGGAGCGTGAGTGTGACTAGCGGGGGGTCTCCATACACCCACGTATCGGATTGGATAGTTGTTGGACTCGGCGTGCAAGATGGAGGGCGCGCATACATTATAGTATAAGTCTAATAATTTCGTGAGTTGGACAGCGTACTTTTATGAACGGTAGAGACGTAGAAAGCCCTCGGCTCGCTCCGGCCTCCGGGACTCGCTGCGCTCCTCGCGCCCTTCGGGCGCTGCGGTGCTTGCTTCGCCCGGGAGCCGCGGAGCCCGCCTCGCCCTTTCAGTCCGCCAGGAGGCTTGTAC
>JAZKTH010000204.1:0-3213 GCA_036625675.1 Haloferacaceae archaeon
CTCCTGCGCCGGTTTGGACCTGTCGACTTTCCCGCGCCGGTTTGTCCCCCGAGTTTCCCGGGGAAGGGATTCCGCCGCCGGCCCCGAAGGCGCCTGCTGCTGGCGGCTCCGCGACCGCGTCCAGTCGGCACCCCATGTAATAGGACCGATATTTAGGGGGATATCTTAATAGTCTTCACCGGGTGTATACGCCCGACTCATGTCAGAAGACGATTCCGTGCTCGAGGCCAGGCTCCCCGAGGCAGAGACGTTCGATCCGCCGGCGGCGTTCGCCGAGCAGGCGAACGTCGCCGACCCCGACGTCTACGAGGAGTTCGAGGAGAACTGGCCGGAGTGCTGGGAGGAGGCGGCCGCGCTGCTCGACTGGGGCCGGGAGTACGACCAGGTGCTCGACGCGAGCGACCCGCCGTTTTACGAGTGGTTCACGGGCGGCGAGCTGAACGCCTCCGCGAACTGCCTGGACAGGCACCTCGACGACCGGGGCGAGGAGGCCGCAATCGAGTGGATCGGCGAGCCCACCGACGAGGAGAACCGAACGTACACCTACGAGGAACTCCACCGCGAGGTGAACGAGTTCGCCGCCGCACTCCGGGATCTCGGCGTCGAGGCGGACGACGTCGTCACGATATACATGCCGATGATCCCGGAGCTCCCGATCGCGATGCTGGCGTGCGCCCGGATCGGCGCGCCCCACAGCGTCGTGTTCGCGGGGTTCTCCGCGGAGGCGCTCGCGACCCGGATGGACGCCGCCGACTCGTCGTACCTGGTCACCTGCGACGGCTACTACCGGCGGGGCGATCCGCTGGATCACCTGGAGAAGGCCAACGAGGGGCTCGCGAACGTCGAGACCGACGTAGAGGACGTCGTCGTCGTCGACCGCCTCGGCGACGACGGCTTCGGCCACGACCTCGCGGAGAACCAGCACGACTACGGCGGGCTGATCGCCGACCACGAGGGAGCCGAGGTCGACCCCGTCGCGCGCGACGCCGAGGACATGCTGTTCCTCATGTACACCTCCGGAACGACCGGGAAGCCGAAAGGGGTGAAACACACCACGGGCGGCTACCTCTCGTGGGTCACCTGGACCTCGCAGGCGGTGCTGGACGTGAAGCCGGAGGACACCTACTTCTGCTCGGCCGACATCGGGTGGATCACCGGCCACTCCTACATCGTCTACGGGCCGCTCGCGCTGGGAACGACGACGATGATGTACGAGGGGACGCCCGATTACCCGGACTACGACAGGCTCTGGGAGATCGTCGACGAGTACGGGGCGACGCAGCTGTACACTGCCCCCACGGCGATCCGCGCGTTCATGAAGTGGGGGGAGGAGTACCCCGACCGCCACGACCTCTCCTCGCTTCGCCTGCTGGGGACGGTCGGCGAACCGATCAACCCCCGCGCCTGGAAGTGGTACTACGCGAACATCGGCAACGAGGAGTGCCCGATCGTCGACACCTGGTGGCAAACCGAAACCGGCGGGATGATGGTGACGACACTGCCGGGGATCTGCGAGATGAAGCCCGGGTCGGCCGGGCCGCCCCTCCCCGGTGTCGACGCCAGAGTCGTCGACGCCGCCGGCGAGGAAGTCGACGCGGGCCGGGCCGGATATCTGACGGTGCAGAAACCGTGGCCCGGGATGTTGCGGACGCTGTACCGTAACGACGAGCGATTCATCGAGGAGTACTGGGCGGAGTACTCCGACCTCGATTCCGACGACATGTCCGACTGGGTGTACTCCCCGGAGGACGGCGCGAAGATCGACGAGGACGGGTACATCACCGTTCTCGGCCGGGTCGACGACGTGATCAACGTGTCGGGCCACCGGCTGGGAACCATGGAGATCGAATCCGCGATCGTCGGCGTCGAGGGCGTCGCGGAGGCGGCCGTCGTCGGCGGGGACCACGAACTCAAAGGCGAGGCGATCTACGCGTACGTCATCACCGAGGACGGCTACGAGGGCGACGACGCGCTGCGGGAACGGATCACGCAGGGGATCGAGACCGCGATCGGACCGATCGCACGCCCCGAGCGAGTCGTCTTCACGCCCGACCTCCCGAAGACCCGATCCGGAAAGATCATGCGTCGCCTGCTCGAAGACATCGCCAACGAGGAGGAGCTCGGGAACACCAGCACGCTCCAGAACCCGGACGTCGTCGAGGACATCCAGAAGAAGGTTCAGGACAGCTAACTCGGTGCTCCCGGGCGGCCCGAACGGACATGTACGAAACCATTCTCGTTCCGACTGACGGTAGCAAAGTCGCAGAGCACGCCGTCGACCACGCGCTCGAACTCGCAGAGACGTACGGGGGGACGGTCCACGCGCTCTACGTGGTCGACACTGACGCGATGGAGGTCTCCCTCAACGCCGAACAGGTCGACCGGATCGACGACGGGGAGTTCGGAGAGCTCGACGAACTCGAGGAGTTCGCGGAACGGGCCACGGAAATAGTCACGGAACGGGCAGCCGACCGCGGCGTCGACGTCGTCGAGCGCGTGGTCGGCGGGAACCCGCACGAGTCGATCGCCGAGTACGCGGAGGAGAACGGCGTCGACGTGATCGTGATGGGTTCGCACGGGCGTTCCGGGATCCGACGCGCGCTGCTCGGGAGCGTCACCGAGCGCGTGCTCCGGACGACGACGGTGCCGGTTCTCGTAGTCGACGGGAAAAACGGCAAGGACTAGGGGGATCGGACCGCAGCCGACTGGAGCGACCGGACCTGTGGCCGCCTGGGGTGACCAGGCCGTCGTGCGGCCTCATCCGTCGTTTAACGCCGTTCCCACGCCACCCGACGAGGAGCGTCGCCCGCCCCCGGCGCTCCGGTCCCCGTCAGTCCGGGGCGTTCCGCCGGTCGCGTTTCCGTTCGTCCGGGGACGGTCCGAGTTCCGCTCTATGTCGGCCTCGAAAAGCGACTCCGCGACCGCCCGATAGGCGCGCGCAGCGGGGGAGTCCGGCGACGCGGTTACCACCGGCCGCCCGCTGTCCTGCGCGTCCGGGACCGCGGAATCCTCGGGGATGTGGCCCAGAAGCGGGAGTTCGAGGTAGGAGGCGATCTGTTCCGGCGGCGGCGATCGCCCGGTCCCCGACTTGCTGAACAGCACGCCGGCGACCTCGCCCCCGAGCCGTTCGGCGAGTTCGGCCGTCTTGTTCGCGTCCCTGACGCTCGCGACGCGCGGCGTCGACACGACCACCGTCCGGTCGGCCAGCCCGAG
>JAZKTH010000205.1:0-3209 GCA_036625675.1 Haloferacaceae archaeon
TCTTCGTCGTCCTCGTCGTCTTCGTCGTCCTCGTCATCATCGCCAGCGTCGTCCGGCGGGCCGGCGTGATCCGGCGGGCCACGTTTGCGGTCGTCATCCTCCTCGGCCTCCCCGTCCTCGCCGTCGTCCGCGTCGCCGGCGTCGTCAGCGGGACCGCCTGCGTGGTCCGGCGGACCGCGTTCGCGATCGTCGTCGGACTCGTCTCCGTCGTCGTCTTCGTCGTCGTCCGCGTCAGCGTCGTCCGGCGGGCCGGCGTGATCCGGCGGGCCGGCGTGATCGGGCGCGTTACCGGGGTTGTTCTCTACGACCCAGTTGGCGACCGTCTGACCCCAGTGGTCGTCCTCATCGATAGACTCCATGAACCGCTGGAGCTGGAGTCCGAACGGCAGGTCGGAAGCGTTCGGCTGTGCGTTCAGGGTGGTCGTGGTCGAGGCCGTACTCCCGTCGTACGCCGCGGTGACGTCGACTGTCACCGTCTCGTTGGGCGCGGGAAGGCCGACCGTTCCGTTCTCGTCGGTCTCGTACTCGCCCGCGCCGTCGTAGGAGACGTTCTCGTCGGCCACCGTGACGTTCACCGTCGCGTTCTCGACGGCCGTCGCGTTGTCGGTGACCAGCACCGTGGCGTCCTCACCGGGGTCCTGCTCGACGCTCACCTCGAGCCCGGGTGCGGGCTCGAGCGCGACCGTCGTCGACGCGGTGTGGTTGTCGTACGTGGCGGTCACGGTGACGTTCACCGCCTCGTCGGGCGGGGAGAGAACGAGCGTTCCGTTCTCGTCGGTCTCGTAGGTGCCTTCCTCGGCGTAGGAGGCGTTCTCCTCCGTCACGGTTACGTTTACAGTGGCGTTCTCCACCGCGGTTTCGTCGTCCGTTACCTCGACGGTGACCTCGCCGGCGTCGTCCTGCTCGACGCTCACCTCGAGGTCTTCCGCACCCGCGACGGCCGTCGACGCGCCTGCGACGACGACCATCAGGGCGATCGCGAGGGACAGAATCGATTTGTGATTCATGCTCGTCCTGGTCGAGGAGTCCCGTTTACATTAAAAGGGGAGACCGTCAGGCCGGTTTAGCCCCGATTTAACGCGAATTAACCGGAGGTTCGCCGGGTTCAACTTTGAGAATCGGACGCGCCGGGGATCGAAACCGCCGGGCCGCGACGCGCCCGGTCGAGCCGCACGATCCGGGAAGCGGGGAACCCGTACGGGTTCAGGTCGTCGACGTCACGGTCGGGAGCGAGCCCGGAGGCGTACACTGCGCGGACGACCGGCTCGTGCGCGCCGTAGTCGGCGTTGGTCGGATAGTCGGCCACGACCCGCCCCTCGTCGGTCTCGAACGAGTCGGCTCGCTCGGTGGTGACCGCGACGACGACGAGCAGCGAGCCGCTTTCCCGGTCGCGAACGACCTCGCCGACCGCGGGACGATGCTCGTCGCACAGGTACGATCCGGCCTCCCGGCGGGGCACGAACAGCTCTCGGCCGCACACGGCGCAGGCCCCCCGCCGTTCATCCGGGGCGGGGAGGGACTCGGCGGCCACCTCGAAGGCGACCCGCCTGAGGTGCTTGCAGTACTCCCCACGGATCGCGTGGTCGGGACAGGTACAGGTCGCCCCCTCGAGGTCGACGACGTACGTTCCCCCGTCCGTCTCGACGACGTATCGTCCGTCCCGCAGCGGACGGATCGTCATCTCCTCGGTCAGCGCCCGGTGGGTTCGACCCGAAACGCCGGACGTCGTCGTGGGGGGCTGGACCGCCTCTTCCGCAGCGTTTCCGGGATTCATGGATCTACCCCTTTCCTTCGGGTGGAGATACGCCCCCGAACACCGTGAACGTTCGGGCCAGCGGTCACAGACGGCCATTTCGGGGACATCGGGGTCGGAATTCCCCCAATCGTTCGAAAGGAAAGTTCAAGTTGTCGCCCCTCCTCTGAGTGGATATGTCAGAGGCGCAGGCCGTTCGGCTTTCTTACGAGGACGGCGCCCGCGCGGTCGAACTGGCACGCGAGGCCGTCGAATCGTACGTCCTTCACGGTCAGCGCGAGCAGCCGGGGAGCATGCGCGAGGCGTTCTACCACCGTACCGGGGCCTTCGTCCGGCTGGAATCGACCCGTGGACGCGGCCGACTCCGCGGCTGTGCCGGGGCGTTCCGGACGGACGAGCAGCTGGGCCACGCCATCGTGGAGGCGGCGATCAAGGCCGCCTCCGGCGACTCGGCCGGCTCCGAGGTCGGGTCCAAGGAGCTGAACAGCCTGCGCGTGTCGGTGTGCGTCGTCTGCACCACCGTGCTCACCGACGATCCCACCGCGGACATCGAGCTTGGAACCCACGGGGCGGCCATCGACCGGGGCGAATACCACGGCTGGCTGTTCCCGACGCTGCCGATCCAGCACGGCTGGAGCGCCGAGGAGTACCTCGACCGCGTCGCGCGGAAGGCCGGACTCCCCCCGAAAGCGTGGCAGCACGACGACTCGATGGTCACGCTCTTCGAGGGACAGGTCTTCCGGGAGCGCGACGACGGCGGCAGCGTCGAGGAAGTCTCGTATTAATTCGCGGGAATCGATCCGGACTGCGATCCTCTCGGAGCGCAGTCACACCGCTCACTCGGTGCGACGCCGACGAACCGGCGTTCTGGGCGCTACCTGGACCTCCCCCACGTGAGCGACCGCCGGACGGTCCTCGAAGGCGGTCAGGTCGCGGTCGCTCCGGACGACGACCCCGGATCCGGCGGCCACGAGGAGGGTGTCCTCCGGACCCAGGACGGCTTCAAGCGCCGCCTCCACGCTCGATCGGGGAGCCCCGGAGTCGAACGCGACGACGTAAGCCTGCTCCCCTGCCCGTTCCGGGCGTTCAACGGTCACGTCCCTCCCCCGTGGATTCGTCGCGGTCTTTTCGGGTCGGTTCGGAGTTGCGGTGCCCGATCGCGTCGAACCACCGTTCGACCCGTCCCTCCCCCGCACCGGTGATCGACGCAACGCGGGACGCGTCCAGCGCGATTAGCTCCTCGAGGGTCGTCACGTCCGCGTCGGCGAGGCGGTCGGCGTACGTCGGGCCGATGCCGGGGACGGATCGAACGGGCAGATCGGGGGCGGACGATTCGGAGGCGTCCGGGATCTCTCCTGGTTCGTCCCCGTTATTCCGCCGCGCGTCCTCCTGTTCCTCTTCCCGCCGCGCGTCCTCCTGTTCCTCTTCCCGCCGCGCGTCCTCCTGTTCCTCTTCC
>JAZKTH010000029.1:0-18910 GCA_036625675.1 Haloferacaceae archaeon
ACGATCAGGTGATGGAGTTCCTCGACGGTGACGTTCTTGTCCTCGGTGCCGTGAAGCGAAAGGAGCGGCGTCTCCATCTCGTCGACGTAGGTGTTCGGCGACGCCCGGCGATATCGCTCCTGGACCGTCTCGTCGTCGCTGTCCGGCGGTCCGCCGAACCGGTTGTGGAACCAGCTGGCCTCCCCGGGTCCCCACGTCGAGGGGCCCTGTTCGATCGCCCACTCTTCCCAGGTGCGCCAGTCCCAGATCCCCGCGACGTTCACTGCGCAATCGTAGGCGTCGGTCTTCGTCGCGAGCGCGTTCGCCAAGAACCCGCCGTAACTTCGACCCCACATGCCGACGCGATCACCGACGAGGTCGTGCGAGCGGAGGAACTCTGCGGCGTCGACGCAGTCCTGAACCTCGTCGACGCCGACCTTCCGGTGGATCGCCTGCTCGAACGACTCCCCGTATCCGATCCCACTGCGGAAGTTCAACTCCAGCACTGCGTACCCCTCGGCGACGAACGCCTGGTCGAACGCGTGGAAGTACGAGTAGGTCTTGCTCGGGTGGAACCCGCGGCGCATCTGGGCGATCGGCCCCCCGTGACACAGCACCACCGCGGGGAGGTCGTCCCCGGGGGTCGCGCCGGGAGGCGTGTACAGATAACCGTACAGCTGTGTGCCGTCGCTGGCGGGGAACTCGACCGGCTGTGGCTCCGGAAGCGTCTCGAGGCTGTCCGGATCAGCGTGGGAGGCGGAAAGCCGTCTGAGACCGCCGTTGCTCGCGTCAGCCAGGTGGACGTCCGCGGGCGTGGTGACACCGGCCCGGACCAGCGCGATCCTGTCGTCGTCGATCCAGGCGGGCCAGACGGCGTTACCCGCCACGTCGGTCAGAGCCAGAACCTCCTCGCTCGTCCCCTCGTCGAGTTCGGACACGTGGAGGTGGCGTTCGCCCGCGTCGACCCGGTTCGTCACGTAGGCTAGACGGTCCCCGTCGTCGTTCCACGCCGGGACGTCCGAGGCGTCGCCGCGGGCCTCGAACTCACCTTCCGTCACCTGAATCACTCCGTCCCCCCGGAGTCCCGGGTCGGCGTCCGTCACTGTCTCCCGGCGCTGCTCCACGTCGATGACGTAGACGTGACGGTAGCCGGTTTCGGCCGACACGACCGCGAGCATCCCCGTGCCGCTTCCGACCGGTTCGTGGGGCAACACGAGGCCGTCTACGGACTCCGACGCGATCGGCGCACCGACGCCCTCGTCCTCGTCGACGCGGACCGATCGGTACGTTCTGGAGGCCCCGTCCATCGCGTCCTCGCCGTAAACCAGGTGTCCGTCGTCGACCCAGTCGAACGAGGCCCGCATGCACACCGACGGGTCCGGTAACGTGCTCCAGGCGGTCGTCTCCGCCTCCGTGTCGTACACGCCGATGCCGTGAGCCTCCGGATCGCCCTCGATCACCGCCGCGACGTACCTTCCGCTCGGGTCCCAGCGAATGGTAGGCCCCCCCAAGAACGTCGCAACGTCGACGTCGTCGGGGAATTCGACTGCACAGATTCCCTCGGATTCGTGCAGCCACAGCGTCCCGTCGCGGCAGTAGGCGAGCGTCTCCCCGTCCGGCGACCACGCGACGCCCGAGCAGTCCGAGGGCCCCCGAACGAGCGGCCTCCGCTCCCCGGCTTCGGCGTCGAACACCTCCACGTCGCCGTCGGCGACCAGCGCGGCTTCCGACGGGTGTGCCGGTCGCCACTCGAACTCGGAGACGGTGCCGGCGTCCGTTCGGACCGCCGGATCGAACGTCCCGTCCCTGATCGACACCGACCCGGCGGTCGGGTCGGCGGCGGGCAGTACGGCGAAGTCAGTTTCGCCCTGTTCTGTTCTGAGAAAGCCGACGAGCGATCCGTCGTCGTTCCCTCGGGGAGGACCGACCCACGCGAGATCGATAGCGTCCCCGAAATCGAAGTCTATTGCGGTAGTCACCGGCGTACCGACGTGACGCAGATAGTAATACTTTCTCCCGGCACCCGCAGTTTGCACCGGGATCGGGAGGAACCGTTATGTCAGTCACTCCTGAAGATAGACGCGATGGGAGAAGAAGCACTCGTGAGGGAGAAAGTCGAACAGAGCGTCGAGGTACTCGAGGCGACCGACACGGACCTGTGGATCACACTCGGTCGCGAGACCACCGAGATCGACGAGCCGTGCCTGCCGCTGCTGCTCGGATTCGACGTCGTCTGGCCGACGTTCGTGCTGTTGACGAAAACCGGCGAGAAGCACGTCGTCATCGGCCGCGCGGACGCGCCGAACGCCGAGGCATTGGATGTCTACGAGGTTCACCCGTACGACGAATCCTTCGAGCCGACGGTTCGGGATCTGGTCGCGGACGTCGATCCCGACGAAATCGCGGTGAACTACTCGCGGGACAACAACATCGCCGACGGCCTCACCCACGGGCTCTACCTCCAGTTGACCGACGCGCTCGAGGGGACTGGCTACGAGGACTCGCTGACGAGTTCCAGCGACGTGGTCTCCCGGCTCCGGAGCGAGAAGTCACCGATCGAGTACGACCGGATGGTTCGGGCGGCTGAAATCACCGAGGAGCTGTTCTCGAAACTGGCAAACGACTGGACGCCCGAGTGGACGGAGGCTGACGCCGCCGAGTTCCTTCACGACCGCATGAGCGAACGCGGTCTCGACAGCGCCTGGAGCTGGGACTACTGTCCGACGGTCCACGCCGGCAGTGACGCGGAATTCGGACACACGATGCCAGGCGACCTCACCCTCCCGCCAGGAGAGGTTCTACACGTCGACCTCGGCGTGAAGTACGGTGGTTACGCGACCGACATCCAGCGTCTCTTCTACTATCCCCGGAACGGCGAGGGACCGCCGCCGGGACTTCGAGAGGCGTTCGCCGACGTTCGCGGAGCGATCGACGCCGCCTTCGAGGCGATGGAACCTGGCGTCCGGGGGTACGAGGTCGACGCCGCCGCGCGAGAGGAGATTACCGACAGGGGGTGGCCGGCGTTCAAACACGCCGTCGGGCACAACGTGGGTCGTAACGCTCACGACGGCGGCACGCTGCTGGGGCCGAGGTGGGATCGGTACGGCGACTCGCCCGACGGAATCGTCCGGGAAGGAGAGATATACACGCTCGAGCTCGGAGTGAAGTCCGAGTGGGGCTATCTCGGACAGGAGGAGATGGTCGAGGTAACCAGCGACGGCGTCGAGTACTTCGTCGAGCCGCAGACCGAATTCCGGCTGCTGGAACCCTGAAACGGACCGGGAGTTTTGACCAGCTGGAGAGGTCCGGATCGGACGAATCCGGGCGGTAATTCTATATTTGATGAAGACATGGGAAGGGTAATGCGAGTCGCGATAGTCGGAGGAGGAATCGTCGGTCTGTATACGTCTTACTTCCTCGCGGACCAGGGAGCCGAGGTAGTGCTGTTCGAGAAGTCGACGCCCGGCTCCGGTAGCACGGGAAAATCCGGAGGCGGCATCAGCAGCCAGTTCTCCCGCCCGACGAAGGTGAAACTCTCGCAGGTCAGCCGTACCTACTGGGACGAGTTCGAGTCCGAATTCGACGCCTACATCGAGCGACGGCGGGTCGGACATCTCCTGCTCGCCCGGGAACGGGAGACTGCCACACGCCTCGAGGCGGACGTAGAAATGCAAAACCGGAACGGCGTTCCCAGCGAGCTACTGGACCCGGAGGAGGCGGCCGAACTCTGTCCGGGCCTGCGAACCGAGGAGTTCGTCGGTGCAGCCTACTCCCCGCGAGACGAGTTCGTGGACCCGGATCTGGTCACGATGGCTCTAGAACGGGACCTGGAGGAAAGAGACGTCGACATCCGCCGGCAGACGAAGGTGACGGACGTGATTTCCGACGGCGACGCGGTAGTCGGGGTTCGAACGCGCGACGGGGAAACCGACGCCGACGCCGTCGTGAACGCAGCGGGACCGTGGGCGGGACAGGTGGCGTCGATGGCGGACGTCCGGATACCGATCAAGCCGGAGCTCCACAGGATGGCGCTCGTTCGCCCGGACGCACCGTTCAGGGAAAACGTGCCGCTCACGAAAGATCTGGACGGAGGCTCGGTGTTCAGACCCAGAAGAGGGGAAACAGTCGCGATCGGAGGGAGAGAGCAGTCGCCGAGATGTGACCCCGACTCGTTCCCGCCGAGTGCGACGGTCGAATGGACACAGGAGATGCTCGAAGGGGTAGCCAGCATATCTCGTCGGTTCGGTCCCGAAACCGACGTCAAAAACACGATATCGGGGCACTACGCGACCACGCCCGACGGCCTCCCGGTGCTCGAGGAGACGCTCCCCGGCTTCGTCAACGCCATCGGCTTTTCGGGTCACGGATTCATGCACGCGCCTGCAGCCGGCAGGCTCGTGACGGAACTGCTCTGTGAGGGAGGTGCCACCAGCATGGACGTCACCACGCTCGGGAGCGATCGGTTCGACGACGAGCAAACGGAGATCGAACGCAACGCCATCTGACCCGCACGGAGTCAGTAGCCGACTGCCAGGCCGTCCGTCCTCGGTTCGCTGGCCCCCGAAAGCACGTCCCCGGCGACTCGAGCGATCTGTGCGCCTCCGAAGGCCGCCGGAATCTCGACCCGCACGTCGTGATCGCGCCGTGCGAGTTTCGACTGAACACTGGCGGGAGTGCGAGCTTCGAGAGCGAGTGCGCCGTCCTGACGGTACCGCCACCGCGGCGCGTCCAGCGCGGGCTGAAGATCCATCCCGTAGTCGACCAGATTCGAGAGCACCTGCACGTGCCCCTGCGGCTGCATGTACCCCCCGACGACGCCGAACGCCGCCCAGTCGTCGGGATCGAACTCGACCAGACCCGGCATGAGCGTGTGGAACGGTCGCTTCCCCGGTTCCAACCGGTTCGGATGGTCGGGATCCAGAGTGAAGGAGGCTCCTCGGTTCTGCAGGGCGATTCCGGTGTCGCCCGCGACGATCCCGCTGCCGAACCCCATAAACCGGGAGTTGATGAACGAGACGGCGTTCCCGGCGGCGTCCGCAGCGCAGACCAGAACCGTGTCGGCGTCCTCGGCGTGAGAGTTCGGGACCCCGACGGAGGCGTCCGTCGCGGTCTCCAGGTCGATCTCGGCAGCGCGACGCCGCGCGTACGCCGGGTCGTTCAGCGACGGGACCCGTTGGAACTCGGGATCCGCGATGTACCGGTGTCCGTCCTCGAACGCGCGCTTCGTGGCCTCGGCAAATCGGTGGACTCGATCGGGGGAGTCGAACGGTTGCTGGCCGGCGTCGATCTCGGCAGCGACGTTCAACGCCTCGAGAGCTATGAGTCCCTGGTTGTTCGGCGGGAGTTGGTACACCTCGGCGCCGCCGTAGGTGGTGCTGATCGGCTCGATTAGTTCCGGAGAAAACGACGACAGGTCCGACTTCCGCAACAGTCCGCCCCTGGATCGAACTGCCTCGACGATGGTCTCGGCGATCTCTCCCTCGTACACTGTTTCGGCCCCGTTCCGTGCGATCTCGCGCAACGTCTCGCCGAGTCGCTCGAGACGGACGACCTCTCCCGGGGAGGGTGCCCGGCCGCCCGGGAGGAACGCCTCGCGGGCGTTTGGATCCTCGAACAGCTCCTCTGCCCCCGCCCAGTAGCTCGCAATCGTCTCCGAAACTGGATAGCCGTCAGTCGCGTACCCGATGGCGGGTGCAAGCACCGTCGAAAGCGACAGGCGGCCGAACCGCTCGACAGTCAGTTCCCACCCCCTCGCAGTCCCCGGAACGGTGACCGTGTGGGGACCCCGCTCCGGCATCTCTACCTCTTCGGTCGACGACCCCCTTCCCTCGGCCAGCCGCTCGCGGACCCGGTCGACCGTCGCGGCGGCGGGAGCCGAACCGCAGGATCGCAGTCCGCCTATCTCCCCATCCGCCGTGCGGTACAGCGCGAACGCGTCGCCGCCGATGCCGGTACTCGTGGGTTCGACGACGTTGAGCGCCGCCGCGGCCGCGACCGCAGCGTCGAACGCGTTTCCACCCTCCCGTAGCGCTTCGAAACCGGCGCCAGCTGCGAGCGGCTGGCTCGTCGCCACGATTCCCTCGGGAGCGTAAACCGTCGAACGCCGGGAGTCGAACCTATCGAGGTCGTGTCCCTGAACCATGGGTCGTCTTACGCCGTGGAGAATAAATATTCACTACCTGGCCGCACCCGACCATCCCGACGTCGCTACCCAGTTTGACTCCGCGAGGCTCCCGGGAGGACGGCATCGCCACGACACCGGCCACCCGAGCGGAGAATCCTTATGAGTGGCCCTTCAAGCAGCAGTAGACATGGCAGCACAGCTGTTTAACCCGATAGATCTGCGCGAAGTGACGATTCCGAATCGGCTCGTGGTATCGCCGATGTGCCAGTACTCCGTCGAAGCCGGGGACGGCGTCCCCCACGACTGGCACCTCGTTCACCTCGGGAGCAGAGCCGTCGGGGGAGCGGGACTGGTATTCTCCGAGGCGACCGCAGTCGAGCCACGCGGACGTATCTCGCCCCAGGACACGGGGATCTGGGGAGAGGAACACGTCGAGGCCTGGAAGCCGATTACGGAGTTCGTCCGGAGTCAGGGGAGCGTTCCCGGCGTCCAGCTCGCGCACGCGGGCCGGAAAGCAAGCACCACGGTGCCGTGGCAAACCGACGGGGCGCGCCCGGTACAGCCCGACGACGGCGGCTGGGAGGTAATTGCCCCCAGCGACAGACCCTGGACCCCGTTCGGGGAGTCACCCCCGCTGCGCGTCATGACGCAGGAGGACATCGAGGACGTCGTCGAGAGCTTCGCGGCCGCCGCCGCCAGGGCGGACGACGCCGGCTTCGACGTCGTCGAGATCCACGCGGCCCACGGCTATCTGCTCCACGAGTTCCTCTCGCCGGTTTCCAACAGCCGGGACGACGAGTACGGCGGGAGCTTCCGGAACCGCACGCGGATCGTCAGGGAGGTCGCCTCCGCGATCCGCGAGGTGTGGGAGAAGCCGATCTTCATGCGCATCTCCGCGACCGACTGGATCGACGATCGGCCGTCCTGGACGATCGAGGACTCCGTGCAGCTCGCGAACGACGTCACCGAACTCGGCGTCGACGTCGTCACCGCCAGCTCCGGGGGGATCGATCCGGACCGCTCGGCGCCTCACACCGGGCCCAACTATCAGGTCCCCCTCGCGGAAGCGATCGGGGAGGGTTCACGGGCGCGTGTGTGCACCGTCGGGGGGGTCACCACTGCCCAGCAGGCGGACGCGCTGGTGCGAAACGGGCGGGCGGACTTCGTCGCCGTCGCCCGCCAGTTCCTCCGGGAGCCGTACCTCGGTCTCGACGCCGCGCGGACGCTCGACCGGCGCGACGAGATCAGGTGGCCCCCGCAGTACGAGCGCTGGCTCCGGCAGTGAGTCATCGAGCCCTGGGAAACCGGCCCCGGAAGGGACCGGGAACACCCGACTCACCCCGTGTGGGGGATCTTCCCCTCGGACGGCAGTTCCTTGGCGTATTCCTGGTCGACGGCGATCTCGCGGCGGCGAAACAGCCACTCGTCGTCCCTCCGGACGAGATCGTCCAGATACCTGATGAACATCCTGTACTCGAACGCTGAATCGCCTCGATCGTACCAGTGGACGGCGACGCAGTAGGTTTCCCCGGTTGCGGAATCTCCGTCGACAGAGAGCGTCTGGTTCCCGACGAAGTGCATCGTCCGATCGTAGCCTCTCACCTGGTCGTGATACTCGAGAATCCCCTCGGCGATGGTGCCGCCACCCGGCCCCAATGCGCTATCTTCGCCGACCAGTTCGGCGTCGTCCGTGAATACTGACGACAGGAGATCCGTATCCTTTCGGTCGATACCCCTGGCGTACCGCAACGCGAGGTCGCCGATTTCGACGCGGTCCAACAACTCTTCCACGCTATTTGGTGCCACGCCACAGTTCCCGCAGCGGAGTGATAAATAGGTTGTGAGGCCCGGCTCTACAGTAATCGGTTGTAAGGACCGCCGCCACGATATAACCGACAGGAGTCCGTACGGGGAACCATGACGGAACGACAAGCGGTCCGTGACCTGGTATCGAAGGACCAAATTCGGCAGCTCAAGTACGAGTACTGCCGCTGCATCGACGAGAACGACGTCGAAGCGTTCCCGGAGTTGTTCACCGCCGACGCGACGGTCGACTTCGCGACCCGGGAGCCGTACCGGGGTCGCGACGAGATTCGGGCGTTCCTCGAGGCGCACGACGACGAGGCCGATCCGATGGCCCACGTCGCGACGAATCCGGTCATCGACGTAGACGGGGACCGCGCCGACGGTCGGTGGTACTACCTCGTCCTCCTGGGCCGCGATCGGGGGACGGAACTCGGACAGGGCGTGTACCACGAGACGTACCGCCGGGAGTCCGACGGGTGGCGGATCGCCACGCTCCGGACCGAACGCCGATTCACGCTCTCGATCTGAACGCTCCGGACCTGCGGGATCGGTCCGGCCGAGCCGGGCGCGGTCTAGCGGGCGACGTACCCGCCGTCCACGAGCAGCGTCGTGCCGGTGACGTACCGGGCCGCGTCGGAGGCGAGGAACACGGCGGCCCCGACGAGGTCGTCGGGCGTGGCGAGTTCGCCGAGCGGAATCCGGGACCGACGCGTTTCGTTCACCTCGTTTTCGTCCGACGACAGTTCGGTCCGGACGAACCCCGGAGCCAGCGTGTTCACCCGGATGCCGTGTTCCCCCCACTCGGAGGCGAGCTGTCGGGTGAGCGCCTCGACGCCCCCTTTCGAGGCGTGGTAGTCGACGTGTGGAACGTGCTCCTCCGCGACGAACGCGTTTATCGAAGAGACGTTGACGATCGAACCGCCCCCGTCCTCCATCATCGCCCGGCCCCCGTGCTTCGAGCAGAAGAACACCCCCGTAAGATTGGTTTCGATAGTCCGCTCCCAGTTTTCGCGGGACTTCTCCTCCGCCGGTTCCCCGATCGCGATTCCGGCGTTGTTCACGAGGACGTCGAGAGACCCGAACCGTTCGACAGTTCGGTCGACGAGCCGCTGGACCGCCTCCTCGTCGGTCACGTCGGCCGGAATCGCCACGGCGTCGGCGCCCGTCCCCTCGCGGATTTCGGCCGCCGCCTCTCGCCCCTCCCCCTCCGTTCGGTTGGCGACGACGACCGCGGCGCCCGCCTCCGCCAGGGCGGTCGCGATCGCGTTGCCGATCCCTCTGCTACCGCCGGTGACGACGGCCGTCTTCCCGTCCAGCGCGAACGAATCGAGTACCGACATATCACAGTACCGGCTCACACGCGGCATAAGCGTTGTGCCACGCGACGTTCGAACACCCGCCGCGCTCCCCGCGATCACCGTGACAGTTTTACGAGCTTCGGCCGATAGGACTCCTCGTGAAAGAGAGATGGACCGCCGGCGGCCAGTCATCCCAGGCCCCCGAGAAACGAAACCGACCCGACGATTCCGGAAGCGGGGACGACGACGGCATCGAGGATTACTTCGGGGAGACGATGCGGAAGGTGATCCCTCAGCCGGTCGTCAGGCGAACGATCGAGGTGTCGATAGGGACCGACAGGGAGACGTACAGCGTGGGGGAGCCGGTGGGCATCACCCTGTCGTTTTTCAACCGACTCCCGTTTCCCGTCCGCCTGGAGACGCCGACCCCCAGGTTGTGGGGCTGGGCGGTCGACGGGATGGTGGACGCGAGCGAGGAGCGGCCCTACCTCGAGGAGAGACTGGGCATCCTACAGTTCCGTCCGCGGGAGAGGAAGGAACGGCGACTAACGTGGTCCGGCCAGTTCAAACGGGTCGACGAAAGAACCCACTGGGAATCCGCCGAACCGGGAACCCACGAGATATCCGGGTTCCTCGGGAACGGTGAAGGCTTACCGCGGGACAGCACGACCGTCGAGATACGATAGCGGCGTCCGGGACGCAACCACGCAGGGGCCGAGATCCCTACTCCCGGTGGAGGTGACAGGCAACGTAATGCGTATCCGATCCGTGGATCGGATCGATCTCGTAATCCGGTTTCTCCCTGCTGCAGATGCTTTCCTCCGCGAAGTTCGACAGGAGGAGGTCAGTCGCAGGCTCGAATTTCTCCTCGGAGACGAGCTCGATTGCCTCCTCGAGGATTTCGGCGGCGTCGCCACCGGGGAGGGAACCGTCGAAGAACTGGCGTCGGAGCACCTCCGGGTCGCGTTCCTCGAAGGACCGACGGTCGACCGCGCGCATGAACTCGCGGACCGCCGGCCAGTCGTCGCCGGTGTTCCGGAAGCCGTAGCCCGGCGGCGGGATCAGCTCGGGACACCGGGTCCGGAACCGACAGCCGGAGGGCGGATCTATCGGGCTCGGGACGTCACCCTGGAGCTTGCTTTTGCTCCGGGGAACGTCCGGGTCCGGGACCGGAATCGAATCCAGCAGGGACTGCGTGTACGGATGCTGAGAATTCTCGAAGACCTCTCTCCGCTCGCCGACCTCGACCAGCTGTCCGAGGTACATGACCGCCACCCGATCGGAGATGTGCCGAATGACCGAGAGGTCGTGGGCGATGAACAGGTAGGTGAGGTCGAACTCCTCCTGCAGGTCCATCATCGTGTTGAGTACCTGTGCCTGTATGGAGACGTCCAGCGCGGAGACGGGTTCGTCGCAGACAATGAAATCGGGGTTGACAGCGAGGGCCCGCGCGAGATTGACCCGCTGGCGCTGTCCGCCGGAGAACGCGTGCGGATACCGGTTGTAGTGGTAGGAATCGAGCCCGACTTTCTCCAGCAACTCGCGGGCGCGCTCCTCCCGGCCGGCCGAATCGAGCATGCCGTGTACCCGCATGGGTTCCTCGACGATGCGGCCAACCTTCATCCGGGGGTCCAGCGAGGACTGGGGATCCTGGAAGATCATCTGCATGTCCTTGCGAGCGTTCCGGAGCCCCGCTCGGTCCATCTCGGCGAGGTTCTCGCCCTTGAAGTAGACGTCCCCGGCGGTCGGTTGGAGCAGCTGGAGAAGGGTGCGGGCGAGCGTGCTCTTGCCGCAGCCGGACTCCCCCACGAGTCCAAGCGTCTCGCCCCGGCGGATGTCGAATGAGACGTCCTCGACGGCCCGTACCTCCGTTCGTTCGTAGGTGAGTGGGAACCCGTCGCCGAGATTCAACTTGATGCCACCGAGCAGTCCGCTTTCGACCGTGAAGTGTTTCGTCAGTCCCCGAACCGACACGAGGGGCCCTTCCTCGCCCGACCGAGGATCTTCGGAGTCAGTTCCGTCACGGGGCGTGGTCGTGGTTTCGCTCATGAGCGTTCACCGGCTGGGGTAGCGCCGTCGGTAACGTCGTTTTCGAGGCGAGGGCTCCCGGAAAAGTCCACGTTGAAGACCTCCTCGTATTTGAGACACGCGGCGGTCTGTGCCGGTTCGTCCGGCCCGCTCACGTCGACCGCCATGGGGTTGTACCGTCGGCAAACCTCCCTCGCCTCCGGGCAACGGGAGTGGAACCGGCAGCCGGGCGGCGGCCGGATCGCCTCCGGCATCACGCCCTTGATCGCGTCCAGTTGCTTCCGCCTGGTGTCGGGGCGTGGGACCGAACCCAAAAGCGCCTGCGTGTACGGGTGCTTCGGCTCGTTGAATAGCTTCGACACGTTCGCCTGCTCCACGATTTCTCCGAGGTACATGACGTTGACGCGGTCGCAGATCTCGGCGACGACGCCCATGTCGTGAGTCACCCAGATGAAGCTGGTGTCGTACCGCTCCTGAAGCTCCTCCACGAGGTCGATGATCTGCGCCTCGACGGTGACGTCGAGGGCCGTCGTCGGCTCGTCCGCGATGATGAGGCTCGGCTCGCAGGCCATCGCCATCGCGATGAGCACGCGCTGGCGCATCCCGCCGGAGAACTCGTGGGGATAGTCGTCGTATCGATCTTCGGGGGAGGGGATTCCGACCTCCCGCAGCATGTCGACGGCGACCTCTCTGGCCTTCGCTTCGGGGAGTCCCCGGTTGACCTCGATGAACTCCCGGAGCTGTCCACCCACGGTGAACACCGGGTTCAGGCTCTCCATCGGGTCCTGAAAGATTATTGCGATCTCGCGGCCGCGGATCCGATCCCGCATCTCCGTGATCGACAGCATCTCCTCGCGGGGTCGTGGATCCCCGTCGGGTCCGGTCTCGACGCCGAAGAGCAGTTCGCCTTTGAAGCGTATCTCGCCCCCGACGATCTGTCCGGGATCGTTGATCAACCGCATCACCGACCGTGCGGCGACGCTTTTACCCGCACCTGACTCGCCGACGAGGCCGACGATCTCGCCCTCCTCGACCGTGAAGGAAATCCCGTCGACGGCCCGGACGGTCCCCTCCTCGGTGAAGAACTGGGTCTGGAGGTCCTCGACTTCCAGAAGAGTATCTGCAGTCATGTGTTAGAGGATGCGTTACTGTGACACTCCGGCATACTTAAACGTGGGGTTCGATTCCGCCGGCTCGCGGTTTCGGTGGGACCTCGCCAACTCGAGCAGGGGAGGGACATCACTGGTCGCGAAGCCGCGGGTCCAGGGAGTCCCTGAGACCGTCCCCGAAGAGGTTGAACCCCATCACGGTGAACAGGATCGCCAGCCCCGGCCAGATGCTGAACCAGGGGTTCGGGATCATGAATCCCCGGGACTGGGAGAGCATCTGTCCCCAGGAGGGGGTCGGCGGCTGGGCACCGAACCCGAGGAACGAGAGCCCGGCCACGATGAGGATATTGATCCCAACCTGGAGCGTTCCCTGGACGACTACAGGGGCGAAGCTGTTCGGGATGACGTGGTGGTAGATGATCTCCCAGTCGCGTGCGCCGATTGCCCTGGCGGCCTCGATGTACTCCTCCTCGCGAACGCTGACCACCTCGGAACGTATCAGGCGAGCGAACACCGGAACGCTGGCGATCGAGACCCCGATGATCGCGAAGTTGATGTCCCGACCGAAGGCGACCATGAACGCGATGACCAGGATCAAAAACGGGATGGCGTAGATCGTTTCGACGATCCGCATCAGCACGTCGTCGACCCACCCGCCGTAGTAGCCCGCGACGGCGCCGACGACGGTTCCGCCGGCCATCCCCAGACCCGTCGCAATGATCCCGACCTGGATGGCGATCCGGGTGCCGTAGATCAACCGCAGCAGGATGTCCCGTCCGCGTTGATCGGTTCCCAGTGGGTGTTGCCAGACGCCGGTTCCGAATTCGTTTTCGAGTCCGGCCGGCGGGAGGAGGATTGGGGTGTCGGGCTGATCCCTCACCGGACTCACCCAGAAGCGTTCGGCGATCGCGTAGTCCAGAAGCTGTGAGTCGACGAACGCGAAAAGCGCCAGGAGCGTGGTGAACCCGATGATCGTCAGTCCGATCCGGGCGCTGGAGTCGCTCGTGATCTTCGATATCAGATAGCTCCAGCCGACGCGCGCTTCGGTTCCGTCGTCCGTTTCGGGCTTCCGTTCCAGTCTGTCGTCCGGCTCTCGAGTGACGTGACGCGGCGTCGAATCTTCAGTAGCCATCGGTTACGCTCCCTCCCCACCGTATCTGACCCGCGGATCGACGTACGCGTAGAGAATGTCCGTGACGATCACGCCCACGACGAACACGACGCCGAAAAACAGCGTCGTGCCCATCACGAGCTGATAGTCCGCGTTGTTGATAGCCGTGATGATGAGACGTCCCATCCCGGGAATGTTGAACACGACCTCGGTGAGGACCGCCCCGCCGAGCGCGGATGTGATCTGCAATCCCAGCACCGTGATGACCGGCAACTGGGCGTTGTGAAACGCGTGCTTCCGGAGTATCTTTCCCTCCGAAATGCCGTACGCCCTTGCCAGGTCGATGTACGGCTGGTTCAGCACCTCGAGCATGGACGACCGCTCGATCCGCATCTGGGCCGCCATGTAGAGCGCACCGAGCGTGATACTGGGCATGATGAGGTGGATACCGGCCTGGCGTAACACCCCCAAGCGCGTGTCCGCCGCCTTGACGGAGGCGGGATCCGCCCACGGCATCACCAGCCCCGACGCCGGAAGGACGTCCAGATGGAACGCGAAGATGATGATCAGCATGAGGCCGATCCAGAAGGAGGGCGTACTGACGCCGAAGAGAGCGATCACGCGAGAGATGTGGTCGGTGGGTTTGTTTCGCCGGTTCGCCGAGATGACTCCGAGAGGAATGGCGATCGAGATCGCGAACAGAAAGCTCGTCGACATCAAAAGCAGCGTGACCGGGAGGCGTTCGAGGATCTTGTCGAGGACTGGAGCGCCCCCGTAGTGGATGCTCGTACCGAGGTCGCCTTGCAGCACGCCGATCATGTAGTAGTAGTAACGAACGTGCAATGGTCGGTCGAGGCCGTACCGCAACCGAATCTGTTCGACGGCGTCGGCCGGCGCCCCCGGTCCGACGAGGATCCGCGCGGGATCGCCCGGGATCGCGTTCGTGAGGAAGAACGTGATCATCGAAATCCCGATTATGACCGGGATGGCCTGCAGTAGCCGGCGAACGGTGTATCTCGCCAAGCTCATGAAAAGACCAGCCTCTCGCCGCCTAGATGTGCTTGGTCCATAGTGATCGACCTATAATAGCGACGGTGGAGAGAGAACGGCTTAAATCATTTGGTGTTTGTGACCGGTTCGCATCGGTCGCCCGGCCGACCCGTCGGACGGTTTGACGCGGAGAGCGGCCCCGAGCAGACGACGGATGAACGGGGATTGGCCCGAGCGTTGGACGGGTGAACGAGGGGTGACGCGTTGACGAAGGGACGTCCAGTCAGTCTGAACGAAGCTGCTCCTCGAAGAACCCTCGAATCCGTCGGAACGCGTCCGTCCACGAGGAGTTCCGTTCGAAGCCGTGTTCCTCGTCCGGGTAACAGACCATCTCGAACGGGGCGCCCGCCTCGACGCAATCGCCGGAAAGTTCGAACGTCTCCGTCACCGGGACGTTCTCGTCGTCGACGCCGTGCAGGGCGAGAATTGGCGTCTCCATCCCCTCGACGAACTCGCTGGGGGACGCCCGGTCGTACCGTGCCTGGACCTCCGAATCCTCGCTGTCGGGCGGGCCGCCGAACCGCATGTGGAACCACGTTTCTTCACCGGTCCCCCAGTGACGTCGGCCCTGTTCGATCGCCCAGGATTCCCAGGTGCGCCAGTTCCAGATACCCGCGATGTTCACCGTCGCGTCGACGGCGTCGGACTTCGTGGCCATTATGTTCGCCATGAACCCCCCGTAGCTGATCCCCCACACCCCGACCCGTTCGCCCACGACCTCGTGATTTCGGAGATACTCGGCGGCCGCCTCGCAGTCCGCCACCTCCGGAACGCCGACCGAGCCCTGGATCGCCTGCTCGTAGGCGTCCCCCCGGCCGATCCCCGACCTGAAGTTGAGTTCCAGCACGACGTATCCGGCGCCGACGAGCGCCTGATCGAGCCCGTGAGTGACCCACGATCCGGGGCTGAACCCGCGTCGCATCTGGCTGATCGGCCCACCGTGGCACTGGATGACAGCTGGCCGGTCGTCGCCGGGACTGGCCCCGGGAGGCGCGTAGAGGTAGCCGAACACCTCGGTTCCGTCCGCGGAGTGAAACGACACGTGTTCGGGTTCGGGGAGCCCCTCGGGGAAGTTGGGATCCGGGTGGGCGGCCGTTACCCGACGGATCGATCCCGCGTCCAGGCTCGAGACGTGGACGTCTGCCGGCGACTTCCGACCGGCACGCAGGCACGCGATCCGGTCGTCGCCGGCCCACGTCGGATCCGACGCGTTGCCGTCCACCGCCTCGAAGCCGGCGGTTTCGACCACCGCTCCGTTTTCGTCCAGCGTCGCGACGTAGAGCTGCCGTTCGCCGACGTCCCGTTTGTTCGCCACGTACGCGAGGCGCTGTCCGTCCTCGCTCCAGGCCGGGACGTCGGAGGCGTGTGCACGCGCCTCGAAGTCACCGTCCGTAACCTGCGTTACGCCGGGCCCGTCGAGTCCCGGATACGACTCCCCCTCGAGCCGGGAGCGACGCGTCTCGACGTCGATAGCGTAGACGTGGCGATACCCCGTGCGCTGGGACACCACCGCCAGTCGGCCGTGTTCGCTTCCGACCGGCTTGTGGGGCAACAGGATGCCGTCGGACCGTTCGGACGCGAGCGCCACGCCGTCCCCGTCCGTCCCGAGAACCACGGAGCGATAGACGCGCTGGTCGCCGTCGAAGGTGTCCTCAGCGTACACCAGCTGCTCGTCCCCGACCCAGACCGGTGACGTCCGGATCAGTTCCTCCCCCGGCGAGGGGACGCTCCGCCAGACGACCTCGCCCGTGGAGGCGTCGTATACCGCTACGCCGAGCGATTCGTGGTCGGCTTCCACGACGGTAGCCAGGTAGCGACCGCCGGGGTTCCACGCGAGTTCGGTTCCGAACGCGAAGATGTCGGCGACCGCCAGCCCGTCCTCGGAGCTACCGAGCGCCCGGACGTTCCCCCCTTCGAGGTCCTGTACCCACACCGTCGCGTCCCTGCGGTACGCCAGTCGGTCACCCGCTGGATGCCAGGCCAGCGAGGCGTGCTCCCCCTGTGCGGCGGAGACCTCCCTCGTCGTCCCGTCCGAAACGTCGAACAACTCGACGTCCCCGTCGGAGACGATCGCCGCCTCCTCGGGATGGTCCGGCCGCCAGGCGAACTCGGAGACGCTTCCGGAATCCGTCACGCCGTCGGGCTCGAACTGTCCGGCTCCGAGACTCGCGTCGGTTTCGTTGACGGATCCGACGTCGAACGCTCCGAACGCCGAGTCGCCGTCGTGGCTCCGGAGGACCCCTACCTTCGTGCCGTCACAGTTCCACTCCACCCCGGAGATCGATCGAATCTGTAGAACGTCCTCGATACCGGTAGCTGGTTCCGATGGCATACGTCCGGATTCGTCCATGGTAACATATAGCTTCCTTTCGGCGGAGTCGCGACCACGTCACTCACCGGCCCGCACGCAACTACCCCCTCCGCCGGTCCACGCGCAACCCGGTCGCTTTGACCGCGAGCCGCAGGTATTTGCGGACGGAACCCGTTCGGACACCATGCGAATCGCACTGCTTGGAGGCACTGGAGACGTCGGAGAAGGGCTCGCGCTGCGTTGGGCCCGGGACACGGATCACGCCGTCGTCGTCGGGTCCCGCGAGGAAGAGAAGGCGGGCCGGAGGGTCGAGGAGTACCGGTCCCGGCTCGAGGAACGAAACGTCGCCTGCGATCTCGAAGGGGCGAGCAACGGCGAAGCCGTTCGCGATGCAGACGTGGTGGTCGCGAGCGTCCCTCCCGGGTACGTGGTCGACACGCTGGAGGGGGTCGCCGACGCGCTTCCGGACGACGCGGTCGTCGTCAGCCCGGCGGTCCGGATGGATCGGGACGGTGCTGGTTTTCACTACGACCCGCCCGAACGCGGCTCGGTGGCCGAGCTGGCAGCCGACGCGGTCGACGACGACGTTTCCCTCGTGGGGGCCTTCCAGAACGTCGCTGCGGGAGCGCTGCGCGACCTGGACTCCGAGTTGGACGCGGACGTCGTGGTCACCGGCGACGACGCGGAGGCGAAGGCGCTCGTCTCGGAACTGGCGGAGGAAATCGAGGGGATCCGGGCACTCGACGGCGGGCCGCTCGCGACGACCGGCCTGGTGGAGAGCATGACGCCGCTGTTGATCAACCTCGCAATGAACAACGACGGCATGCACGACCTGGGCGTGAAGTTCCAGTGATCCGTCCGAGGTGGACGGCGACGGCAGGGCCCGGTCTCAATCGTCGGCCGTGGTGACGTCGCCGGTCGCCTCGATCGACCGGTGGTCCGGGTCGAACATCGGCGTGCCGTCGGCGCGGGGACCGATAGTCGGGCCCCGGGGCCGCCCGTCCGCGTCGATGGGCCGGCGCGTCCGGTAATCCGTCGACCGCTCGACCGGTCGCCGACCGATGGAGTCGATCATCTCGACGTACTCGCCGACGGTTCGATATTCGCCGTACTTCCCCCCGGCGCGTTTGGTGATCTCCTCGGAGAGGATCGTCCCCATGAAGTCGTTGGCGCCGCAGTTGAGCAGCTTCAGGCCCTTCGCGTTGCCGTACTTCACCCAGGACGACTGGATGTTGTCGACGTTGTCGAGGTAGAGCCGGGACACGGCGATCATCAGTTCGTCCTCCGCGTCGCTCGCCCCGCCGTCGACGATCCCGTGGCGATACAGCGGCGTGTTCTCGTGGACGAACGAGAGCGGGACGAACTCCGTGATTCCGCCGGTTCGATCCTGGATCGAACGGATCCGATCGAGGTGGGCGATCCGGTGTGCCGCGTTCTCGACGTGGCCGTACATGATCGTCGCCGTCACGTCGAGTCCCGCCGCGATCGCACCTTCGATCGCAGCGATCCACTCACCGGTCGAGATCTTGCCGGGACAGATAACCTCCCGCACCTCCTCGACGAGGATCTCCGCGGCAGTCCCGGGCGCGGAATCCAGTCCGGCGTCCCGAAGCGTCGCGTAGACCTCCTCGTAGGACCAGTCGGTCCCCCGCTTCGCGTGGTACGCCTCCTCCGGCGTCACGGAGTGGACGTGGATCCCGTCGACGGACATGGCCTCGATCTGCTCGACGTACGTGCCCGGGTTCGTCTCGTACCGCTCGGGGGGCTTGTAGTTCACCTGCGACGCCGGTCGATCGTACCCCCGGAGAATTTCGCGGTGTTCCTCGTTCAGCGCGAACGCCGGATGGAGCCCGGACACCGAACACACCTCCGAGATGCCGAGATCGAGCGCGTCGTCCACGATCTGTCGGGATTCCCTGGGCGTCTTCGTGAACCCGGCGTGGTCGCCGTCGTGATCCACCTCGAAACGGTGGGCGGAGTCCTTGAAGTTGCAGAACAGGCAGCCGACGTTGCAGGCGGTGGTGACGTTGTTGTTGAGGTTCGCGACGAAGGTGACTTCCTCGCCGACGACGTCCGCCCGGCGGCGATCGGCGG
>JAZKTH010000206.1:0-3197 GCA_036625675.1 Haloferacaceae archaeon
ACCCGGAACGTCTCGCCGGACGTCATCCGGTGTGACTGCCACAGCGACCGCGACGACGTCCCCGGCCTCGGGTACTCGATCTGCGACGACCGGGGCTACCTCGTCGACGTGCTGCAGCCGATCATCGACGCACGCGACGAGATCAAGGCGGCCATCCGTCGCGAGAAGGAACGGGACGACCCCGACGAGGACCGGCTGGCGGAACTCGAGGGGCGGTCGGGAGCGCTGAAGTGGATCCTCGTCGCCTGCTTCGGGTATCAGGGGTTCAGCAACGCGAAGTTCGGGCGGATCGAGTGCCACGAGGCGATCAACGCGTTCGCCCGCGAGATCCTGCTGGAAACAAAACAACGCCTGGAGGCCGGCGGCTGGCGCGTCGTCCACGGGATCGTCGACTCGATCTGGGTGACGCCGGATCCCGACGTCGGCGACGAGGACCGGGAGGACCTCGAGGCGCTCGCGACGGCGATCACCGAGCGCGTCGAGATCCGGCTCGAACACGAAGCGCACTACGACTGGGTGGCGTTCGTCCCGCAGCGGGAGGGCGACGCCGGCGCGCTGACGAAGTACTTCGGGAAGGTCGCCGACGAAGACGACTTCAAGATACGCGGTATCGAAGCCCGCCAGCGCTCGACGCCGCCGTTCGTCGAGGAGGTCCAGCGGGAGTGTCTCGAACGGTTCGACGCGACCCGGTCGCCGGAGGCGGTCCTCGCCTCGCTTCGGGACGCAATCGATCGGCTTCACGCCGGCGAGGTCCCGGTCGAGAAGCTCGTCGAACGGAATCGCGTCTCCAGGCCGCTGGAGGAGTACACGCACGACACCCGGAACGTGGCGGCCCTGAAGCGGGCTCGCGACCGGGGCCTCGGCGTCCACCCGGGACAGGACGTCGAGTACGTCGTCGTCGACGACGAGAAGACCTCACGGGAGCGGGTCGCCCTCGCCCACGAAGGGATCGAGGCGTACGATCCGTCGTACTACGAGACGGAACTGCTCAGAGCCGTCGAGAGCGTCCTCTCTCCGGTGGGGTGGGGACGGTCGGACATCCGTCGGCGGCTTGCCGGGACGCGGGTCCCGGAGCTGACGGCGTTCTCAAGTGCCGGAACGGATTGATGTCGAGAACGCGACTCGGGTCCGCCCGAGCCGGACGTTCCAGACGCCGCCTCACGCGAACTCGATCGCCTCGACGGTCGCTCGCTCGCCGAACAGCCACTCGGCGTGGTCGACGGCGTACTCCCGGTGGCCCTCCTCGATCGCGCCCAGCGCGTCCTCGACGAGCACCGGCCGGAAGTCGCGCAGGCCGGCGCTGCCGGCGGTGTGGAGCACGCAGACGTTCGCCAGCGTCCCGCAGATCACCAGGTTCCGGAGGTTCCGCGCCTTCAGCCACCCCTCCAGTTCCGTCCGGTAGAAGGCGTCGTAGGTGTGCTTCTCGACGACGTGGTCGCCCTCCCGGACCTCGAGGTCGTCGTGGATCTCCGCCTCCCAGGAGCCCTCGACCACGTGTTCGCCCCAGCGGTCGAACTCGTCGTAGTAGTGGGCGTCCTCGAACTGTTCGGGCGGGTGGACGTCGCGGGTGAACACGACCTGCACCCCCGCCTCCCGCGCCCGATCGATCAGCGTCGAGACCGGGTCGATCGCCTCCTCGCTGCCGGGCGCGTACAGGCTCCCGTCGGGGTGACAGAAGCCGTTCTGCATGTCCACCACCACCAGCGCCGTCCGGTCGGGGTCGAACGCGAGGCCGCTCATGTTCCCGGGTACGGCCCGCTCGACCCTAAATACTTCCTCGCTCGCCGCTCGACGCGCCCGGCGACGGGTCGGCTTCCGACTGGCCGGTGTCGGGTTCGAGGTACACGTTCCGGACGTCCGGGCGGGCGTCCACGATGGCCTCCTCGATCTCGGAGATCCGGCGGGCGACCGCCTCGCTGTCGAGATCGGGGTCGAACGCCACGTCACCCGACACGAGCACGTTCTCGGGACCGAAGTAGACGGTGCGGAGATCGACGACGCTCGCCACACCGTCCCAGCCTCGAACGACGTCGACGAGCCGCGCTTCCTCGGATCGGGGCAGGCTCTCGCCCAGCAACAGGCGCTTGTTCTCCCACGCCAGCGCGAGCGCAAAGCCCATCAGCATGAGGCCGATCAGGAGGGCCGCGACCGCGTCGAAGAGCGGGTTGCCGGTCGCGTCGGTGAGGAAGATCCCCACCAGCGCCAGCCCCAGGCCGACCAGCGCGATCGTGTCCTCGGTGAACGCCGTCAGCGTCGTCACGTTGGACGTCTTTCGAAACGCCTCGCGGAACCCGCTCCAGTCGTGTTCCTCGATGTCCGTCTTCATCCCCGCGTGGGCCTTTTTGAAGGCGTACGCCTCGAACAGCATCCCGCCCCCGAGGACCGCGTAGTTCACCCAGATCGCCGGGACGGTGACGCCGAACTGCGTGATCGTTCCGGCCAGGGCGGCCGATTCGTGGTGGACGATCGCCTCGTAGCCGTGTTTCGTGCTCTCCCACCCGGCGATCCCGAACAGCAGGACGGACACGAGGAAACTGTAGAAGAACTGCGCCTTGCCGTAGCCGAACGGATGGGCTCTCGAGGCCGACTTCTGCCCGTACCAGAGTCCGACGAGCAGGAACACCTGGTTCCCGGTGTCGGAAACCGAGTGATACGTCTCGGAGAGCATCGCGGGGCTTTGGGTGAGCAGGAAGCCGAGGAACTTCAGGACCGCGATCGCCCCGTTCGCGAACAGTGCGGCGAGTACGACCGATTTGCTACTTGCCACGGGGGAAACGTGCCCGCGTCCCCCGTAAATACCTTTTCAGAACTGGCCGCCTCCGGTCACTGGTTTTCGAGGGCGTCGAGGATACAGGCGGCCGCGATCACCGCCTCCTTCGGGACGTCGCTGGCGTCGTCGATGCTGACGACGTAGGTGTCCCGCAGCGAGAACTTCCCCTCGATGTCGCCGACGTGACCGCCGTTCGCGTCGAATATCTCGTATTTGTTCGGAACGAGGTTCGCGACGGAGACGAGGTGTCGCAGCGCCGAGACGAGCCTGTTCTTCGATCGGATCGTCGCCAGCGTCTCCCCCGTGTCGGGATCCCGGATCGTCCAGTTCTCCACGAAAAGCGAGAGGTCCTCGTCGAGGACGACGACCTCCTCGCCGGTACCCGCGTCCGTGATGGCGTAGTTCCCGGCGACGTCCAGGATCCCGC
>JAZKTH010000030.1:0-18639 GCA_036625675.1 Haloferacaceae archaeon
GGACCTGCTCGTACCGCCAGAACGGGCGGGTGGAGAACCACTTGATCGGCTTCGACAGCTCCTGGCCCTTCTCCACCACCATCCGGGCGACGGTCGGCGTCAGTTCGGGCGTGAGCGCCACCTCCCGGCCGCCCCGGTCCTCGAACGCGTACAGTTCCTCGACGATCTCCTCGCCGGACTTGTCGACGTACATCTGCGTGCGCTCCAGCGCCGGGGTGCCGACCTCGCGGAAGCCGTACTGTCGGGCGACCCTCTCGATCGCGTCGAAGACCTCGCGGCGGGCGCCCATCTCGTCGGGATAGAAGTCGCGGAACCCCTTCAAGCGGTCGTACATGCACCGGGGTTCGTCACTCGCCGGCTTGAAACCTGCTTTTGCGACTCGCGGGGGGAAAGGACCTGCGCGTCAGTCCCGGAGACCGTGGACGTACGTCTGGTGGTGATCCGGAAACACGTCTGCGACGGCGCCCGGGCCGTACTCCTCGGCGAGCAGCCGCCGGAGTTCGCCCTCGTAGTCCGCTTTCGGGACCTCCTCGCTGGGGCCGGTCTGAACGTCGAACGTCGCCTCGACCAGCCGGTCGACCGCGTGGCGACCGAACCCCGAAAGCGGGGCGATGTAGTCGACGTCGTGGCGGTCCTCGAGCGACTGTGCCTGCGCGCGGGAGACGGTCGGAACGCGGTCGTCGCGCCGGGTTCCGTCGGCGACGGCGTCGACGTCGCGCTCGCCGACCGCCTCCAGCGCGGCCTCGTGGACGTGCTGGATTCCCCGGCGGGGGTAGCCGTCCTGACGCATCCTGGAGACGGCCTCGTGGGCGACCTCCCGATCGAGGACGACCGTCTCGAACGGGAACCCGATGGCCCCGGCGGCGGCCTCCGCGTGTCGCCAGTCGTCGGTGACGTCGAAGTGGGCGGTCACCAGCGTCACGTCGTAGAACGCGTCGAGGACGAGCGCGGCAAGCGAGGAGTCCTTCCCGCCGCTGTACAGGAGTGCGAGGTCCATCTGGCTACCGTCGCCGGATGTCGAAGCTCTTGGAGTCCGGCTGGAGCTCCTTCAGGAGCTGCCGCATCTGCTCCTCGTCGATGCGGTCCTGGAGCCGGCCGCTCTGGGCCAGGGCGGCCACCTGCTTTTTCACCTGTTTGGCGAACTCCGGTTTCGACATCTCCACGGCGTTGAGCCGCTGTCGGGCGCCGTCGGTGAGGTGCTGGCGGAGGATCGCCTCCTGTTGCGCCTCCGCCCGTTCCTGTGCGGCCTGCTGGGCCTGGGCCTCGCCCTCCTCGCCCTGGGCGCGGTCCTGCAACTCCTGGAGCTTCTTCTCGCGGAGTTCTTCGAGCCGTTCGTCGTCCGGGTTACCACTCATACCTCCTCATTCCGTAGCTGGCAGGAAAACCATTTCGGAGCGAAAACGGCGTCGCCGGGTCGCGTTCTCCGAGCGTGCGACTCAGGCGTAACGCTCGAGATCGGGCCGGTCGAGTTCGTCGAACACGTCCGCGGCGGCGTCGTCGAGGAACGCCCGCCCCTCGTCGGTGACGCGGCGCCCCTCGCCCTGTGCGGTCTCGACGAGCCCCTCCTCCTCGAGCGCCTGCAGCGCGGCACGGATGAGCTTCCGCGAACCGCCGGCGTGGCTCCCGGGAGCGACCCGGTAGCGGTTCGATCCGGGCTTCTTGCCCCCGTACTCCGTGGCGAGCCGTTCGACGCCGACCGGCTGTCGCGTCGCCACCTTCCGCAGCAGGCTGGCGGCTCGAACGTACCAGAAGTCGTCCTGCACCGGGGGGAGTTCGTTGTGCGCACCGCCCTTGACGAGGCCGGCCCACGCCGGCTCCTCGATGCGATCCGCGAGCCGGTCGGCGACCTCCTCGATGAGGTCCTCCGCCGGGACGTCGTAGAGAGTTACCATGGGGATCCGTTCTGCCGGGCGCTGTTTAAGGGTTACGAGACGGAAGCGGCTTCGCCCCGATTAACGGGCGTGTGAGCCGATGACGCGCCGATGAGCGTCCCGGCGGCAGGCGCCCCCGCCGGAGGGATCAGATACCCCCCTCGAAGAGGTCACCGAGGACTTTCGTCTGCGCGGCCACCATGTGTTCCGAGAACGTGGACTGGGTTATGTCGAGCGCGTCGGCGACGTCGGTGGCGTTCGCCCGTCTGGGACGCTCGAAGTAGCCCATCTCGTAGGCCGTTCGGAGCACCTCCCGCTGCCGGTCGGTGAGCTTACCGCGGTCGACGAAGACCGCGTCGCTTTCCGTCTCCCCCGTGGGGGAGCGAACGAGCCGTTTGACGTCGGCGTCGGGATATCGCTCCCGGAGCTCCGCGACCACCGCCTGGAGCTCCGCGTAGTCGGCGGCGTGAAAGACCAGCTCGAGGGTCCCCCGCCCGGCCACGTACCGGTGCGGCGGGCAGCCGAACTCCCCGAGACACTCGCAGGGACAGCCCGCGGAGCCGTCGTGGTCGAACCGGAAGACCTGTTTGTCGCCGTAGGAGAAGGCGAGTTCCGCCGGAACGTCGTCGGGCGGCGACGACGCGTCGACGACGAACTCGGTTACGCCGCCCGATTCCGGACAGACGGCGACGCTCGTGGAGACGGCGTCGATCACGGTGTCCGTCGCGGCGGAGACCGCCGCGATCGGACAGATGTCCGGCGAGGAGAACGCAACTGTGGCACGAATCCCGGACTGCATGACAACGAGGCGGAGTTGGACGCAGGCGTACTTGAGCCTGCGGGTCGCCGCCTCCCTTCCCCCGCTCCCGGTCAGTCGTGCTCCTCGTCCGGATCGAGTTCGACCTTCCGGCCGCCGATCGACTCAACGTCCAGCTGGTACAGCAGGATGTCGAGCTCCCGCTTCGACTCCCCCCAGATTTCGAACAACGGACGCCTCGCGTTCCCGTACTGGACCACGTGTTCGACGTCCATCTCGTCGGGATCGATCCGTTCGAGGGCGCCGTCGGCGACGACGCTCCGGTAGACCGGCTCCGCCTCGTCGTAGACGACGATGCGGGCGCGGGGAGTCGAGGAGAGAAACGCCCGCTTCTCGCTTTCGGGGGTCGAAACGAGCCGAAAGTAAAATCGGTTCGCGTCGGGGTCGTACCCGTACGAGATCGGGATCGCGTACGGCTCGTCCGCGTCCGCCAGCGAGAGCACCCCCGTCTCCTTGCGACCGAGCAGCCCCGCTATCTCCCCCCGTGTCATCTCAGTCTGCTGGTCCAGAACCATCGTCGGATGCATGTCCTAGGGCGGCAACGACTAATCACTGTTGTGGAGTGCGTCCGTCCCCGAAAAACGTCGCCCCAACGCCGTCAGATTCCGAAAGTCTCGACTGCGCGGGTCTCGACTGCGCGGGTCTCGACTGCGTGGGTCACGACTGCGCGGGCGTCGAGAACGCGGCCTCGGTCACGGAGGTCCCGCAGATCGGACAGCCGTGAGCCAGCAGCGCCTCCCGCATTCCGGCGTTCACCTCGATGTGTTCGCCGCAGTCTGGACACTCGAACACGTACTCGTCGGAAGTAGGATCGCTCATCGTGGGCTTGCGGTGAATCGTCGTCATCGGCGTTCGGGGTCGCGCTCCCGGCCGTCGCCGTCGGTGGCGACCTGTCGGAAGTCGACCGACAGTTCGTCGCCCGCCCGCAGCGAGACCGCCAGCGTGTCGAAGCTCGTGGCGAACTCGGTGGGGTGGTTGTTTTGGGAGCGGATCCGGCGCCCCTCCTCCAGGAGCCCGGCGTCGGTCAGCGTCTCCAGCTTGCGGTACACCGTCGACAGCGGGAGCTCACACGCCTCGGCACACTCCTGTGCCGTTCGCGGCGTCTCCTCGCAGGCGGAGAGGAGCTGCCGACAGTCCGGATCGCCCAGCGCAGAGAGCACGTCCGTCGGATCTGGGCCCCGCTCTACGTCGGATACCGCACCTGGATGTTGATCCCGAACCTCGTGTCCGGCCTGGGTCAGGGAGGCGTTCATATTACTACGCAGGAACCCTTCAGGGAGGTATTTGAATCCACGATATTCGGGGAGGTTTAAGTACTCCACCCGTCGGCCGTTGGTCGATCGTACCGACGCACGTCCACCTCGCCGCCCGGGCGCCGCTCCGCGAAGGCCCGGCCGGTGAACCGGGCGACGTCGACGCCGTCGCGCCGCCAGGCGTCTCCCGGGAGTCCGGCCTTCCGACAGGCGGCCGCGAGGAACTCGCGGGCGTTCAGGTCGTGATCGACGGCGACCTGCGGGAGCAGCACCCCCCGGGAGGGACCGCGGGTCACGAGCAGGCCGTTCCGGCCGACCGAGATCGCCTCCGGGAGCGCGTCCGCCGAGTCGACCGGCGCGACGACCGGCTCCGACAGCACCGTCACGACCACCGTCACGGCGTCCATCTCCGCCGGTTCGACGGTCGCACACCGGGGGTCCTCGCGTGCGGCGGCGATCGCCGAGGAGCGCACCACCCGCCGGAGGGGTTCCTCCGCGTCGATCCGGCCACAGCACCCCCGAAGGCGGTCGCCCCGTTCGAGGGTGACGAACGCGCCGCCGAAGGTGGCCGGCGCCTCGCCCTCGACCGATCGGGAGGGGCGGTCGTCGCCGGCCGGATTCGCGATTGCGTCCCTGGCGAGCGACACGAGTTCGCGCCCCGATTCGGCGTCGAGTTCGTCGGGCAGGGTAGGACCTGCGGTCATCGTTCCGTCGGACGTGACTACGATCTCCCTCACAAAAGGGTCCGAACGCGTTCCCGAAAACTGATAATGATTATGAAAGGACCGCATCCGAGAGGGGGACCAACGGCCTCCGTCACGCGGGGACGGGTGGACGGCTTTATGGGTCTCAATCGCCTACGTCGGGGCGACTGAATGGTCTCGCCGTTCGAGGTGTTAGACGTCGACCGGGACGCCGACGAGGCGGAGGTCCGGCGCGCCTATCGCGAGCGCGTCAAGGACGCCCACCCGGACCAGGGGGGGAGCATGGAGGAGTTCCAGCTCGTCAGGCGCGCCTATCGGACGCTGAAACGGCGAGACGGGGCCGGAGCGAACGGCGACGCGCCGGGAGCCGACGTGGGCGACGTGGGCGACGTGGGCGACGTCGGGATGACCGCCGAGGTCGAACCCGCCACCGTCGAGTTCCTCGACTACGAGGTGGTCGCCGACCGCGGCTGGGACCTCTCCGACGACGACCTGTTCCTGAAGGCCGCGAAGGCGGACCTCGCGGGGGCCGACTACGGCCGCATAGTCGTCGAACCCGAGGAGACGCTGCTGGAGGCCGCCGAGAA
Source organism: Haloferacaceae archaeon (assembly GCA_036625675.1). Taxonomy (GTDB): domain Archaea; phylum Halobacteriota; class Halobacteria; order Halobacteriales; family Haloferacaceae; genus Halalkaliarchaeum. Next base: position 5,233 of record JAZKTH010000030.1, read on the forward strand.
CCGCGGGTACACGTGGCCGTTCTCCTGTCGAGGGGGCGCGTGCGCGAACTGTGCGGTGTTGCTCCTCGAGGGCGAGCTCTCCCAGCCCGGCAGCCACATCCTGCCGGAAGAGCTCGTCGACGCCGGCTTCCGACTCTCGTGTAACGGCTATCCCGCAAGCGACGAACTCCGGATCGTATTCAACGTCAAGCACCTGCCCGAACTCGACGACCTGATCCTCCCCCCGGGACCGTTCGCGTGGGCACGCAGGGATTGATACCGGCGGTTGGAGGCCCGGATGATCCCGGTGACGACCGTGGTTTCGAGACGGCGAACCGCGGAGCTCCGCGTTTATGAGGGAGATCACCCGTTTATGAGGGTAATCCCCGCGCTTATAAGGGGGATCCCGGCGCAGTCCCCGCCATGGCAACGCGTTCCCGACGGGGAGGCGTCGGCTTCGTCGACCGGCTGAAGACCGGATGGACGCTGACGAAAGACAGCGTCGGCGTGATCCGGGAGTATCCGAAGCTCCTCGCGTTTCCGCTGCTGGCCGGGGTATCCGGCGTCTTCTTCCTGATGATCTTCTTCCTGCCGCTGGTGATCGCCGACGTCGTCGGCGGCGGACTCGAGTACGTCGTGCTCTTTGCCCTGTACTTCGTCACGACGTTCGTCAGCACCTACTTCTCGGCGGCGCTCGTGTACGCCGCAAACGAGGCGTTCCACGGCCGCGAGCCCGGACTCCGGGACAGCATGCGCGCGGTCAGGGGCAGCCTCGGACCGATCGTTGTCTGGTCGCTGCTGTCCGCGACCGTGAGCCTCCTCCTTCGGGCGCTCGAGGAGTCGGACAACCCCGTCGCCTCGATCCTGCGAACCGTCTTCGCCGTCGGCTGGTCGATCACGACGTTCTTCATCGTCCCCGTCATCGTCTTCGAGGACGTCACGGCGACGTCCATGTTCGAACGGAGCGGGGCGACGTTCAGGAACACCTGGGGCGAGACGCTCGGCGCGGGGTTCGGGATCACTGCGGTCGTCGGGGCGCTGGGAATCGTGCTGGTCGTGGCGGCGATCGCCGTCTCGCTGCCGGCCCTCGCCGTCTTTCCGGGGGCGGGACTCCCCCTCGCGGTCGTCCTCGTCGCCCTCGCGATGGTTTTCACCTACCTGATCAGCCAGACCGTCTGGGGGATCGCCAAGACGGCGCTGTACGTGTACGCCGAGGAGGGCGTCACGCCCGCGCAGTTCGACGACTTCGACTTCGAGACGCTCGAGGGCCGGGCCGAAAAGCGGGCGAGAACGGGGAGGAAGTAGCGACTCGAAGCGCACGTTCCGGCGCGAATCCGGACGCCGATCTTCGATCCGACGGAAAGACAAATGACGCGGTCGGTAGCGTGATTTATCAGTAATAAAAATATCTCAGTCTACACTCCCGGACTCGACTGGTCCCGTTTCGTACCCGTTCTATTCGGGCTTCGATACCGCGAACTGTGGCGGCGAGTGAGAGAAATATTACGATTGATAACTGCAGGAGTAGTTATATGAAAATATACTTTCTGACCTATCGTATGGATGGTTTCCGATTCCATCTGCCTCTCGTTCTCATCGTCTTAGCGACCGCCGTCGGGGTGCTCACGACGCTTTACGCCGCGTACTATCTCAGGAAGTACGAGCGGACCAAACAGGTACTGACGTTCACGCTCCTGGCCACGACGATCACCGTCTGGTTGTTTTTCGCGCTGTTGCAGTTGACGGCGACCACCTACGCTCGCTCCTACTGGGCGTACAAAATGCTCCACTTCGGGTCGTTCACCACTGCACCCGCAGTGCTTCTGTACGGGCTCTCGATGGGGGAGGCACGCCGGTGGGTGAACTGGAAGACAGTCTCCGTCGTCGTGGCCTCGTTATCGCCGGTGTTCGTGCTGTTGTTCACCGATCCCGTCCCCGTCCTGTTCGACGATCCCCGTCTCGTCCCGTTTGGAGCGTTCTCAGTCATCGAACACGGAAACAGTCCCGTCTACGTCGCGTACCTGTCAGCGTTCTACGTGATCGCGACAGTCGGCCTGTCCTACATCGTCTACCAGACGTGGTCCGACGCGAGTCTCAGCCGGAGCCAGACGGCGATTCTCGTCCCCGCCATCTTCACCCCGATGCTGTTGTCCGTCGCACATACGTTCTCGCTCCTCCCGTTCGAGACGCCGGGGACGATTTTGACGCCCACCTCGTTTGCCGTGGGTATGGCAGGAGTCGGCTACGCCGCGTTCCGTTACGAGACCTTCGACACGAAGGCGCTGGCCCGCTCCCGGACGGTCGAGAACATGAGCGAGGGGTATTTGCTCGTCGATACTGGCGGGGAAATCATCGACGTCAATCGGAGCGCTCGATCGTTGCTCGGCGTCGAGACGTCACTGACCGGAACGCGGGTCGCGGATCTGTTCCCCCCGAAAATCGAGGAGATACTGAGAGAGGCGGAGACCGCGTCGCCGTTCGAGACGCACGTCGAGACGGACGCCGGAACGCGGACCCTCGAGATCGCTCCCTCGAATTTTACCACCAAAACCGGGCAGACACTGGGTACGCTGCTCGTAATACGGGACATCACGGCACGGAAAACGGCCCAGCGGCGGTTAGAAGAGCAACGCAACAACCTCGACATCCTGAACCAGGTGCTGCGGCACGATATCCGGAACGATCTGCAGCTGGTGACTGCGTACGGAAACCTCCTGACCGACCACGTCGACGAGGGAGGGGACGAGCACCTCGACACGTTGCAGGAGAGCGCCAATCACGCGGTCGAGTTGACGGAGACGGCACGGCACATGGCCGACGTGATGCTCTCGCGGGAGGAGACGCAGCGCCAGGCCCGGATCGACCTCCACGACACGCTCGAGCGCGAACTCGAGAAGATCGAATCCGAGTATCCGGACGCCCACGTGACGGTCGAGGGATCGCTGCCAGCAGTGCAGATTCGGGCAAATCGGATGATCGACTCGGTGTTTCGGAACCTCCTGTCGAACGCCGTCCGGCACAACGACAAAGAGACCCCGGAGATCTCGGTGTCGACGACGACGGGCGACGGGAGCGTCGTCGTCCGCGTCGCGGACAACGGCCCCGGGGTACCCAACGATCAGAAGGAAGAGATCTTCGGGAAGGGTGAGAAAGGACTCGACAGTTCCGGGACGGGACTGGGACTGTACCTCGTCAGCCACCTCGTGACCAACTACGGCGGGGAGGTCTGGGTCGAGGACAACGATCCGGAGGGCGCGGTCTTTGCCGTCGAATTGCCGCTGGTCGACGACTGACTCGCCGGCCCGTTCCTGCGTGCGCGATCAGTCCTGGCTGCGCCAGAGATACAGGCTGGCTTGACTTCCTCCCCGCCGTGAACGGCGAGGATTCCTCCGTGGGCAATCCAACCAGTTGATTACCCCGGCTGTGAACTTGCGGGTTTGCTGACGCTGGTTTGGTCGAGCGACCACGAGTGTTCCCCAAAATCGGCAGGTGTCCACTCGTGGTCGTTCCACTCCCAGTATGCCCCGTCGATGGGTGCATCCCTGTCGCGTTCAGCAGACAGGGCAGCGGGCCGAGCCATCGGCCCCACTTCAAACTGCAATACATTCCACGCCCCTGCAACATCGCTATGAGCGTCTAACTCGCACTCGTGACAGCGGAATGCGTCACTGTCACGGTGAACGTTCTCAGACCCACACTCAGGACACTTACTACTCGAATCCGCTTCACTCACTTGCTCGACGGTGATTCCGACATCGCCAAGCGTGAGTGCAAGACGGTCTGTGAGTTGTCCGTGACTCCAGAACGCATGGGTCTTCTCATTCACTTTAGCCGACCAGTGCGTGGACAACACGTCAGTTAAGTCGCCCACGTACACTCTTTTGATGTCCCGTTCAAGCAGCCATTCGGCGGCGTGCTTGACGGCAGCGTCTCGACTGTGGTCGCGCTTCCGAGTTCGCTCGTCGTACAGGCGTCGAATCCGCCGACTCGAATACCTGTCCTCGGGGAGTTCCGCTTGCAGTTCAGCGATACGGTCAGAGTAGTGTTGGAACTGTCTGAACTCCGGGCGAGCGTGGTAGACGGCGGTGTCTCCAGTGCTGGTGACGATGGCGAGGGTGGTGTTCGCACCCACGTCGATGGCAGCAGCGTGCGTCGTGTTCTCGGAGTCGAGTGTATGAGTGAATGCGTCCAGTCGCTGTGCTTCAAGGTCGTCTGGTTGTATGCGAACTGGATGCTTGACACGAAGCGTGTCTGCCGTTTCGTCGTAGACGAGTTCTAACCTGCTGCCGTCGCCGTTCCACTGCGGGTTGCCGTGGACTTCGAGTGTGGCGCGCTCTTGATGCTCAAAATCGTACTTCTCTTCGAGGGCGTCTCCGACGCCGAATTCGAGCGTACTCTTGTCCTCGTTCCAGTCGAACTCGTACAGGTCGTTGCGAACGAGTCCGTGGAGTTCGTACCCATTGTCGCGGTTGCCCCAGTACCCGGGCGGGCTGGGTTTCTCTGTGACTGACGGGTCGTCTGAGTGATACGTGTCGAGGAGTTGGAAGAACGCTCGCCATGCTTCGCTGTTCTTGCGAGCCACCTGTTGGCACGCTGCTTTGCCGAGTACTGGTGCGTACCCGTCGTACAAATCGGTGTATTCGGCGTCCCAGACGTCTTCTGAGTCAGTAAAGTATGCTTGTCGGCGTCGGTAGGTGAGTTGGTTCCACAAGGGAGCGTGGGCGGCCAACCACTCGAACAAGCACTCTCGGTACCGCTCGCTAGTGGGTTGAGCGGTGTACTCGTTCGTGCGTTGTGGTCGGTCGCTCACTACAATAGTATTATACTTAGATGATACTAAACGTTTGGATTGCAGGCCGGCTATACTATGGTGAATGTTCAAGAACTGTCGGATTCATCCCCGCCCTAAACGGCGGGGCTTTCTCCTCGTACTTCCGTAACCTCGTACACCGACGCGACGGTTAGATCAAGCCCTGTCCCTCGGCCTGGGTTGGCTCGTGGACGATTCCCTCGAGCGATCTCTGGAACCCCACCATGCTATACAGTATCGCACCCGACCAAATCAAGGTGAGAGGTCCACGCTTCCCCAGCCGAAAGGCTGGAGGAGAAATGCCGACGTACGACGGCTCGGTCTTCCACAAGGAAAACCGGATCGTGTCCCCGATCAGAGATACTCCAGCAGTCCGCTGGTCTCCATCGTGAACTCCCGGGCGCGCGACACGGTTTCTTCCCACCTCACGCGCGCCGTAATTTCTCCGTCAGGCATGCCGATCGGATGTCGGTGAACGCCGGCGGCGACGACCAGGTCGTCGTCCGCGACTCTGGCGACATGGATTCCGACGAGCCAGGGACCGTCCCGCCCGCTCACGACGCCCTCGTAGCTCTCGAGGGGCGTCTCGTTTCCCAGCAGGTTCACCGTGCGTTCCTCGAGGTCTGTGCGTATCTCTCGAGGTCCGACGAGCCACTCGATCGAGTCGGCGTCCGAGAGTCCGGCCCGCCTGAGGACGCGCCGTGCAGTTTCCTGTCGGAGTAGTTCCGCCGTTCCCAGGGAACGCAGCGGATTGACCGACTGGCCAAGAACCGACGCGTCCGGTGTCGAGAGGGTGGCCAGGCTGAAGGTCGCTCCGGCCAGCGGGGCCGGACCACCGACGTCGAAGAAGGTCTCAGCGCCGCCGACGCTTGCTCCGCTCACTCCCAACGGTCCCCCGTCCGACGGCGGGATTTCGTTCCCCGCCACCGCAAACACCGTCTTCTCGAGCGGGATTTCCTCGCCGTTCTCGGCCGGGGTGACGTTCGCTTCCGGCCCCTCCGCATCTCCGTCGGCCGCCCCGAACACGTCCTCGAAGGGAACCCCGCCGGTGACGACGAGTACCCTCGAGTTCTCTGGATCGCTCCGCATGCCCGGGAGCGACTGTCCGGTTCCGTCGCCGCCGTTGCGGGCCGAACCGGTCGATCCCCACCCCGGACGGGGGAAGAAATCCGCGACCGGGACCCAGTACAGTCCCGCCCCGGTTGCGGGAACGCTGGGCGACGCTGGGGGATCCACAACGTCAGCGCCCGAAGCCAGCCAGAGTGCGGTTGCCGACCCGTCATCGGTCCCGCGGATCCCCTCCGGAACGATCACGCTGACGCGATCACCGCCGACGGTCAGTCCGGTGCCGAACGTCTCGAGGGTCACCTGCTCGATGCCAGCCTCGGCTGCGGTGGCAAGTACGGCCCCATTGCTTATCCGGCCGTCGTTGGCCGTCTCGACGAACCGTAACAGCCCGGTCCGCAGCGGGTTCAATCCACCCCCGGACTGGCTCTTCGGTTCCGTCACCGGCTCGACGACCCGCTCTACCGACCGGAAGGCAACGGTCAGCGTTTCCGTCGCGACGTCGCTTTTCCCTTCACCAGTCGCGTCGAGCGCCGGCGGATCGTACGCGGTGGGCCACGCCGCCGTGAAGGTCCAGCGGAGCCGGGACTGGCTGGCCTCGTCCAGTATCGTCACTGTGAGCTCTTTGGAGCCGTCCTCGATCCGGCCCGCTTCGACGGCCCGGCGCCAGTCGACGAGCTGGGTGTCACCGGGAGCGACGCCGCGTTCCATCACCAGATCGTCGTACGTGGTCTCTCCCCATCGTTGGGTCCCCTCCCCGTTCCCCGCGCGTTCGCTGGAACTGGTGTATCTCGCGGGCAGGTCGACGATCCGAAATCCGGGGACCTCGACGCCGTCGATTTCGACACGGAGCTGTCCCGTTCGCAGGGAACTGTCCCGATCGGAGTCCGTCACGGCGGTCGTTGCGCTCCCGGCGCCGGCAGCGTCGGAACTCAGTCCAACGAATCCCGCCCCTCCCGTGGCTGTCATTACGGTTCGATCGCCGTTTGTTCGTGTCATACGGTTGGGTCCATCCTCGTTTCGATGTCGGACGCTACGCGGCAACAAACCCTCGACAGTGTGTCATCCAGATTGAACTTCTTCCCGAATCATGCTGTCAAACGCGACCGTGATTGACTCCGTAGCGACCTCATCGTCGGCAGTTGCGTCGAGTTCGGGCGGGTGGTATTCCTTGGGCCACGCCGCGTCGAAGCTCCAGCGTATCTGTGACTCGCCCTCCTCGTCCATCAGGGTCACGGAGATCTCTTTCCGTCCGTCGTCCACTTTCCCTTCCTCAACCGCCGTCCGCCAGTCGAAAAGTTCCGTCCCTCCCGGCGCAACCCCCCGTTCCATCTTCAGGTCGTCGAATTCGGGCTGTCCCCAGAGCTGCTTACGGGCATCGGATTCACCCTCCTCCCGATACTCGTCAAGCTCGGTGTATCGCCTTGGCAGCTCGACGGTCCGAAATCCGGCGACTTCGACGTCGTCGATTTCGACTTTGAAGCGTCCTGTCCTCATCGGCCCGTGTCTGTCCGGCATACTATGTTCCTCCGAGTCCGGCGGCGCGGCTGTACACCCCGGCGTGACTCGTGAGTTCGAGGCGGATGTTTGCCGGCCCGTTCATATCGGCCGTGACCGATTCCAGCGTCGTCTCCTCGAGAGACAGGTCGTTCCGGTCCTCCTCGAGGAGGCCGACCGGAGCTGCTTCGAACCGATACCGAGTCAGGGACGAACAGCCCGCGGTACTCGCCATCAGCGCGGTTGCCGCGACGAACCGCCTCCGGGACACGGGTAGTCGATGCGAACCCTCTTCAGTCATAACAGATCCTCTTTACAGAGGGACTTAAACTTTGTCGCCACCCAGTTAGGCTCCGACTAAGGTGGGAGAGCCGAACCCGAAGCCGACCGGCGCTCAGGCGGGCGTTTCAGAGACCCTACTTCCCCCAGAACGGATCCCGCCGACGCTGTTTGTCGAGGTACCCCTGCAGCGCCTCGCGCTCGTCGGCCGGGATCTCCTCCGCGAGCTCCTGTTCGAGGATCTTGGCGTGTTTCTCGGGGAGTTCGGTCCACAGTTCGTCGCCCTCGTCGATCTGGCGGCCGACAGTCGGGCCGTCGATCGCGACGCTGACCCGGGACCCGGCGCGGGCCTCGGAGATGTCCTCCCCCTGTTCCTGGATCCCCGACAGCTGGCCGACGCGTTCGGGCTCGTTGCCCGAGAACATCGCGACGTGACGGTTGTTCTGCAGGGTGCCGGCCAGCACCTCCACGCCGACGACGGCGGGGTCGGACTGCCGGAAGACGTGATCCTCGAGGATCCGGAACCGGCTGGGCCGGACGATCTTGTCGAGGACGGTCTCCTGCTGGGCGCGCTCGCGCTCCGTTACGAACGCCTCGTAGTCCTCCACGAGCTGGTAGATGACGTCGTCGACGAACACCTCCACGTCCGACTCCTCGAGTTCCTCCTCGGCGTTGGGCAGGACGTCGACGTTGAACCCCAGGATCGCGCGGTACGTCGCCTCGTTGGCGGTGCCCGCGACGGCGACGTCGCGAGGGGCCACGTCGCCGACCTCCGCCCGGAGGATCGGGATCTCCACCTCCCGGAGCGCGTCCGCCATGGCCTCGAGGCTCCCCAGCGTGTCGGCCTTGACGACGACGCCGTCCTCCTCGGTTTCGACCTCCAGGTCCGCCAGTTCGGCGCGCACCTCGGCGATCACCTCCTCTACCGGGCGATCCCGGACGACCCGCACCGGCGCCCCCGCCATCGCGTCGTCCAGGTCGGGGGCCGCGATCTTCACCCCGGCCGCCGCCTCGACGCTGTCGACGCGCTCGAACCGGTTCTCGGTCCGGATCTCCGCGAGCGGCCGGGGCTGCAACAGCGCCCGGATTTCGGTGACGATCGGCTCGTCCATGCCGCCGACGACGATCGTCTCCCCCTCGCGGACGACGCCGTCGTACACGACGACGTCGATGGTCGAGCCGAAGCCGCGCTCGTCTTTTACCTCGAGCACGGTGCCCACGCCGGGGCCGGAGACGTCGATCTCCATCTCCCCGCGCATGTACCGCTGGGACAGCCCCATCAGGACGGCCAGCAGGTCCGGGACCCCCTCGCCGGTCTCGGCGGACACCGGGACAACGCCGATGTTGCGCTGGAACTCCTGGACGCGCCAGTAGAGGTCCGCCGAAAAGCCCGCCGAGGAGAGGTCGCCGATGATGTCGTACAGCCCCTCGTCGAGGTCGCCCCGGACCCGATCGGACTGGGACTCGTAGCTTTGCCTGATGGGGGAATCCTCGTCGGGGTTCCAGCCCGGAACGGTGTCCACCTTGTTGGCGGCGACGACGAACGGCGTCCCGGTGCGCCGAATGATGTCGACGGCCTCCTCGGTTTGCGGCTGAAAGCCGTCGTTCACGTCGACGACGAGGATCGCGATGTCAGCGAGCGCGCCGCCGCGCGCGCGAAGCGTCGAGAACGAGTGGTGGCCGGGGGTGTCGATGAACAGCAGGCCCGGCAGGTCGAAGTCGTCCGGGTCGACGAGCTCGCCCGCCATCGCGGAGATGGTCTCGAGCGGGACGGCCGTCGCGCCGATGTGCTGGGTGATCGCGCCCGACTCCCCCTCGCTGACCGCGGAACCGCGAATCTTGTCGAGCAAACTGGTCTTCCCGTGGTCTACGTGCCCGAGAACGGCGACGATGGGCGTCCGCAGCGTGGCCGCGTCCCCCGTCCCGGCGTCCGTGGATGCGTCGTTCGACATGGCTCCCCAGAAAACTCCTTGTGCGGGTACTGTCGGGCCCGGGAGTTAAGCCTTTCAGAACCGTCGTCCGTCCGACGGCCGACCCGCGACCGTCGGACAGCCCGTGGCGTTTATATCGCTTCGGTCAGTCGTTGGAACCATGGCAGAGATACTGGCCGAGAACCTCTCGGGGAAGGCCGTCATGGGGTCGGACGGCACCGAACTCGGAGACCTGTACAACATCACCATGGACCTGAAGTCCGGGCAGATCGAACACCTCCTCGTTTCGCCGCACGAACAGCTCGACCCGCGTCAGGTGTCCTTCGACGCCGACGACCGGGGGCGGCTGCTCGTTCCCGTCTCCGCAGTGCAGGCAGTCAAAGACTACATCGTCGTCCAACGGTAGATGCACGTTCTCGACACGTCCGCGTTCATTCACGAGTATCACACCGACGAGCAGACGGCTTCGATACCGCTCGTCCAGGAGGAGCTCGAGGGCGAACACGCGTTCAGGTTCGACGCGATGGAGGGGGCGGGGATGCACATCCACATCCCCGCGGACGGCACCGTCGAGAAGGTCACCCGGGCGGCCCGCGAGACCGGCGACGCGGCGGAGCTGTCGGAGACGGACACCCGGCTGCTCGCGACCGCCTTCGAACTCGACGCCACGCTCGTCACGGACGACTACGCGATGCAAAACGTCGCCGAGCGGCTCGGCGTCGACGTCCGCGTGATCGCCCGCGACGGGATCACCGAGCAGCGCGACTGGCTGTTCCAGTGTGCCGGCTGCGGGCGCGAGTTCGACGAGAACCACGACCGGTGTCCGGTCTGCGGGAGCGAACTCACCCGGAAGAACCCGGCGTAGGCGGTCCCGGCCTGGACGGTCACACGACCCACTCGGAGACGCCCACCCGATACCACTCCCCCTCGTAGCGACCGTACTTCACGTCGCCGGGGACGTCCGACTCCAGGTCCGCCAGGTACGCTTCGAGCGCGTCGGCGGCCTCCCGATGCGACTCCCCGGATCCCGCCCCCTCGTCGTCGCACACCTCCAGCCGGCCGCCCTCCTCGCGGACGGTCCGGAGGAGTTCCTCGGCCTCCGCGGGCGGGGCGTCGAGTGTCGCACCCCGCTCGGCGAGGACCACGTCGGCGAACTCGTTCGCGTCGTCGGCGACCCGCTCTGCCGCGTACGCGATCCGGCGCGCCGTGGTGGTGCCCTCGCCGCGGTCGTCGATCGCGAACTCCCCGTCGCCGACGGAAAGGTACGACGCCTCGACGCCGGCGGCCAGCCGGGAGCCAGCCCGGACGTCGGGATCGAGATACCCCGCCACGAACGGCACGGACTCGAAGGCCCGATCGCGGTCGCGAACGGCGAGTCGCTCCGGCCGGTAGTCGACCGCCTCGCCGACGCGGAGTCGATCCTGAAACGGCAGGTCCCCGTACTGGAGGGTCTCCGCCGGGTCGGGATCGTCCGGGACGTCCCCGTCCCTGCGGAGGCGGTACTCCGGGCCGGTCACGTCCCCCTCCTCGAGGGTCGTCGATTCGATCTCGTAGAAGGCCCCGTCTGTCCGGTAGTACCGCAGCCAGCCCAGCGGATCGCGGTGGACCGTCTCGATCGCGACACCCCCCTCGGAGAGGGCGCGGTTCAGCAGCGCCTCGAGGAGCATCGGGCGGTCGCTGTCGGCGGGGACGGCGTCGCGTTCGGCGATCTCCGCGGCGTCGACGGGGGCGAACGTGACCGTCCGACCCCGCGAGCAGCCGCCGCCGACGGAGAGGCAGCCGGCGACGGCGGTCGGGGCGGCGGCGAGACTGGAGAGGAGGGCTCTACGGCGCATGCACGGGATTCGACAGAGGGATACGAGTGTCTTGTGGCCGAATTCGACGGGAGCGGGCGAGGCCGTACAAAGCAACGTTTAAGTCCGGACATCGGGTAGATTGACTCGCGGGTTGGTGGTCTAGCCCGGTTATGACGGCTCCTTCACACGGAGCAGGCCGGCGGTTCGAATCCGCCCCAACCCACTTCTGATTCCTCGCAACGACGAGCGCAGCGAGGAGTCCGTAGAATCGAAGTGGGTCCGTGAAGGATTCGAACTACGCGAGACGAACGGAGTGAGTCTCGCCATCGAGTTCGAATCCGCCCCAACCCACTACGTTACTGCGATTTTTATGAAGAAGATAGCCCCGTCTACGTCACGCGATTCGGGAGTAGTCTGCTTCACGTCACCTGCGGTCGGCGCATCCGCCCCGATTGCTTCCGGTGGTTACTGTGAAGTAGATTCACCGGGTTGTAACTCTACTGGCGCGTGAGTTTTCTGAGTGAAAACATCATCCAGACCATTCTACCATCTTTTAAAAGAGTCCGTCACGGATAGAGTCGACTCGCTCTGTTGAAATTCTCGGGCTTTGATACAAACTAAGTACTAAATATAGAGGGTGTATGTAGCACAGCGGCTATCTTTTATTCATGACAATTAACCTGATGATTGCAACGCTGCTCGGCATCCCATTGACGTCTTGGCGGCTCAGTCGTGACGAGCGGTGGCCGGGCTACTGGCACCGATTCGCTCCAATCGGAATTACCGCCCTCCTCATCGCCTTTGCCCTGTTTCGCCTTGCCGTCGCTATCACCAACCGCGGAGACAATCCGGGAAGCACGATTGTCACGGTGTGAGAAGAGCTCTATGCTGCCCTAATTTATTATACAATACCATATTATTCGACAATATGGATTACCGGCGGCGGCGGCTGCTTGCAGTGGTGGGAACTGGGACTGTTGGTGCACTGGCAGGGTGTGGAGGTGACGACGGTGATGTCACGTCTTCACCAGCAAGTAGTGAAACTCAAACTGGCACACTTTCAGACGGTGAGGAGGACAACGGCTCACCCGAAACTGTCGAGCAGACCGAGACCGATGACAATCCAACTGAGACTCCTGAAGACTCTTCGCCACCCTCTGAACAGGTGGCAAAGCTAGCCGCTGACGACGGCGACAGCGGAGACCGGTTCGGCTCGTCGGGCGGGGTGTCGGGCGATGGAAGTACCGCTATTTTCGGGGCTATCGGCGATGAAGACCCGAACGGAGATGAGGCGGGCTCGGCGTACGTGTTCAGCCGGTCGGGTGAGGAGTGGCAGCAAGAGCCCAAACTCGCTGCTGATGACGGCGACAGCGGAGACGAATTCGGCTCGTCGGTTGGGGTGTCGGGCGATGGAAGTACTGCCGTCATCGGGGCCTTTGGAGACGAGGCGGGCTCGGGGTACGTCTTCGAATAATCCCTGCAGTGCGTCTGTGGCTTCTGGCAGTTTTCAAGACGCCTTGAAACGGCAACGGTGGTGGGGAGCTTTCGAGAAGTTCACCTGACCCTGCTACAGAACCTAAACGTCGACGAACCTGTGGTCAGCGACGCCCTCGGTGGGGGAATTTAGGTAGGGATCGATGGCTTGGAAGGACGAGCAGTTGCCGACCTGCAGATTGTCGGCGACTTTCCCGACCACTCTACAGCAGAGATCCCCCGAACAGCCCGTTGAACAAGGTGAGATTCGGGAGTAACGATTGAGACGACGGCGACTAGGCCGACGGCATCGCGAAGGTTGACCGCGGTTACGTCGTGATCGTTCCGGAGGAGCAGCCCGGAAACGAACCGACCGTTAAGATCGAACAGGTACAGCAGAACGTTGCCTTCGCTACGACCGTTGAGCCGGACCCTCACCCCCTGAGAGTTCCCCTCTACTGCTCTGTTGAATAGATTCTGAGTCATGGTTAGAGCGACTCACAAAGTGATTCTATGTTGGTGATGGCGAACATCAGGACGATTTCACGGAACTGTCGATACCAGTCCAGCGCTCGCA
>JAZKTH010000207.1:0-3109 GCA_036625675.1 Haloferacaceae archaeon
ATCCCCGTCGGTCGTCGAGTGATCCCCGTCGGCGCCGACGCCGGCGTTCGGTGATCGGTCGGTCATGGCGACACCGAGAGGCGATCGTCTTCGTCGCGGTCCTCGAAGACGATGCCGCCGTCCTTGTACGTCTCCATCACGAAGTGGGTCACCGTCTGGGTGATCTCCGGCACCGGGGCCACCTGCTCGGAGACGAACCGGGAGACCGCCTGCATCGACTCGCCCTCGACCTCGATCGCGAAGTCGTAGTTCCCCGACACGAGCAACAGCGACTGCACCTCGGGGAAGCGCGCGATCCGGTCGGCGATCTCCTCGTAGTCCGTCTCGCGGTCGAGCTCGACGTTCAGCTCCACCAGCGCCCGGACGGTCGAGGCGTCGACGGCGTCCCAGTCGATGACGGCGCTGTATCCCTTGACGACGCCCTCCTCCTCGAGCTCCTCGATCGCCGCCGCGACCGCGTCGGGGTCCCGATCGAGCTGGCGGGCGATGTCGTCGACCGATGCGCGGGCGTCGGAGGCGAGAACCTCGAGCAGTTCGCGGTCCATACTCCCCCCTCGCAGCCGACCCGCAAATGGGTTGTGCCCGGCGCAAGGTTCCCGGCCTCGTGGCCCGGGTCGTCTTCGCGTCGCGACTGGCGTCGCCGTCACGCACGTCCCGGCGAGTTTTTGTTTCCGCCGGCCGGTCGAACGGGTATGCGATGGTTCTCGTGGGCGCTGCTCGCGCTCGCCGGTTACACTCTGGTGGCCCCGCTGATGCGGGTGGCGACGAGCGGGACGAACCCGATCCCCAGCGACGTCGCCGCCCTGATGACGAACACGATACTCGTGGTCGCCGCGCTCGCGGTCGTGCTCGCGACCGATCAGCCGCTCGCGGGGAGCCTCACGCACGAGAAGGCGCCGCTCGTGTACGCCGCCGGGATCTGCCTGGCGGTCGGCATCCTGGCGTACTACCGGGCGCTCGCGCTGGGCCCGGTGAGCATCGTCACGCCGGTGTTCGGGCTCTTCCTGGTGACCAGTTCCGCGCTGGGAATCCTCGTGCTCGGGGAGGACCTCACCGCCCGGAAGGCGCTGGGGATCGGGTTTGCGGTCCTCGCGGTGTACCTGGTCAGCGTGGAGTGACGGCTCCCGGTTGCACCGGGCTCGGGGCCTTCCCCCGCCTTCGCTCCGGGGCGTTCACAGCCGGTCCCAGTAGTCGGGCTCGTTTCCCTCCCGCCACTTGATCGAACAGCCGCGGGAGGCGTTCCAGTCCACGGTGACCTCCTCGCCCGCCAGCACCTCCTCGATCGCCTGCCCGATTTCGAACCCCGGCTCGCCCGACGGCTCGTCGTCGGGGTTCATCGCGTCGTCCAGGCGCCCGTGGTACGCGAGCCGGAACGTGCCGTCGTCGTTCTCGAACAGGAACGGGTCCGGCGTGCAGGTGGCGCCGTACGCCGCCGCGACGTCCTGGGACTCGTCGCGCAGGTAGGCGTCGTAGTCGATGCGCCCGGACTCGACGTGCTCTTTCATCTTCTCGAAGGAGTCGTCGGGATACTCCTCCTCGTCGTTGGGATTCACCCCCACTACCGCGACCTCGTCGTACTCGTCGGCGACGGCGTTCAGCGTCCCCTCCTTGGCCTGTGCGTACGGGCAGTGGTTGCAGGTAAATACGAGCAAGAGCGCCTCGTGTTCCGCGAAGTCCTCGAGCGCGTGCGTCCGACCGTCGGTGCCCGGAAGGTCGAACGCCGGCGCTTCCTCGCCCTCCTCGATTACCTCGATGCTGTGTAGTTCTACCATACACTACAATTACCGCTTCCCGGCGTAAAAAGGAGGGCGGCCGCCCCCGGCACCTGCCGGAGCCGTTCCCGGGGCGTCGGGATCGTCCCTACGCCGTCCGTTCGGATTCGCCGGACTCGTCGGATTCGCCGGACTCACTGCGGTACGCCTGGAGCCGCTCACGCGCGCTCGTGACGGCTTCCTTCGCCTCACCCTCGGCGCGCTCCTCCAGGTCCCGCAGTTCCGCCTGGATCTTCTCGATTCGGGACGGCTCGGGTTCCTCGTCCTCCTCGAGACCGGTGAGTTCGCGGACCCGACCCTCCGCGGCCTCGATCTCCTCTTTCATTCCGGCCTTGGCGTGTTCGACCGCTCGACCGAGGTAGTACCGTGCGTCTTCGAAGTGCTTGCTCATATCTGCCCTTACGAAGAGGACAGATATAACCCTTGTGGCGGGATCAGTACGTGGGGGACTCCTCGGGTTCGCCGTCGCGCCGGTTCACGAGCCGAGCGAGCACGAAAAGCAGGTCAGACAGCCGGTTGAGGTAGACGATCGCCTCCTCGTTGATCGGCTCGTCGGTGGCCAGCCCGACCGACCGCCGCTCCGCCCGGCGGACCACGGCCCGCGCGTGGTGGAGCGTCGCCCCCGCGTCGCTTCCCCCCGGCAGCACGAACGACCCCAGTGGATCGAGTTCCTCCTGTGCCTCGTCGATCCAGGACTCGAGGGCGTCGACGTGTTCTTCGCGGATCCGAGGGCCGCCGCCGTGGCCCTCCTCTCCGCCGTCGGTCTCCCCGTCTTCGGCTCCCCCGTCGGATCCGGGGCTCGCGAAGTCAGCCTGGACGATGTGGAGGTGGTTCTGGACCGACGCCAGGGTCTCGTCGACGTCGTCGTAGCCGGTCGGCCGGACCGTCCCCAGGAGCGCGTTGGCCTCGTCGACGCTGCCGTACGCCTCGATCCGGGCGCTGGTCTTGGCGACCCGCGAGGCGTCTCCCAGGTCAGTCATCCCGCCGTCCCCGCGACCCGTGTAGATCTTCATCCTGCGCCCCCGGCGAGCGTCGCCTCGACGTACTCGATGATCCGTTCGCTCTCGCAGGTGGTGACACCCCGCTCGTGGTCGACCAGCACCGGGACGACCCGCTGTCCGCTCGCTCGCTTCACCTCGTCGCGCTGCGAGTGGAGCGCGTCGACCCACCGGGTGTCGTACGCCACCCCGGCCTCCTCGAGCGCCTCGTGGACCGCCTCGCAGTAGGGACAGCCGTCCAGCGCGTACAGCGTGATGGACATACCCCCACGTGGGCCCCCAGCAGCAAGTATGTTCCCTCCCCGGGCAGTACGTCCGAACTCTCCTCCGGGCGGTACG
>JAZKTH010000208.1:0-3066 GCA_036625675.1 Haloferacaceae archaeon
AATCGGATCCCGGGGCTGTCTGTGGTCTCCATTCCGTTCAACCAGAAGCGGGAGCTGATGCAGGACATCAACATCCGGAAGGCGATCGCTCACGCCATCGATCGCGATGCGGTGATCAGTACGGCGATCGGCGGAGAAGGTATTCCCGCGTACGATCACGTCATCGAAACGATCCCGAACTCGTGGAGCCGCGAGGAAGCGAAGGAACGGGCGATCACGCACGACGTCGAACGGGCCAGGGAACTGCTCGAGGAGTCCGGCTGGACGAACGACGAGGAGGGCGAAGTGCGGACCCGGGACGGCGAGGAGCTGTCCATCCTCTATCGGGCGGTCGACATCGGCCACTACGAGGAGACCGCAGTCGTGGTCCAGCCGATGCTTCAAAACGTCGGCTTCGAGGTCGAAGTCGAGATCAACGAGATCGGCACCTACTGGGACATGATGGAGGAGGGCAACTACGACATCAAGACCGCGGAACACTGGGCGGTGGCGAACCCCCAGGACGTTCTGGTCCTCTCGCTTTCCTCCGACGAGCTGACGACTCCCGACGGGAGCGTGAACTACGCGAACGTCCAAAACGAACGGGTCGACGAACTACTGGATCAGGCCCAGTACCACCCGGATCCGGACGAGCGGCTGGCCGCAGTCCGGGAGGTTCAGGAGATGTACCACGAAAACGTCTGGTACCACCCGCTGTACGGCTTCACTCGGTCCCTCTGTTACGAGGACCGACTGACCGGAACCGAAGAGTTCTTCGAGCACAACCTCTGGGGCGACCAGTACTACCTCGACAAGCTCGTGTTCGACCTGCAAGAGGAAGGGGACGAGTGATCGAGTGAACTACCCTCTCCCCTTCGACCAGCTGATTCCAGCGTCTTTTCGGAGTCGAAAGGTGAGCCGACATCGAAGCTCGCATCGACGACTGGCCCCCTCCCCTGCCCCGACCTGTGGCGACCGGAACAGTGATACTGTGACGAAGTGACGTGTGAGTATGTCCCAACTGCTCGAAAACATGACTGCAGTCGTTACCGGTGCGGCCAGTGGCAACGGACGGGCGATCGCACTCGCGTTCGCCGAGCACGGGACCGACGTCGTGGTCGCCGACGTCAGGGAAGAGCCGCGGGAGTCGGGAGTCCCGACCCACGAGTTGATCGATCGCGAGACAGACCGACACGCTGCGTTCCGGGAGTGCGACGTCACGGATCTCTCGGAGGTTCGCGCTGCCGTCGACGCCGCCGACGAGTTCGGCGGCATCGACGTGATGGTGAACAACGCGGGGATCCTGAAGACCGGCCCCATAACCGAACTCACCGAGGCGGACTACGACGCCGTCATGGGCGTCAACTCCAAGGGCGTCTTCTTCGGGTGCAAGGCGGCCGCGGAGCGAATGACCGACGCGGACGGTGGAAACATCGTCAACATCTCAAGCACCGCGGGATTCGTCGGCGGGGACGAGAACAGCATCTACTGCGCCTCGAAGGGGGCGGTCCGGCTGTTGACGTACGCGCTCGCTGCCGAACTGGGGCCCGAAATCAGAGTCAACGCAATCCATCCGGGGACCACGGAGACGCAGATGGTCACCGAGGACATCGAAATCATCGGGAGCGAGGACGCCGAGGAGCGCACCGGGTCGATCCCGATGCGTCGTTTCGGCCGGCCGGAGGACGTCGCGGACGCCGCCGTATACCTCGCGAGTGATCTCTCCGAGTACGTCACCGGCGAATCTCTCCTGGTCGACGGCGGGGCGTTGAGCGGGGCCCCGTGACTGAAAACGTCCCTCGACCTGCACGATAGCGCCGGTCGATCCCGGTTCGACAGAGCGCAACCCAAACGTTTACGCCGTGGTCTACCAAGTCACGGTATCTCATGGCAGATACGAAGATCGTCAGCGAGAAACTCGATCAGGCAGTCCGAGCGTTGCGGGACCGTGACGTCGACGCCTGGATCACGTTCGGACGCGAGACTAGCGACATCGCCGAGCCGGCGCTCCCGCTCGTCCTCGACGAGGAGTTCGTGTGGCCGGGGATGGTACTGGTCACCAGCGACGACGACCGGATCGTCGTCTGCGAGACTCACGACGCCGACACGATCCAGGACGTGGGTCTCCACGACGTAATCCCCTACGAGAACTCACTGGAGCGGGCCTTCCACGAGGCGATCGAGTCGATCGATCCCGACGAGATCGCGATCAACTACTCGAAGAGCAACAACACGGCCGACGGACTGAGCCTGGGACTGTATCGGTTGCTCGAGGAGTACCTCGAGAAATCGGCGGTCGACGCGGACTTCCTCAGCGCCGAACCGATCGTAAACCGGGTTCGCGGGGTGAAATCCCCGACAGAACTCGAACGAATCCGACGTTCGGTCGACATCTCCCAGGACATTCTCGGCGAGATGCGACGGGCCTGGCGCCCGGACTGGAGCGAGGCCGACGTGGCGGCGTTCGTCCACGAGGCGGTCGAGGCCCGCGACCTCAGGACCGCGTGGCACGCGTCCGCCTGCCCGGCCGTCGACGCGGGCGGCGAGGCGGAGTGGGGTCACGCGAAGCCCAGCGACCTGACGCTCCCCGAGGGGGAGGTGCTCCACCTCGATTTCGGCGTGGTTTACGAAGGCTACGCCTCGGACATGCAGCGGCTCTACTATCGGCCGATAGACGGCGATCCGACTATTCCCGACGGGCTCCAGTCTGCGTTCGAGGACGTCAGGGCCGCAATCAACGCGGGATTCGAGACCCTCAGTCCCGGGGTGAAGGGTTACGAGGTCGACGCCGCCGCGCGCGAGACCCTGACCGATCGCGGCTGGCCGGAGTTCCAGCACGGCTTCGGCCACCAGGTCGGAAAGAACGTCCACGACGGCGGAACGTATCTCGGCCCACGCTGGGAGCGCTACGGCGACACGCCCGAGAAGGAGGTGCTCGAGGGGCAGGTGTTTACCCTCGAACTGGGTATCGAAACGGAGTGGGGCTATCTGGGTCAAGAAGAGATGGCCGTCGCCACCGCCGGCGGGGCGGAGTATCTCACAGATCCCCAAACTTCGATCACGCCGCTGAGCGAGTAGACGGTTTCC
>JAZKTH010000031.1:0-18373 GCA_036625675.1 Haloferacaceae archaeon
GGTGTTGTACGCCTACTACACCTACGACGACGGCGACGGCGAACGGAACCGGCTGGCCTGCTACGACGTGAGTGCGGACGATCCGGCGGAAACCCACACTACGCTGTTCGAGGGGATCCCCGGCGATCGGATTCACAACGGCGGCCGGATCACCTTCGGCCCGGAGAACTACCTGTGGATGGCCGTCGGCGACGCCGGAGCCTCCGACCGCCACCCGCAGAGCGTCTCCTCGCCCGCGGGGAAGATACTCCGTCTCGAACCCGACGGCTCGGCGCCGGCGTCGAACCCGGACCTCGGGGACGAGGCCGATCCCCGGGTGTTCAGCTACGGCCACCGGAACCCGCAGGGGATCACCTTCCTGCCGGACGGGACGCCGGTCGTCTCGGAGCACGGCCCGGCCGCACGCGACGAGGTGCTGATTCTCTCGCCCGGCGACAACCACGGGTTCCCCGAGGCCCGCGACGGCGAGGAGTACCCCGGCACCGACTACGCCCGGCCGGTGGTGAACACCGGTCCGTCGGAGGGGTGGGCCCCGGCCGGTTCGGTCTTTTATGCGGGGACGGCGGTGCCGTCGCTGCGCAACCGGCTGCTCGTCGGCGGGCTCGTCTCCGAACGGATAAACGTCGTGACGCTCGCGCCGGAGGACGGACCGGAACTTGACGCGACGCGGGGAACCCGGTACGACGCCGACTGGATGGACCCCGACTGGCGGGCGGTCGCGCACCCGATATTCGAGGGCGAGCTCGGGCGGATCCGCCACGTCGAGCAGGGGCCCGACGGCGCCCTGTACGCCGTCACGTCGAACCGGGACGGACGCGCGAGCGACGCGTTCCCGCGGGAGGGGGACGACAGGCTCGTCCGGATCACCCCGGCGTGATAATGGCGGTTGTAGTGATTTACCGGTCGATCGGCCGGCCGCCTGGCCGATCGTCCGGTAACGGCCGACAACCGTCATTAGGAGGTCCGACCGGACCACGCCGCCGCTTGCGGAAGTGACGCCGCTCAGGCGCCGCTCGCGGAAGCGTACGCACGGGTCGCGTCGACGAGCGCTTTCCGGTAGGCGCTCTCTGTCGGCTCCGGCCCGAGCGTACGGAACCGGCGTTTGAACGCGTCCACGTCGATAGTGGGGGCGTCGTCGTCGGCGATTTTCGCGAAGTCGTACAGCGGATGGTCGCGGGAGGCGAGGTCGTGTCGCTCCACGAGCGCCAGTGCGAACGCGGCGTTGACGGCCGTGATCTCGGGGTCGGAGCCGGGCGTCGCGAGCCGCGAGCCGGGCCGGGGATCGATCGTCGGCCGATCCGCGACGGCGGCGGCGAGACGAGACTCCAGAAACGACACCAGCTTTCCCGCCGGCGCCAGCGAGAGCGTGATGTCGTCGGCGTAGATGTCCTTCATGTGGTTGGCGATCTGATAGCAGTGGGAGAGGCGGTGGCGCTCGACGGTCTCGCCGGCCAGCGCCAGGAAAAGCGCCTCCTCCGTCGACTGCACGTGGGAGGCGTGTCCCTGTTCGTACCGGACCATGTGGGAGAACTCGTGGAGCGCGAGTTCGCGGGCCATGGCGCTGGTGGCCGCCGTCGTCGAGATGTTGAGGGCGTGGTGTGAGGGGTAGTGTGCCGCCCAGGTCCGTTCGTCCGGGTCCTCCCGGACGTGGACACGGACCGGCTTTGCGAGGTCGTGTTCGGTTTCGAACACGTCTGCCGCACTCAAAAACGGATCCGCGGGAGCGCCGCCCTGCACGCGAACGTCCATGTCTACCGGTCACAGGGGACGGGGACGTATCACTCTTTCCCGGCGAGGGCGTTCGTGCGTGACATTTCCGAACACGCCCGGCTCTACCGGGAAAATACGGGGAGTATCGCTGCGACGAAACACTACCCTTTTGACCCTGCTTTCGGTATAACGCTGTATAATGGGCCGACGGAAGAAAATCGTTCAAGAGTGTGAACGGCTGATGGACAAACCGGAGAACATCCGGAACATCGCCATCGCCGCTCACATCGATCACGGCAAGACGACGCTGACCGACAATCTCCTCGCCGGCGCGGGAATGATCTCCGAAGATCTCGCCGGCCAGCAACTCGCGATGGACACTGAGGAGGACGAACAGGAGCGCGGAATCACCATCGACGCGGCGAACGTCTCGATGACTCACGAGTACGATGACACGAACCACCTCATCAACCTGATCGACACGCCGGGCCACGTCGACTTCGGCGGCGACGTCACGCGCGCGATGCGGGCCGTAGACGGCGCCCTCGTCGTCGTCGACGCCGTCGAGGGAACGATGCCCCAGACGGAGACGGTCGTTCGGCAGGCGCTGCGGGAGAACGTCAAGCCCGCCCTGTTCATCAACAAGGTCGACCGCCTCATCAACGAGCTCCAGGAGGGCCCCGAAGAGATGCAACAGCGCCTCCAGGAGGTCATCGCCGACGTCAACGAGCTGATCCGCGGAATGGCCGAGGAGCGCTACGAGGAGGAAGGGTGGAAGGTGTCCGTCGAGGACGGCACCGTGGCGTTCGGCTCGGCGCTGTACAACTGGGCCGTGTCGCTGCCGTCGATGCAGGAGACCGGCATCTCCTTCGGCGACATCATCGAGATGGAGCGGAACGGCCAGCGCGACGAGCTCCGGAAGCAGTCGCCGCTCTCCGACGTCGTGCTCGACATGGTCGCCGAGCACTTCCCGAACCCGCTCAAAGCCCAGCCGGAACGGATCCCCACGATCTGGCGGGGCGACGACACCCTCGACATCGCCGAACAGATGCAGCTGGTCGACGACGAGGGCGAGGTCGTCTTCATGGTGACCGACATCTCGATGGATCCCCACGCCGGCGAGATCGCGACCGGCCGACTGTTCTCGGGCACCCTCGAGAAGGGCCAGGAGCTGTACGTTTCGGGCACCGCCGGGAAGAACCGGATCCAGTCGGTCGGGATCTTCATGGGCGGGGAGCGCGAGGAGGTCGGCCGCGTCCCCGCGGGGAACGTCGCCTCCGTCACCGGGTTGCGCGACGCGATCGCCGGTTCGACCGTCTCCTCCGTCGAGATGACCCCGTTCGAGTCGATCGAACACATCTCCGAGCCGGTCATCACCAAGTCCGTCGAGGCGAAGAACATGGACGACCTGCCGAAGCTCATCGAGGTGCTCCAGCAGGTGTCCAAGGAAGACCCCACCATCAAGATCGAGATCAACGAGGACACCGGAGAGCACCTGATCTCCGGGCAGGGCGAACTCCACCTCGAGGTGATCACCCAGCGCATCGAGCGGAACAACGACATTCCGGTCATCACCGGCGAACCGATCGTGGTCTACCGCGAGCAGCCCCAGCAGGAAAGCGACGAGGTCGAGGGGATCTCACCGAACCGCCACAACCGGTTTTACATCACGGTGGAGCCGCTCTCGGACGACATCGTCGAGGGGATCAAGCTCGGCGACGTCGCGATGGACATGCCCGAGCTGGAGCGCCGCGAGCAGCTCCAGGAGCGGGGGATGGACAAGGATACCTCCCAGAACATCGAGGACATCCACAACACCAACATCTTCGTGGACGACACGAAGGGGATCCAGCACCTCAACGAGACCATGGAGCTGGTGGTCGAGGGGATCGTCGAGGCGCTGGACGACGGCCCCCTGGCGGCGGAGCCGGTCCAGGGCGCGCTGCTGCGGCTGCACGACGCCCGCCTCCACGAGGACGCCATCCACCGCGGTCCCGCGCAGGTGATCCCGGCGGTGCGGCAGGCGGTCCACCGCGCGCTCATCGACGGCGAGATCCGGTTGCTCGAGCCGATCCAGGACGTCCGCATCGACGTCCCCAACGAGCACATGGGCGCCGCCTCGGGCGAGATCCAGGGCCGGCGCGGGCGGGTCGACGACATGTACCAGGAGGGCG
This sequence comes from Haloferacaceae archaeon, assembly GCA_036625675.1. Lineage (GTDB taxonomy): Archaea > Halobacteriota > Halobacteria > Halobacteriales > Haloferacaceae > Halalkaliarchaeum. Next base: position 3,885 of record JAZKTH010000031.1, read on the forward strand.
ACCTCATGGTCGTGGAGGGCATCGCGCCCGTCGACGAGATGATCGGGTTCGCGAGCGACATCCGGTCGGCCACGGAGGGACGCGCCTCCTGGAACACCGAGAACGCGGGCTTCCGCGTGATGGCGGACAACCTCCAGACCGAGAAGATCATGGAGATCCGCGAACGCAAGGGGATGAAACAGGAGCTCCCGCCGTCGGTCGACTACATCTAGTCCACCCACCGGTCCTCCGCCACCCACCGGTCCGCCGCTTTTCCCCGCGCGGCGTCGCCGGCCCGCAGTCGCGCGACTTCCGTCGCGGGGGGACCGTCGCCGGCCCGGAACCCTTTTGAGCGATCACGGGCCACAAACTGGTAATGAGTGATCTCGACGACGAGTACCGTCTCGACTACTTCAGGGAGGAGGGGTTCGAGCGAAAGCAGTGTCCCTCCTGTGGCGACCACTTCTGGACGCGGGACCACGACAGGGAGCTGTGCGGCGAGCCTCCCTGCGAGGACTACTCGTTCATCGACAACCCCGGGTTCGACCGGGAGTACAGCCTGGAGGAGATGCGTGAGGCGTTTCTCTCCTTCTTCGAGGAACACGGCCACGAGCGCATCGAACCGTACCCGGTGGCGGCGAACCGGTGGCGGGACGACGTCCTGTTGACGCAGGCGTCGATCTACGACTTCCAGCCGCTCGTCACCTCGGGGACGACCCCGCCGCCGGCGAACCCGCTTTGCATCTCCCAGCCCTGCATCCGCATGCAGGACATCGACAACGTCGGCAAAACTGGTCGGCACACGATGGCCTTCGAGATGATGGCCCACCACGCCTTCAACGTCCGCGAGGACGTCGAGAACGCCGACGAGTACGCCTACGAGGGCGAGGTGTACTGGAAGAACGAGACCGTCCAGTACTGCGACGAGTTGTTCGAGTCGATGGGGGCGAACCTCGAGGAGATCACCTACATCGAGGACCCGTGGGTCGGGGGCGGCAACGCGGGGCCCGCCATCGAGGTGATCTACCGCGGGGCGGAGCTTGCCACCCTCGTCTTCATGTCGATGGAGCAGGACCCCGAGGGGGAATACGAGCTGAAGGACGGGAACCGGTACTCGAAGATGGACACCTACGTCGTCGACACCGGCTACGGGCTCGAGCGGTGGACCTGGATGAGCCAGGGGACGCCGACGGTGTACGAGGCGGTGTATCCCGACGCGATCGAGTTCCTGAAGGAGAACGCCGCCCTCGAACACACACCGGCGGAGGAGGAGCTGGTCCACCGGGCGGCGAAGCTCGCCGGACGGATGGACATCGACGACGTCGACGACCTCGAATCGGCCCGCGAGGACGTCGCGGCGAAGCTCGACGTCGACGTCGACCGCCTCGCGGAGCTGATGGAGCCGCTCGAAAACATCTACGCGATCGCGGACCACTGCCGGACGCTGGCGTACATGTTCGGCGACGAGATCGTGCCCTCGAACGTCGGGACGGGATATCTGGCCCGGATGGTGCTGCGCCGGACCAAGCGGCTTGTCGACGAGGTGGGGGTGGACGCGCCCCTGGACGAACTCGTCGACATGCAGGCCGCGCGGCTCGGCTACGAGAACCGGGACACGATCCGGGAGATGGTCCGCACCGAGGAGCGCAAGTACCGCAAGACGCTCGAGCGCGGCGCCCGGAAGGTCGAGAAGCTGGCCGACGAGTACGCGGACACCGACGAGCCGATCCCGCTTTCGGAACTGATCGAGCTGTACGACAGCCACGGGATCCAGCCGGACATGGTCGCGGAGATCGCCGGGGAACGCGGGGCAGAGGTGGAGGTGCCGGACGACTTCTACTCGCTGGTGGCGAAGCGACACGACGGCGGCGAGACCACGAGCCAGGCCGGAGACGGGGACGATCGGATCGAGGACCTGCCGGAGACGGAGCGGCTCTACTACGAGGACCAGGAACGGACGGAGTTCGAGGCAGTGGTGCTGGACGTGTTGGAGCGGGAGGACGGCTACGACGTCGTGCTCGACGGCACGATGTTCTATCCGGAAGGGGGTGGTCAGCCGGCCGATCACGGCACGCTCTCGACCGACGACGCGACGGTCGACGTGACCGACGTACAGCGCCGCGACGGGGTGATCCTCCACCGGACCGACGGCAATCCGGGCAACGGCGAGATCGTCCGGGGACAGATCGACGCGAAACGCCGACGGCGACTGATGCGACACCACACCGCGACCCACATCGTTGGCTACGCCGCGCGGGAGGTGCTGGGCGATCACGTCCGTCAGGCGGGTGCACAGAAGGGGACCGACTCCTCGCGGCTCGACGTCCGGCACTACGAGCGCATCTCCAGGGAGGAGGAAAAGGAGATCGAACGGGTGGCGAACCGCGTCGTGACGGACAACCAGCCGGTGAAAACCGAGTGGCCAAACCGCCACGAGGCCGAACGGGAGTACGGGTTCGACCTCTACCAGGGCGGGGTACCGCCGGGGCGCAACGTCAGGCTGGTCCACGTCGACGAGGACGTACAGGCGTGCGGCGGGACCCACGTCTCCCGCACCGGCGACGTCGGTACGATCAAACTGCTCGACACCGAGCCGGTCCAGGACGGGGTCGAACGGCTGGTGTTCGCCGCCGGGGAGGCCGCCGTCGAGGCGACCCAGCGCACCGAGGACGCGCTGCAGGAGGCGGCGTCGGTGCTCGACGTCGACCCCATGGACGTCCCGCAGACCGCCGAACGGTTCTTCGAGGAGTGGAAGCAGCGGGGCAAGGCGATCGAGGAACTGAAGTCGGAGCTCGCGGAGCTGCGGGCGGGTGCGGACGTCGACGCCGTCGACGTCGGCGGCGTTCCCGCGGTGATAACCCGGCTCGACGCCGACCCAGACGAGCTTCGCGCCACGGCGAACGCGCTGGTCGAGGAGGGGAAAATCGCCGTCCTGGGCTCCGGGGCGGGCGACTCGGCCCAGTTCGTCGTCGGCGTGCCGGACGGCGCCGGGGTGAACGCCGGCGAGGCGGTCTCGAAACTCGCCGACCTGGTCGGGGGCGGCGGAGGCGGTCCGCCGGACTTCGCGCAGGGGGGCGGCCCCGACGTGGACGCGCTCGACGACGCCCTCGAGGCGGCCGAAGACGTCATCAAACAGCTCCAGGCGGCGGACTGACCCCGTGCCCCGCGCCAGCCGCGACGGACGGTCGCTGTACTACGAGACTCACGGCGATCCCGACGCCCCCACCGTCGCGTTCGTCGGCGAGATCGGGTTCGGCGCCTGGCAGTGGGGGTGGCAACACGCCGCCATCGCCGGCCCCTACGAGGACCTGGTGTTCGACCTGCGGGGGATCGGTAAGTCCGACGCTCCGCCGGGCCCGTACCGGCTCGCCGGACTGGTGGCCGACCTGGAGGCGGTGCTGGCCGACGCCTCGATTCGGACGGCCCACCTGATCGGTTGCGGGCTGGGGGGAATGATCGCGCTCTCCGCGGCGCTCGAGTCCAGCCGGGTAGGGAGCCTCGCGGTCGTCGGGACGCCGGCGTTCGGCGGGGGATTCCATCCGGAGCCGCTGTGGGCGCCCCCGGACGATCCGGAGCGGCTCCGGGCGTCGATTCGGGCCGCCGTGTCGCCGGAGTTTCCGGACCGCCAGCCGGACGTCGTGGAGCGGATCGCGGAGTGGCGGGCGAGTGAGGACGCCGACCGACGGGTCTGGGAGGCACAGCGCGCCGCGATCGAGGAATTCGACCTCACCGATCGGTTGCACGAACTCACGGCGCCGACGCTCGTTATTCACGGCGATGCCGACGCGCAGTGTCCACCCGCCAGAGGGGCGGAACTGGCCGAGGCGCTCCCGCGCGGCGTGCACGAGCCGATTTCCGGGGCCGGCCACCTGGCGCACGTCGACCACTCCCGGGTGGTCAACGACCGGCTGCTGGCGTGGCTCGCGGAACGGGCCGAGTGAACCCGGAGCCCGCCGACCGGGACGCCGGCAATACCTCGTCACGGGCGCAACCTCTTTTTGAGGCGACCGACTACCGGAGCCCGATGACACGGATCCGCCTCGCGCTGCTGAACGCCGCCCACGACGGCGCGAACACCCGCCGCAACTTCCGGCGGGAACTCGACGCGGACCTCGTCGAGTACGACGTCACGGGAGGGGAACTCCCCGGAGGGGCCGGGGAGTCGACGTTCGATTTCGACGGCGTCGTCGTCACCGGCTCGCGGTCGTCGGTGTACTGGGACGAGGCCTGGATCCCGCCGCTTCTGGAGTACGTTCGGGAGGCTCACGAGCACGGCCTCCCGATCCTCGGCGTGTGTTACGGCCACCAGGTGGTGGCGGAGGCGCTGGGCGGTCGGGTCACCGGGATGGACGACTTCGAGCTGGGCTACAGCGAGATCCGTCGGCGCACGGAGGACGATCCGGTGCTCGCGGGAATCGGGACCCGGTTCACCGCGTTCACCTCGCACGGCGACGTGGTCGTCGACCCCCCGCCGGGGGCCCGCGTGCTCGCGGAAAACGAGTACGGGATCCACGCGTTCCGGAAGGGCCACGCGTGGGGCGTCCAGTTCCATCCCGAGTACGACGTCGAGACCGCCCGCGAGGTGGCCGACGGGAAGCGAGACCGGCTCGGCGACGACCGCGTCGACGCGGTGCTCGCGGGGATCACACCGGAACGGCACGCCGAGGTACAGGAGGTGAAGCGACTGTTCGACAACTTCCTCGCGGCCGTCGAAGAGGCGCGGACGGCGCCGGCGTGAGTCGGGAAACCGACGGAGGAAGGCGGCCGAACGGGCGCGGGAGGCGGCCGAACGGGCGCGGGAGGCGGCCGAACGGGCGCGGGAGGCGGCCGAACGGGCGCAGGAGGCGGCCGGGAGCTATTAGGCCCGCGAGCGCCTCCTCCGAGACATGCCGACGCACGCCCAGCGGGCCTGCTTCGAGGCGGGCATCAAGTTCGGATCCCTGTACCACCAGTTCGCCGGGACGCCGGTGAGTCCGGACAGCACGCGATCGCTCGAGACCGCAATGGCGGAGGCCATCGAGAACCAGCCGTTCTGCGAGTCGGTGACCGTGCGGATCCACGACGACCGGGTGCGGGAGGCGATCGACCACGAAAACGGCTACACCGAGCTCACCGGTTCGCTGATGGACGTGGAGATGCGGGTCGTCTACGAGGAGGTGACCGTCGACACGCGGATGGAGCTTTCGGACGGCTACCCCCTAATGGAACTCGTCGACGTCGGCAAGCGCTCGTAGTCGGCCCGGGCGGGGCGTCGCTCCCGGTCGGCTCCACGTTCACTTTCACTTTCGCTTTCCGGCACGGCTTTACAACCGACGATCACGAACCCTCGAGTATGGCCAGCCAGACTACGTTCGGCGACGACGAACTGTTCGGCGAGGCGGCCGCCGAGATGCGCGAAGACGTCGAGACCCACCTCGAGGCGGCCCGCGAGGAGCTGCCGGCGGCGGCCGACGTCTGGGAGACCGACGCCGACAACGTCCTCGGGGCGCTCAACGGGTTGAAGTCGGCCCTCGACGTGGGCGACGCCGAAGAGGAGCTCCGCCAGGCGAAGAAGTGGTACACGATGGGCGAGCGTGCCGACGCGTTCGAGGACGCCGACGACCTGGAAGAACAGCTGTCGGAACTCGAGGAGCTGATCGAGACGATCGCCGCCGCCAGAGAGGAGGTGACGGAACTCACGAGCACCGTCCCCGAGCTCCGGGGGGCGCTCCAGGAGGCCGACGGCGACGGCGGGGACTGACGGGAGCTCCGCTACTCGCGAAATAGCCGGTAGGACCCCTGTCCCGACACCACCTCGCGGAGCTCGCCGTCCGGCGTGCGGCTCTCGACGCGGAGGTCGCTGACCCCGACGGTCCGGCCGTGACGGATCACCTCTGCGACCGCCCGGAGATCGCCCGTCGCCCGCCTGAGATAGTTCACGTTGAGATTCACCGTCGCAACCCCGGCGTCGAGGGGATCCTCGATGCAGGTTCGCTGTGCGATCCCCCCGGCGGTGTCGATGAGGGTGGCTGCGACCCCTCCGTGGACGGTCTCGCCGTCGGGATTCGTCAGCTTCTCGTCGAACGGGACGGTGAGCGCGACCCGTCCCCGATCGATCGACTCGACCCCGGTCCCGAGCCAGGAGAGGTAGCCGTGCTCCTCCTCGATCGTCCGCTCGACGAACGCCGCAGCGTCCCCCGGCAGCGGGGGCAACTCCTCGATTCCGTCGTCCATGTCTCCCCGTACGCGTCCGTGCCCTTGTAGGTCGCGAAACGGTCCCCGGCAGGGCCGGGGAGTCCCCGTCCCGGCAACCGATCGTCTCCAACAAACAGTATCAGATCCCGTCGTCGGTGATCGTCTCGAAGAGGCGAGACTGCGCGGCAGCGAGGTGCTCGGCGAAGGTGGACCGCGAGATGTCGAGCCGGTCGGCGACTTCACCGGCGCTGGACTGCCGCGGATACTCGAAGTATCCGGCCTCGTACGCCACCTCGAGTACCTCCCGCTGTCGGTCGGTGAGCTGACCGCGGTCCACGACGATCGGGTCGCTCCCGTCCTCGTCGGCGTCCCGAACGAGGTACAGCACTTCGACGGTGTCGCTCACCTCCGACAGGGTGGCGACGACTTCCCGGAGGGCCTCCGCGTCCGGGAGGTTCACCGTAACGGCGAGCTGTCCGTCCCTGACGTCGACGTTCGCGAGTGGATATCCGGCCTCCTCGACGAGTTCGCAGGCACACGGGTCCGCGTCCCGCTGGACGTGGTACGTCCGCTTGTGTCCCTCGGAGAAAACCGGGACCGTCCCCTCGTCGTCGAGGTCGGCCACAGTCGAGAATTCCTCGGTCACCGGTCCTCCGTTGGAACGAGTCCAGTTCACGTCTTCGAGTGCAGTCGAGACGTCCCGGGACAGGGAGGCGAGCGGGCAATCCCCCGGACCCGAAACGGCGAGCTCCGCGCGAAGTCCAGTCATGTACGTCGGTAGGGAAGGGGGTATCAAAACGGCACAGACGATTCTCACATACTAAAAAAGCCCGTCATACAACGGTGGAAAATGAACCCTTTCAGGGAGGCATCCGGCGAAAGGAGCCTCGACCGTCCGGATCTCGGGCGATCTGCCCGGGTGAACTCTCCGGAGCCTCGGGAGCGCCGATCGGTACCGCCCGCGTATCGCCCGAACGGCGCCCGGGGGTCCCGCAGAAAACGCGCGTTTGTCAGCGGACCCGATATCCTGGGGACCCCACACACAGGCGTTTCAGCCCCCGTGTGAGTCGTTTTCACGCAATCGCCCCACCGAAGTGTTTTTATACGGGTGCCCTGTAATTGGAACTACCAGAACGCCTCCGGCGCTGGTGGCATCGCGCGAAAAATGATCGGGAGTTCTCACCCACGGTCGGTTGCAAGCCACCGAGCCACTGCCGTGTCCGGAGCGGTGATGGTATCGAGGTCATACTAAGCATGGTTACGAAACAGGACGTACTCGAAGAGTACGACGTATCGGCGCTGAAAGAACAGAACAACGTGGACCTTTCCGAGGACGAGCTCGAAAACGACTCGAAGGGGCAGCTCATCAAGAAGGCCGGGCAGCTCCGGGATCGACGAAACGAACTCAACCAGATGGCGTCCGAGCGGGCGTCGAGTCGAGACGATCTCAACGCGAAAACGCGGGAGAAGGTCGACGAGGCCCAAGAACACCGCGAGAAACGCGACGAGCTCAACGAGAAGGTTCAGGAGCACAAGGAGAAGCGTAACGAGCTCAACGCGAAGGCCAACGAGCTGTTCGACGAGGTCGAGCAGCGCAAACAGGAGCTGGAACTCTCCGACGGCAAGTCGATCGAGGAACTCAAGGAGGAGATCGAGCAACTGGAGTTCCGCCAGCAGACCGAAGTGCTCTCTGCGGAGGACGAGCGCGAACTCATCGAGAAGATCGAGGACAAACGCGAGACGCTCGCGGAGAAGAAGGACAAGCTGGACGAGAGCGGCGACCTCGAGGGGCTCATCGAGGAGGCCGAGGAGGTCCGCTCCGAGGCGTCGAAGCACCACCAGAAGGTGACCGAACTCGCCGACGAGGCCCAGGAGCACCACAACAAGATGATCGAGGCCTACCGCGAGGCCGACGACATCCGCGACGAGGCGGACGCGATGCACGAGCTGTTCGTCGAGGCCCAGGAGGCGGCCGACAGACACCACGAGGACTTCGTGCGCGTGCAAAAGCGGCTCCGCGAACTCGACAAGGAAGAGGAGAAGGAGCGCAAGGAAGAGCGCGAAAAGGAGATGGAAGAGGAGAAGAAGGAAGCCGAGGAGATCTACCAGAAGTTCAAGGAAGGCGAGACCCTCGACACCGAGGACCTGATGAAGCTGCAGAAGACGGGACTGCTGTAGCGCGGGCGTTTCGGAGGCACGACCCTTTTACCCGAGCCGCCGCCGAGTAGCAGCCATGGTACGCACTACACCCCGGACGCAGTCGGTCGTCGGCGCCGCCGCGTTCGTCGTGGTAGCGGCCGCGTCGGTCGCGATCGGATACGCCGTCTTCGTTCGGTTCGCGGAATCGTTCGTCGACTTGGGAGGGATTTTGCTCACCGTGGCGCTGGCCCTGCTGCTCCTGCGGGCGACCTCGACGGGGCTCCGGTCGACGATCGCGGCGTACAACGTCGCGGAGGTGAGCGTCGACGGCCCCATCTCGCGGGACGGCGGGAACCCGAACCCGATCGCGAGGGGGCTGGGAACGCCCGCGGACGAGATCGTCGAGCAGATCGAACGCGCCGACCGGGACGACGCCGTGGACGCGCTCATGCTGGAGTTGAACACTCCGGGAGGCGAGGTGGTCCCCAGCGACGACATCCGCCGTGCGGCGATGGAGTTCGAGGGACCGACCGTCGCGTACGCCACCGACGTGTGTGCGTCCGGGGGGTACTGGATCGCCTCGGGCTGCGACGAGCTGTGGGCCCGGGACGCCAGCCTCGTGGGCTCGATCGGCGTCATCAGTTCCCGGGTGAACGCCGCCGAGCTGGCGGAGAAGCTCGGAGTCTCCTACGAGCGATTCGCCGCCGGGAAGTACAAGGACGCCGGGACCGCGCTCAAGGAGATCAGCGAGGACGAGCGGGAGTACCTTCAGGGACTCACCGACGACTTCTACGACAACTTCGTCGATCGCGTCGCGGAAGGGTGTGATCTCGACCCCGAGTTCGTCCGCGAGACCGAAGCGCGGGTGTACCTTGGCGAGGAGGCGGCCGAACTCGGGCTCGTCGACGAGCTGGGTACCCGCGAGGAGGTGTGCGAGCGGGTCGAGGAATTGATCGACGCGGAGGCGCGCGTCCAGCCGTTCGAGCCGCGACGGTCCCTGCCCGAACGGATCGGCATGGGCGCCCAGCGCGTCGCCTACGCCTTCGGCGCCGGGATCGCCGACCGGATCGCCGGCGAGGAGCCGCCGCAGTTCCGGCTGTAGGCGCCCCCATACTGTTTGTTGTCGGAAGTTACCGTGTCGACCGCCCGAGGGCGTGTCGGTCGATCGGTAACCGTCTACAACAAACAGTATCACTCGACGGCGACGCCGGTGATCTCGAAGCGGGCACCGTCCCCCCCGCCGTCGACTGCGACGGTCCAGCCGTGAGCCTCGGCGATCTCCTCGACGATGGCCAGGCCGAACCCGGTCCCGTCCCGGGTCGTGGTGTAGCCGGGTTCGAAGATCCGATCGCGGACGCGCTCGGGGATACCGGGGCCGTCGTCCTGGACGTAGATGCCCCCGCCATCGCGCCCCCCGACGCGAATGGTGACGTCCTCCCCGCCGTGCTCCACCGCGTTTCGAAAGAGGTTCTCGAACAGCTGTTTCAGGGATTCGGGATCCCCCCACACGTGACCCTCCAGCTCACACCGAAGGGTCGCCGCCTCCGTTTCGACCATGCGCCAGCTCTCCTCGATCAGGGAACCGAGGTCGATGCGCTCCGGACTGGCGACGCTTCGCCCCTGCCTGGCGAGCGCGAGCGTGTCGTCGATCAGGCTCTCCATCCGATCGAGGGCGCCCCCCACCTGCTCGAGGTGGTCGCTGTCGCACTCCCCTCGGGCGAGTTCGAGGTGGCCCTCCGCGACGTTCAGCGGGTTCCGGAGGTCGTGAGAGACGATTCCGGAGAACTCCTCCAGGCGCCGCTGTTTCCGCTTTCGCTCGCTGATTTCTCGGGTGTTGACCACGAACCCGGACGTCTCGGGCTCGGTTCCGTGACCCCCGACGGACTCGGTCCAGATCCAGGAGTCGTCGGCCCGTCGCGCCCGGAACTCGACCCGCAGGACCTCGTCGACGTCGGCGGCGAGCTCCCTGCCGAAGGTATCGAGGACCCGGTCCCGATCCTCGGGATGGATGTACTCGAAGACGTCGTCACCGACGAGTGCGTCCTGATCGTAGCCGAGCACTCGCTCGACCGACGGCGTGACGTACAGGATCGAACCCCCCTCGTCGACGACGGAGACGACGTCCCGAACGTGTTTCAAAACTGCCTGGGCATCGACCATGTGAGTGGCACTCAATCCAGAACACCTTAGCGATCACGAATTTGCCGAGGGTGGCGACCGAGGAGGGACAGTCGAAGCGGACGTCGCCGGAATCCTGCGGTCCCGGAGGATTAGTTAGGACTGGCGTGACTTGGGTTACTAGATTCGATAGATTACTTCCGAGATGTACAAGGATTCCTTACCGATTGGACAACGTTAATATGACAAAGAAGTAAATTACCGACGATGAGTTCCAATCAAGACTGGTGGCCCAACCAGTTGAACCTGCAGATACTCGACCAGAACGCCCGACAGATCGATCCGTTGGGAGAGGACTTCGACTACGCCGAGGCCTTCGAATCCCTCAACCTCGATGCCGTGAAGGCGGACATCGAGGACGTGATGACGACGTCCCAGGACTGGTGGCCGGCCGACTACGGTCACTACGGACCGCTCTTCATCCGGATGGCGTGGCACAGCGCCGGGACGTATCGGACCACCGACGGCCGCGGAGGCGCCGCCGGCGGGAGACAGCGCTTTGCCCCGCTCGACAGCTGGCCCGACAACGCGAACCTGGACAAGGCGCGCCGGCTGCTGTGGCCGGTCAAGCGGAAGTACGGTCGCAAGCTCTCGTGGGCCGACCTGCTGGTCCTGGCGGGGAACGTCGCCATGGAGTCGATGGGCTTCGAGACGTTCGGGTTCGCCGGCGGTCGCGAGGACGACTTCGCGCCCGACGAGTCCGTCGACTGGGGCCCCGAAGGCGAAATGGAAGCCTCCGAGCGATTCGACGAGGAGGGGGAACTGGAGGACCCGCTGGGCGCGACAGTGATGGGGCTCATCTACGTGAACCCGGAGGGACCGGACGGCGAACCGGCGCCGCTCGCGTCGGCGAAGAACATTCGCCAGTCGTTCAGTCGGATGGCGATGAACGACGAGGAGACGGTCGCGCTCATCGCCGGCGGCCACACGTTCGGGAAGGTCCACGGGGCCGACTCGAGCGAGAACCTCGGCCCCGAGCCCGCGGCGGCGCCCATCGAGAAGCAGGGTCTCGGCTGGGAGAACGAGTACGGGTCGGGCAAGGGCCCCGACACGATCACCAGCGGCATCGAGGGCCCCTGGACCGACGCGCCGATCCAGTGGGACATGGGCTACCTCGACAACCTGCTCGACTACGAGTGGGAACCCGAGAAGGGCCCCGGCGGCGCGTGGCAGTGGACGCCGAAGGGCGAGGAGCTACGGGACACCGTCCCGGACGCCCACGACCCGTCGCAGAAGCGCACCCCGATGATGCTGACGACGGACATCGCCCTGAAGGAGGATCCCGACTACCGGGAGATCGTCGAGCGCTTCCAGGAGAACCCCGACGAGTTCCGGGAGGCCTTCGCGAAGGCGTGGTACAAGCTGATCCACCGCGACATGGGGCCGCCGTCGCGGTTCCTCGGCCCGGAGGTCCCCGACGAAGAGATGCTGTGGCAGGATCCCCTCCCGGAGGTCGATCACGAGTTGATCGGCGAGGAGGCGGTCGCCGAACTCAAAGGGCGGCTCCTCGAGTCGGAACTGTCCGTCCCCCAGCTGGTCAAGACCGCCTGGGCGTCGGCGTCGACGTACCGCGACAGCGACAAGCGCGGCGGCGCGAACGGCGCCCGGATCCGGCTCGAACCCCAGCGTAGCTGGGAGGTCAACGAGCCCGAGGAGCTGGCGACCGTGCTGGAGACCCTGGAGGGGATCCAGGCGGAGTTCAACGGCTCGCGCTCGGACGGGACGCGCGTCTCGCTTGCGGACCTGATCGTGCTGGGCGGCAACGCGGCCGTCGAGCGGGCGGCGGCGGACGCCGGCTACGACGTCGAGGTCCCCTTCGAACCGGGCCGCACGGACGCCTCGCAGGAACAGACCGACGTCGACTCCTTCGACGCGCTCAAGCCGAAGGTGGACGGGTTCCGCAACTACCTCGGGGACGGGCACGACCGGCCGGTGGAGGAGTTGCTGGTAGACAAGGCGCACCTGCTGACGCTGACGCCGTCCGAGATGACCGTGCTGGTGGGCGGGATGCGGGCGCTGGGCGCGAACTACGGCCAGTCCGACCTCGGCGTCTTCACCGACCGGCCGGGAACGCTGACCAACGACTTCTTCGTGAACCTGCTCGGCATGGACACGGAGTGGGTACAGTCCCCGAACGACGAAAACGTGTACGAGGGGATCGACCGCGACACGGGCGAACGAAAGTGGAGGGGCACCCGCTTCGACCTCGTCTTCGGTTCGAACTCCCGGCTTCGCGCCGTCGCGGAAGTCTACGGTAGCGACGACGGGGAGGAGAAGTTCGTGCACGACTTCGTGGACGCGTGGGGGAAAGTGATGGGGCTCGATCGGTTCGACCTCGAGTAGTCCCGATCGGAGGTACGGCCGGCTGACCGAACGAACGACGTGGCTCGCGTCTGCTCACCCGCGTTTCATCCGAAGAACGGGAGCGACGGGGGAGACGGGCTCCACCCCGGAACGACGGCGAAGACGAAGGCCAGGTAATAGACGGCCACGAACAGCAGGAATCCCCCGACGAGGCGGTTGATCGGGTTCGAGTACCGGGCGAGCGTTCTCGTGACCCGGCGGCCGAGCGACTCCGAGAGGATAGCGAACGCGAGCAGCGGCGCGCCGATGCCGAGGCCGAAAAGGAGGAATCCGACCATATTCTGGACGGCACCCTCGAACAGCACCGCCTGGCGGGCGAAAAAGAGGCCGATGAACCCCGGGTTGCACGGGATGACGACGCCCCCGAAGAAGAAGCCGTACGCGAACGCCGAGACGTGGGGGTGCTCGGTGTGCGGCGGCTCGAGGGACGGAAGTCGCGAGAACCCCGCCGGGTCGACGAGCAACACCGCGCCGACGAGCGCGAGGACGGCGAACACCCACGGTCCGAACCGGCCGACGAACCCTCCCTCGATCCCGGCACCCAGGACCACGACGAAGAGGTACCCGACGACGGCCATGAAGCTGATGACGCCGGCGACGACGAGCAGCCCGAGCACGGCGGGGGAGCGGCGTCGGCCGTCGTCGCCGCCGGCGCTGGCGAGATACGAGACGAACGCGGGATAAAGCGGAAGGACGCAGACGGCCGTAAGCGGCGTCGCGACCCCGATCCAGAACATCTCCGCGAACGCGGCCGGGCTCATCCGCAGTTCGTCTCGATCTCGCTCTCGATGGTCTCGGGCCCGGCAACTTTGCCGATTTCGTGGGCGTTCCCGTCGGAACACACGAGGATCACCGGGGACTGCGGCGGCGAAACCGCCGCCGGACCGAAGTCCTCCACGAGCGCGCTGGCGACGCTGCTCGATGCGACAGCGAACCGGCTGTGGTCGGCGTATCCGTTCGCCTCGGCGTACTCGAGGACGTCGTCCCCGTTCTCGGAGTCGCCGATGTTCAACTGGACGACCTCGCGACCGTTCTCCCGCTGAAGCGCGTCGATCTCCCGGTTCTGGCGACTACAGGTGCTGCACCAGATCGCGAACGGATGGACCAGCACCGGGGCGTCGAGTTCCGAGATCCTGAACTGCTCGTCTGTGGTGACGTCGGTCAGTTCCGCGGTTCGCCACGCCGACATCTCGTCGGTTCCGCTCCCGTCGTCGGGTGAATCCGTCGCGCCACGTTCGGCGTCACCGCCCCCGTCTCCGCCCCCGAGACAGCCCCCGAATCCGATGGCGCTGGCGCCCACGGCGCCCAGAACGGCCCGGCGCGTTCGTCGTTTCATCCTGCGACCGATATTTCCTCGAGACATAAAACGTCTCGTCGGTCATGCACGACAGCAACTACCCCACACTACTCGGCTCGTCGCGTTGTGCCACCGAGAATGGGTTGGGGCGGATTTGAACCCCGCCAGCGAGCTTCCCTCGCTTCGCTCGGGACTCCTCGCGGTCTGGTTCAAATCCTTCCAGATAACCATCAACGGCGGCACGGCTCCTCGCTTCGCTCGTCGCGTTGTGCCGCCGAGAATGGGTTGGGGCGGATTTGAACCGCCGGCCTCCTCCATGTCAAGGAGGTGTCATAACCAGACTAGACCACCAACCCGG
>JAZKTH010000209.1:0-3040 GCA_036625675.1 Haloferacaceae archaeon
GGCTCCCGGGTGGCCGCCCACGCCCCCATCGCCGCCGGGAACGCGAACCCGATCGACCCGAGGTACCCCGACATCAGGACGGGCTGGCCCTCCGACTCGAAGTACCGCCCGAACGCGTAGGTGTTGTTCCCGACGTCGACCGGGACGATCGCGTCGTCGGGGACGAGCCGGCTCATCGCCTCGAAGGCGGTGGCGTAGTTGACGCCCCGCTCGGGCGTCTGGGCCCGGCGAGTCGCCTTCTCCTCGCGCCAGATCTCCCACCGGTCGGCGAGCTCCGCCCGCTGGCTCTCCGCGGCGACGTCGTCGTCGAGCCGGTCGCGCATCTCCGCGACGGTGACGCCGATCTCCCCCCACACGGGGACGTCGACGCTGTGGAACTTCCCCAGCGTCATCGCGTCGTAGTCGACGTGGATGATCGGCTTGTACTCGGCGATCCCGGTGTGGTTCGAGAAACTGGCGCCGAAGACGGCGAGCAGGTCCGACTCGTTCATGAAGTGGCTCGCGATCGGCGTCCCGCTGCGCCCGAGGACGCCGCCCGCCAGCGGGTGGGAGTCGGGGATCTGACCCTTGGCCTTGAACGTCGTGAGCACCGGACAGTCGAACCGCTCCGCGAGTTCGACGATGCCGTCCATCTCGAAGCGGGCGCCGTGACCGACGACGATGACCGGTCGCTCGGCGGTCTCCAGCAGCTCCACCGCGTCCTCGAGGGCGTCCTCCGGCGGACTGATGTCGCGTTCGGTGATCCGTCCCTCCGGATCCCCCGGCTCGGCGCCCTCGGCCGGTTTCGTCTGGATCTCGTCGGGGAAGATCAGGTGGGAGACGCCGCGCTCGAGGATCGCGGTCTTGGCCGCCCGGGTCGCGAGTTCGGCGTGCCGGCTGTCCGGCAGGACGGTCGCCTCGAACGCGGCCACGTCGCCGTAGGCCGCCTCGAGGTCGACCTCCTGGAAGTTGCCCGTGCCGAGCACCTGCGACTCCACCTGGCCGGTGAGCGCTATCGTCGGCGACCGGTCGACGTTGGCGTCCCACAGCCCGGTGAGCATGTTCGTCGCGCCGGGGCCGGCGATGGAGAAGCAGGCGGCCGGCCGCCCGGTGAGTTTCCCGTACGCGGAGGCGGCGAACGCGCCGGCGCCCTCGTGACGGACGCCGTAGTACGTCAGGTTTCCCCGCTCGGACTCGCGCCGGAGTGCGTCGGCCAGCCCCAGGTTCGAGTGGCCGACGATGCCCCAGACCTGCCGGACTCCCCAGTTCGTCAGCGTCTCGGCGATCACGTCCGAGACCGTTCGCTCGCGGGGCTCCTCCGCGGGGAACCCGACGTAGATCCCGTCCTCCCGCTCCTCGACCGGATACGTCCGCACGCAGTCGTCGTGGGGGCCGGGCGTCTCGCCGGTGAGAGGGTCGAAGTCCCAGCCGTGCCACGGACACCGGAGCCAGCCGGTCTCGATCGACCCCTCCCCCAGCGGCCCGCCCTGGTGCGGGCAGCTGTTGGCGAGGGCGGCGTACTCGCCGTCGTAGTGGGTCACCGCGACGGTCGTGTCGCCACAGTTCACGGGCTTGACCCGTCCCTCGGGTAGTTCGTCGGGAGAAAGCGCCCTGTACCACGTCGCGGCCTTCCCCGGTGCCTCCGGGGGCGAGTCGTCCGTCATGTCTCCCTCCCCGGAGCGCAGGCGCCTAAAAGGTCCGGCGAGTGTTCGGATCGGCTCCGTCGCCACGGAACGGTTACGTACCAGCGATCTCGAACCGGGCGCCGCCCGCCCGGGAGTCGGTCACGTCGATCTCCCAGCCGTGTGCCGCCGCGATCTCGGCGACGATCGCGAGGCCGAACCCCGTTCCGTCCGCGGCGGTCGTGTGCCCCCACTCGAACACCGCGTCCCGGTCGCTCTCCGGGATCCCGTCCCCGTCGTCTTCGAGGTAAAACCCCGACGCGTCCCCGGCCTCGATCGCGCCGACGCGAACGGTCACGTCGGGACCGGCGTGGGCGAACGCGTTCTCGAAGAGGTTCGAGAGCAGTTCGCGCATCCGTCCCCGGTCGGCGCTGATCGCTCCCGTGGACTCCACCTCGAGCGTCGCGGGGGCCAGCTCGCAGTCCCGCCACACCTCCCGCGCCAGCGTTCCCAGGTCGAGCGTCGTCCGCTCGCCGATCACGTCCCCGGCGCGGGTGAGTTCCAGGAGGTCGGTGGTCAGTTCGTCCATCCGGTCGACCGCCTCCTCGATCGCGTCGAAGTGTTCGGGATCGCCCGTCTCGCGGGCGAGTTCCGCGTGTCCCCGGACGATCGAGAGCGGATTCCGGAGGTCGTGGGAGACCACGCTCGCGAACCGGTTCAGCCGCTCGACTTTCCCCTCGAGTTCCCGCCGGTGTTCGACGCGCCCGGAGACGTCCCGGAGCATCGCGATCATCCGCGTCGGCTCGCCCCCGTCGTCGGCCGGATCGAGCGCGGCTCCTGAGATCTCCGTCGGCATCTCCTCCCCGTCCTTGGTGAGACACGTCAGGTCGTCGGTGAACCCCGACCCCTCCTCGGCGACCTGCGAGAGGAACTCCTCACGGACCCGCTCGAGGTCGTTCGGGTGGATGTCCTCCGGATCCATCGAACGGAACTCCTCGCGGTCGTAGCCGAGCAACTCACGGGCCGCCGGGTTGACCTCGAGGAACGACTCCGTCTCCAGATCGACGATCATGATCGCGTCGTTGCTGTGGAGGAAGATTTTTCGATACCGCTCCTCCGGGGAGGCGTTCGGCGTGGCGGCACCCTCCGTCCCGCGGTCGCCCTGATTCGCGTCGATGTCCCTACCGCCGGCCATGTAGCTGCCCGTCCGTTCTCGTCGTTCGCTTAAATATCGGTCCGGGGCGTGCAACGCTTTTGCACACGAGATCCCTCCCGCGGACGGAGGCTCCCGGTTCGGCTTTCGCTTCCGTGCAGCGCCGCTGCACGCCCCCGGGTGGCTCATGTCGGCGTGTGTGCAACTTCTCCCCATGATCGGGGTAGGACAGGAGGCACCTGACTTCACGCTTCCCGGGGCGGCCGCCGGGTCGATCGACGCGCAC
>JAZKTH010000032.1:0-17780 GCA_036625675.1 Haloferacaceae archaeon
ACCTCGACATGTACGACCTGCTTCGCTCAGCGCTACGCCACCGGCCGGAGTACATCATCGTCGGCGAGGTCCGTGGCGAGGAGGCGGTGACGCTGTTCCAGGCGATGAACACGGGCCACACCACGTTCTCGACGATGCACGCCGACTCGATCCCCACGGTGATCAACCGGCTCGAGAACGAACCGATCAACGTCCCCCGGGCGATGGTGCAGTCGCTGGACATGGTCACGGTCCAGCGGCTCGTCCGGTTCGACGACGAGCGCCTCCGGCGGGCGAAGATCGTCGGCGAGATCCGGGGGATCGACCAGCGGACCGGCGAACTCGACTACGCGGCCGCGTTCGACTGGAACCCGGAAACCGACGAGTTCACGCGCAGCGATTCGTCCCTGCTGTCGGAGATCCAGTCCGAGCGCGGCTGGAGCCGGTCCGAGCTGCTCTCCGAACTGCGACGCCGGGGGACCTTCCTCCGGCAGCTTCGGGAGCTGGGCGTGACCGGCTACCGCCGGTTCACCGCCCTGGTGAACGAGTACTACGCCGACCCCGAGCGGACGATGCGGCGGCTCGAAGACGAGGTGGAGGCGTCCGGGAGAGCGGCGGCCGCCGACGGCGGGGGCGACTGATGTGGTACCTGCTCCCCCTGTTCGTCGCGGTCGGAGTGATCGCGGCGCTCGCGGCCTCGCGGGTCGACGACGGGCTCGACCTGCTCGTGACGCGGGCCGCGCTGGCGGCGTTCGGGGAGTACGTCGCCGGAACCGCGGCCACGACCGAGCGCCAGCGCCAGCGGCTCCGTGCGGCACACGTCGGCGAGACGCACCGGGTGTACGCCGCCAAGACCCTGCTGTACGGCGCGGTCCTGGCCGGGGCCGGCAGCGTCGTCGGGGTGTACGTGGCCGGCTACGTGCTCTCCGGGCTCGCGCTCACCGAGGCGGCGCTGCGGGCCGCGCTCCCGCCCGCGCTGTCGTTTCTGGCCCCCCTCGCGCGCCTGTCGGAGATCGGGCTCGGGGAGCTTTTCGTGCTGCTTGCGTTCTCCGGGGCGACGACCGGCGCCGTGCTCGCGCTGGGTACCTACTACCTGCGGTGGGAACTGCTCGACCGGCGGGCCGAGATCCGGGCGCAGCGAATCGACTCGACGCTCCCCCGGACGGTGGCGTTTATTTACGCGCTCTCCCGGTCGGGGATGGCGTTCCCCGTCGTGTTGCACACGCTGGCGCGCAACGAACGCGTGTACGGCGAGGCGGCCCGTGAGCTCTCCGTGGCGGTCCGGGACATGGAGACGTTCAGAACTGACGCCTTGACCGCCCTCCGGGAGACGGCCCGGCGGACCCCCAGCGCGAACATGTCGGAGTTCACGGAGAACCTGGCGTCGATACTCGAGTCCGGACAGAGCCTCTCGGCGTTCCTCCGCGACCAGTACGAGCGGTTCCAGGAGGAGGCGAAGGCCCAGCAGGAGCAGTACCTCGAGCTGCTTTCGACGTTCGCCGAGGCGTACGTGACGACCCTCGTGGCCGGGCCGCTGTTCCTGGTGACGATTCTCGTGGTCGTGGGGCTGGTGTTGAACGACACGCTCCCGATACTCCGGCTGATCGTCTACCTGGGCGTCCCGCTCGGCAGCCTCGCGTTCGTGACGTACGTCGGCAACGCCACCGAATCGCTCGGCGCACCCGGTGGAGCCGACGCCCCGAACCGCCCGCCGGCCGACGTCGCGAGGCGGCAGGCGACGAGTCCGCCGGTCGGCGGGGACGCGGGCGTTCGCTCCGGGACCGGGGCGCGCTCGGACGGCGGATCGACCGCCGAGGGGCGACGGCTCGCGATCGAGCGTCTCGCGGCGTACGACCGGTTCCACGACCTCTTCGAGCGCGCGAAGAACCCCCTCCGGGTGGCCTATCGGACGCCCTCCGCGACGTTCATCCTCACGGCCCCGATCGGAGTGCTGTGGGTGCTCGCGACCGCGGAGCCGACGGCGCTTTTCGATCCCGTCGGGATCCTCGCCGCCGTCGACCGACCGGTCGTCGAGGCGACGGTGTTCGCCATGGCCGTGTACGCCGGCGTGTTCGAGCTGCAGGCCCGCAGGCGGCGAGCGATCGAGCGGGCGGTGCCGGACTTCCTCGACCGGTTCGCCAGCGTCAACGACGCGGGGATGAGCGTCGTGCAGAGCCTCCAGCGCGTCTCGGAGTCGGACCTCGACGAACTCTCCGCGGAGCTGCAGCGCACCTGGCGCGACGTCGAGTGGGGGGCCGACGTCGAGAGCGCCCTCTACCGGCTCGAACGCCGCGCCGACTCCCCCATGATCTCCCGATCGGTCGCGCTGATCACGAACGCGGTCCACGCCAGCGGCGACGTCGCGCCGGTGTTGACGATCGCTGCCGACGAGGCCCGCGCGACCCGTCGGCTCCGCCGGGAGCGCAGGCAAGTGATGCTGACGTACCTCATCGTCATCTACATCTCGTTTCTGGTGTTCCTGGGGATCGTGGTCGCGCTGACGGTGGCGTTCGTCCCCGCGGTCGAGGGGGCGCAGTTCGATCCGGAGCTCGCACAGCCGACCGCCGGCGCGACCGTCGGGTTCGTGGACACGATCACGCAGGTCGACGTCTCCGCCTACGAGGAGCTTCTGTTCCACGCGACGATGATCCAGGCGCTGTTCTCGGGGCTGATTGCGGGGCAACTGGGCGAGGGGACGGTGCAAAGCGGGGCGAAACACGCAGTCGTCCTCCTGGCGTCCGGCTACCTGACGTTCGTGTTCGTGGTATTCTGAGATGCCCGGGCGCTCCACCGGCCGGACGTACGATCGGATCGCAGCGCATTTCTCGGCGACCCGGGAACACCCGTGGCCGGAGGTCACGTCGTTTCTGGAGCGACGCCCCGAGGGGGAGGGCGATCGCGTGACGGTCGGCCTCGACGTGGGATGTGGCAACGGCCGACACACAGAGCCGCTCGCGGAACGGGTCGACCTCGCGCTCGGGGTGGACCTGAGCCGCGAACTGCTCGAGGAGGCGCGCCGGCGCGGGATCGAGCGCGAGTTCGACGCCGGCTCGGCGTTCCTGCACGGCGACGCGGCGGCGCTCCCGGTGGCCGACCGGGCGGTCGACGTCGGCGTGTACGTGGCCGCCCTGCACCACCTCTCGCCCCGGGAGCGGCGGATCCACAGCCTGAACGAACTGGCCCGGGTGCTCCGGGAGGACGGGATTGCGCTCGTCAGCGCCTGGAGCACGACGCACGACCGGTTCGACCGCGAGGAGGGATTCGACACGGCCGTCGACTGGACGCTACCGGACGGGGAAACGGTTCCCCGGTTCTACCACGTCTACGATCCCGACGAGTTCGTCGCCGACGTCGAGGAGAGCACGCTCCGGCTGGCGTCGTTCGAGGTCTCGAGCGGAAACTGTTACGGGGTCGTCCGTCGCGACTGACGATGACTGTTGTAGACCATTACCGGACGATCAGCCACCCGGCCGCCGAATCGCGGAACGGATCTGTCAAGTTAAGCGTCTCAAGCACGTATCCGACCTATGGATTCGACGGAGGCAGACGGTATCGAGGACGACGAGCGGGCGGATCGCGTCGAGGGCGAGTACGAGGTCGCGGTCGTCGGCGGCGGTCCGGCGGGACTGTCGGCGGCGCTTTACACGACCCGGCTCGGCCACGACACGATCGTCCTCGACCGCGGCGGCGGCCGGGCGGCGATGATGCTCGAGACGCACAACGTGATCGGCGTCACCGAAGAGACGTCGGGCAACGAGTTCCTCGCCACGGCGCGCGAACAGGTGCAGGAGTACGGCGCCGACTACCGACGGCAGTACGTGGGCGCGATCGATCCCGACGGCGACGGCGGATTCCGACTCGAGACGTCCAACGCCGTCTACCGCGCCGACCGGGTGGTGCTCGCCGTCGGATTCAGCGACGAACGGCCCGATCCGCCCCTCCCCCGGACGGGACGCGGGCTCCACTACTGTCTGCACTGCGACGCGTACGTGTTCATCGACGAACCGGTGTACGTGATGGGGGCGGGGGAGGCGGCCGCCCACGTGGCGATGGTTCTGCTGAACTTCACCGACGACGTCGACCTGCTCACCCGCGGCGAAACCCCGGCCTGGGACGAGGAGACCGCCCGCCTGCTCGAGGCGCACCCGGTCGACGTCGTTCACGAGGAGATCACGGGCATGAGAAAGCGCGACGACGGCTGGCTCGAGGGGTTCGAGTTCGAGGACGGGACGTTCCGCGAGTACAGGGGTGGATTCCCGATGTACGGCTCCAACTACCGGAGCGAACTCCTCGAGGACCTCGGCCTCGACCGGAACGAGGACGACACGGTGGCCGTCGACGACCACGGCCGCACGAGCGTCGACGGCGTCTACGCGGTCGGCGACGTCACTCCCGGACACAACCAGGTACCGGTGGCGATGGGGAAAGGGGCGCAGGCCGGCATCGCGATCCACAAGGAGCTGCGGACGTATCCCAGGTCCCTCCGGGAGATCCAGAAGGAGGGCGGCGTCGAGGAACGGGAACTCCCCGGGGTGTCCGATCGGCTCCGACAGGCGGCCGCGGCGTTCTCTGTCTCGGACGACTGACCGGGGCCCGACTTTCGGCGAGGCTCAGGGCCAGTTGCCGCCCTGCTCGTAGGAGTTCGCGACCCGCCTGATCGCGACCACGTAGGCGGCCGTCCGGAGGTTGGGGAGGTCGCCCTCCTCGTAAGTCTTCACGAGGTCGTCGAACGCGGTCGTGACGATTCGGCGAAGCTCCTCGATGACCCGCTCTTCGGTCCAGTAGAAGCGCTGTCTGTTTTGCACCCACTCGAAGTACGACACCGTGACGCCGCCGGCGTTGGTGAGGATGTCGGGCAGGACGTAGACGTCGCGCTCGGCGAGCACGTCGTCGGCGTCCGGCGTCAGCGGCCCGTTGGCCGCCTCGGCGACGACGTCAGCCTCGAGGTCCCGCGCGATGTCCGCGTCGACCGCGTTCTCCAGGGCCGCCGGGACGAGCAGGTCCACGTCGAGCGTGAGCAGTTCCTCGTTCGTGAGCTCCTCGGCAGCGTCGGGATAGCCGACG
This sequence comes from Haloferacaceae archaeon, assembly GCA_036625675.1. Lineage (GTDB taxonomy): Archaea > Halobacteriota > Halobacteria > Halobacteriales > Haloferacaceae > Halalkaliarchaeum. The sequence goes on from JAZKTH010000032.1 coordinate 5,044, forward strand.
ACGCTGCCGGTCTCGGCCTTGTGGGCCTTCACCGCGCGGGCGTCGAAGCCGTCGGGGTTGTAGATGCCGCCCGAGGAGTCGGACATCGCGACGACGTCCGCGCCCTGGTCGTCGAGCAGGTACGCCGCCACCGACCCGGCGTTCCCGTAGCCCTGGACGGCGACGGTGGCCCCCTCGATGTCCCGGCCCAGGTAGTCGAACAGCTCGCGGGAGGCCAGCATCGTCGATCGACCCGTCGCCTCGACGCGTCCCTCCGACCCGCCCGAATCGAGCGCCTTCCCGGTGATCACGCCGGGGGCGGTCGTGTTCTCCAGCTTCTCGTAGGTGTCCTTGATCCAGTTCATCTCCCGCTGGCCGGTGTTCACGTCCGGGGCGGGGATGTCGACGTCCTCGCCGATCAGGGGACGAAGCTCCATCGCGAACGCCCGGGTGATCCGTTCGAGTTCCGCCTCGCTGTAGTCGGCGGGATCGATCGCGATCCCGCCCTTGCCGCCGCCGTAGGGGACGTCGACGACGGCGCACTTGTACACCATCCACCCGGAGAGCGCCTTCACCTCGTCGCGGGTGACTCCGGGATGGTACCGGATTCCCCCCTTGTACGGCCCGCGGTCACCGTTGAACTGCGACCGATACGCGCGCACGGTCTCGAGCGAGCCGTCGTCCAGTTCGACGGTGAGGTTGGTCTCGAGCACGCGTTCGGGGTTCTTGAGTCGCTCGACGACCCCCTCCTCGATGTCGAGGTGCGCCGCGGCGTCCGAGATCTGCTCTTGGAGGCTCTCGAATGGGTTGGCCTGGTCAGCCATAATTGAGGTAGCCTCTCGGCGACCGTTAACAGTACCGATTGCTCGCTTCGACGTCTGAAACCGTCAAACGGGAGGGGTCACGAACTCGGGCCGGGCTCCGGATCGGGGTCGATCCCCGCCGCCGCCGACAGCTCCCGGATTCGCTCGGCCCTGGCGATCAACGGCCGGTCGATCATCTCGCCGTCGACCTCGAAGACCCCGCGTTCGTCGCGGTCGGCTTCCGCCCGGGCCGCGAGCACGCGCCGGGCCCACTCCCGTTCCGACTCCCCGGGCGTGAACGCGTCGTTGATGACCGGCACCTGTGCGGGATGGATCGCCAGCTTCCCGTCGAACCCGAGTTGACGCGCGAAGGATGTCTCCTCCCGGAGTCCGTCGTCGTCCTCGAAGTCGGTGTACACCGTGTCGATCGCGTCCACCCCCGCGGCGGACGCCGCAAGCACCACGTGTTCGCGGGCGTACAGCACCTCGGTCCCCGCCGCCGTTCGGGTCGCCCCGACGTCCGCCGAGAGGTCCTCCGCGCCGAACACGAGGGCGGCAGTCGGCTCGGCGGCCGCGATCTCCTCCGCCGCGAGCACGCCGGCGGCGGTCTCCACCAGTGACAGAATGGGGACGTCCAGCCCCCGCGAGCGGGCCATCTTCGCCCGGCGCCGGACCGTGTCCGCCGACTCGACCTTGGGCAAGACCAGCGCATCGAGCCGAAGAGTCTCCGCGCCGACCAGGACCTCGAGGTCGCGCTCCGGCTCCTCGAGGGTGAGCCTGACGCACACCTCGCAAGCGGGATCGAACCGGTCGGCGGCGAGCACGTCCCGGACCGCCTCGCGGGCCTCGGCTTTCCGGGCGGGGACCACCGCGTCCTCGAGATCGAACACCACCGCGTCGGCCCCGACCCCCGGGGCCTTCTCCATGAGCGACGGGCGATCGCCGGGGGAGAAGAGAACGCTGCGTCGTACCATGTGGGGTACTGCTCGCGGGAGGTAGAAAAACCCGGAGGCCGTTTTCGCCGGCCGGTGGCGGAGGGGACGACGTCCGGTCCCGGCGTGACTACTCCGGATCGAACATTCCGGTGGACATGTACCGCTCCCCCGAGTCCCAGAACACGGTGGCGACGAGCGGGTCCGCGACCCCGTCCGCGACGAGTTCGGCGGCGACGTCGCGGGCGATCAGGTTCGACGCGCCGCTCGACTGCCCCACCAGGATCCCCTCCTCGCGGGCGAGCCGGCGACACTCGCGTTCCGCGGCGGCCACCCCGACCGTCCGGACCTCGTCCAGCAAGTCGACGTCGAGGTTCGGCGAGACGAACCCCGGACCCATCCCCTGGAAGTCGTCGTCCCCGGGGGGATCGCCCGACAGTACGGCGTTGTCTTCGGGCTCGACCGCGACGACCTGGAGGTCCGGGAACGCCTCCCGGAGCCGCCGGGCGGTCCCGGTGATCGTGCCGCCGGTCCCCACGCCGGCGACGAGCGCGTCGACGGTCCTGTCGCCCACCTGCTCGAGCACCTCCGCCCCGGTCGTCTCGTAGTGCGACCGGGGGTTGGCCTCGTTCTCGAACTGCCGCAGCTGGATCATGCCCTCCGCCTCCAGTTCGTCCGCGCGGTCCTTGGCGTCGGAGATGTCCCCCTCGACGAGCTCGATCTCGGCGCCGTACGCCCGCATGATCTCCCGTCGTTCGGCGGACTGAGAGGCGGGCATCACGAGCGTCACGTCGTAGCCCCTGGCGGCCCCGACCATCGCCAGTCCGATCCCGGTGTTGCCGGAGGTCGGCTCCACGAGCGCGTCTCCCGGCTCGATGTCGCCCGCGTCTTCGGCGGCCTCGACCATGTACAGCGCGGGGCGATCCTTGGCGGATCCTCCCGGATTGCGCGATTCGAGCTTGGCCACGACCGTCGCTCCCTCGGGCGAATTCACCCGAACCAAAGGCGAGCCGATCGTCTCCAGCACGCTCTCGTTCATGTGCGCTCTACCGGACGAACACGTAAAAGTCGCTAGTCGATGTGGCCTTCGCGCCGGAGCTGTTCGGCGTCGTCCCCGGTGTATCGCCACTCGATGTTGGCCTTCTCGTCCTGCCAGTCCCACGGCTCGGCGACGACGACGTCGTCCACTTCTATCCAGGTTCGATACTTCATCCGGCCGGGAATGCGTCCGAGACGCTCCTTTCCGTCCGCACAGCGCAGCCGTACGTGGTTTCCTCCGAGATGATCCGTCACCACGGCGAAAACTTCGTCGCTGTTGGGCATCCGGAGGTTCCGGCGCCCGCTTTCTTGAGTCACATCACTACTACGCCGGCGGCACGTTTAAGTGATGCGACTGATCTTACATGGTCGTTCATGCCGCCCGCTACCGATACGCACGGTGCTTTTGACGTACGCGCGACCCCTTTGCGGGGCACACGAGGCCGTCGAGATCGCCGCACCGTGGGTGAACGAATATCCTGGCCCCGGAAGCTGTTCACCGCTAGCGACTGAAGACGGAACTACACCACAGGGAACGGATTCGGCGGGTAGCTCGGACACGCTACTCCCGCCTGTCGTGACTTTTGATCACATATTCGACTAGAGCAACGATCCACTGCCCAAGGGCAGGAGTTTTAATATTTATCAGATACATTCTTGAATACATGGGGGAGACCAACACATTATCGTTCTCGTTGGATTCAGGAACCGATCGGCACTATAATATTTCTCGGATCGCTTACCTCGATATTAAAGCGGAGTCAAAACAGCTCCTTCAATACGCTGTTGGTGGAGTGCTATTGGTAGTCGCTGGGATAATTGCTGTTTCAGGATCAGCCCTTGCCGCGGCGTTCCCAGTTGCGTTAGGAGCAGTTGCGTACCTCATGCTCCGCGGATCAGATGGCGTTGCTATCGGGACCACGACCGAGGAAGATCATATTCAGTTGCGAAACGTTCACGAACTCGAAACGGAGTTTGAGCAGTTAGCTGACGATGTTATTTTCATCGATGGGGTCACATCTGGATTGCTGACTCGAACGGACTATCGGTATTATCTCGTTCCATCGAATGTCGTGAGCGTCGAGCGCCGTCACTCTTCGTTCGGCATTGATGACTTGTGGCCGCTCTCCATCGCATTTCTCGTACCGCCGGCAGCCGGTGTCATATTATTTGATATTTTGGGCGTCTCATCCGTTCCCGGAAGTGTATGGCTCTTGTTCTTGCTGGGCGCGGTATTCGCTGTTGTCGTGTACTATAGGTACGTTCGAGAACCCTCCGGCGTAGCAATCCGGCTCGAGAACGGGACGAGAAAAATCTTCACTATGACCGATAGCGATGCGCGTCAGCTTGTGGAAGAGTTCAACGCAAAAGTGTAGTTTCGCTTGTAGAATTGCCCGTATCAATACTTGGCTCTGTAGTTTCGCTAGACGCAACGACGACGACCGCGTCATCTCGGTAGAAAGCGAAGAGACGAAGTATTGTGGCGTCGGGGTTCCATCTCTTCACCCGTGTTACGGTTGCTAAGGCCAAATCAGGTGTTGCTAACCCGGACGAACCCGCCGACCCCGAAGGGGGTGGCGGGTTCGCCGAGTGGGCGATGCTCACGCTGCATGCGCTCCGCATCGAGCTGGGCAGATCCTACCGCGTCGCGGTGGATTCTCGGATGCGTCCCTGTCGCGTCCAACAGACAGAGCAGCCGGCCGAGCCATCGGCCCTTCTTCCTGTTGCAGGAGATTCCACGCGCCTGCCACGTCGCTGTGTGCGTCCAACTTGCAGTCGAGACATCGGAAGGAAGCTCCACTCCGCGTTATTCCGTCACTTCCACAGTCTACGCACTCGCTGCTCGAGTCGGCTTCATTCCCGCGGTGAACCGCGAGGCTTTCTCCTAGATTTCGTGTGATCCCTCGAACTGTCGTACATCTCTTCGAACGCCCGTTCGCCACGGATCAATTCGTCGACGCCGTCGGTGAGCGTCACCTCGCCGAAGACGGTCGCCCGATAATACGTGTACAGTCCGTCCTGTCCACGCTCCGTGCGCTGGCGCTTCTCGACGAGGCCGACGTCCACGAGTTTGTTGAGATGGTAGTGGAGCGTGCTGTCGTCGATCTCGAGTGCGTCCTCGAGTTCTTTGGGGCTCATCTCGCCGCCATGGACGAGCCGATAGAGGATTTCGTAGCGGGTACGGTGGCCGACAGCCGCGTGCATGTCGAGGTACTCCTCGAGACTGAGGACACTCTCCTCGGGCAGCAGGTCTGCCGGATCGTCCGGGGCGTCGCCGCCGACCGTCCGCGTTTGATCCGTGGCCATCGTACGTTGCGATACGAACCGGGGACGCTTAGTCGTTGTCAAGCCAGGACCTCTCAAAAACACCCTTATTTAAATATATTCGCCGAATAGAAGCGGCAATGACTGTCGAGATCACGCGCGAGCTGATTGCTAACCGGCTCGGGAGCGTGACCTACGACCGGTTTCTGTTCTACCTGATGGGGCCGTACAAGTCGTTCAACCTCAACTACGTCCTCAGCGAGGAGGACCGTCGTGAAATCGACGTCGACGAACTTCCCGGGCCGTTACGCCGGCTCTTCCGGAACAAGGACGACATCAACGAGGCGCAGGCGCTCTTGCGACGCGTCCAAGGGAAACTTCGAATCGATCCGGGAGTAAATGCGTTTCTCGCTCTCGACGTCGACATCGATACTGATGAAGTGGATGCGGTGACCCAGAGCATCGAATACGCCCGATGTAGCAACGCAACCGCGTTCGTTGTGCCGTTCCTCGGTCACAATTTTGGCGTCGGGGAAGAGGCGGGTAGTATCCTCGAAAATCTCGCGGACACGCACGGTGAACGATTGATTTTCGTCCACGAGGACGACGTGACGAGTGCGATGATACGGTCGGCATCCGTCCGGTGGGATTTGCGCGTCGAAACCTACGAGACCGAGGACGAACTCGTGGCCAAACTCCGGCGGTTTGCGGGTGGGATTATGCATCGCGAACGACGGGGGGGACTCGATCGGTTGGACTGAAAGGAGAGACGGCACCAGTGAAATTTCGCGGCGAGAGCCCGGCGCGTTAGCGTGGAATGACATCCTCCTCGGCGTGAACACCGAGGTTTCCTCTCGCTGTCTGTGGCGGGCCCACAGACACGGAGGCAAGATTCCCCCTCGCGGGTACTCCGGTTTGTGTGCTGTTCGTCGGTCCCGAAAGGGAGTGGTATGCTTGGGTATCCGCTTGAACCACACGGGCCGTGCCATCGACCTGACTCTGCCTTACGGCAAAGCCTCACATCGGGCAGGCTCGCGTTTTTGATGACGGAGGAACGCCAAACCACCTCCAGTTTTCCCGAGTGAGCTACGCTCATGTTTGTCGGCTGCCATCTTAACTTATTCGGTTGGGCCGGTAGACGCGATTCACGCCCGCCGTGAACGGCGGGACTCTCTCGCTGTAGTAGGTAGCGGTCACTCGTCCATCTCCTCTCTGGCGTGGATCTTGGCCTGTTCGCGGGCGCTGGGATTGGCGGACTCCTTGAACGGAACCGTCGCCAGCGTCGCATAGACGGGTTCGCCGGGGGACTCGGCGTACTCGTCCGGGAGGTGGACTGCAAACTCCACGTCGGCGGATACGAGAAAAACACGAAGCGAAGCGACCCACTCGAGCCTCCGCGAGCGAAGCGAGCGCACCGACGCAAAAAGAGGTGACCTAGTCGGCCTTCGCCTGCCAGTCGCGAACCGCGTCTTCCCCCACGCCGTCGACTTTCTCGGCGAGTTCGTCGGGGTCGGCCTCCTTCAGCGAGCCGACGTCCTCGACGCCGGCGTCCCGGAGCTTCTCGGCGGTCTTCTCGCCGATCCCGTCGATCACCTCGAGCTCGGAGCCCTCCTGCCGGGCCTTGTACTCCCGGTAGTTGCAGATCGGACACCCGAGCTCCCACGGCTCGTCGCCGGAGTGGACCCGCAGGTGCGGCAGGTCGTGTTCCTCACAGCGCTCGTCGGTCACCTCGATCTCGCCGCGGCGGGGCAGCGGTAGCGAGTACTCGCAGTCGGGATATCGCGTGCAGCCGACCAGCCGGGAGCCGTTCCGGAGCTGCTTGATCGCGAGCGCACCCCCGTGCGTCTCGCCGCACTCGGGGCAGTCACCGATCACCTCGTCGTCGGTCTCGTCGGCCTCGTCGGCCCTGCACTGCGGGCAGCCGTGGACGAACGTCTTCCGTCCGGCCAGCATCTTCACGTGCCGGAGGTCGTGCTCCTCGCAGGTCTCCTCGAGGATCACCGGCCGCCCGGTCGAGGGGAGCGGCAGCGTGTACTCGCAGTCGGGATAGCCGTCGCAGCCGACGAAGTACGAGCCGTACCGGGACTTCCGGACCAGAAGCTGCGAGCCGCACTCGGGACACGGGCCAAGCGTCTTGTCGGCCTTCAGCGACTGCCGGAGGTGCTCGCCGATCTCCTCCCGCGACTCCGTGAGTTCCTCGAAGATCGTTTCCAGGATTTCCTTCGACTCGGCGGTCACCTCCCCGTACTCCTTCTCGCCGCGGGCGATCGCTGCCATGTCACGTTCGAGCTGCGCGGTCATCCCCTCGCTCACGATCGGCTCGGCGAACCGCTCGGCCGCCTCCACGACAGCCTCCGCCAGCCGGGTCGGCCGGGGCGGATCGTTCTCGATGTATCCCCTGTCGTACAGCTTCTCGATGGTGTGGTGGCGAGTGGCCTTCGTCCCGATCCCGAGTTCCTCCATCCTCTCGATGAGCCGCGACTGGCCGTAGCGGCGCGGTGGTTGCGTCTCCTTGGCCTCCAGCCGTCGCTCGCCGAGCCGGAGCCGTTCCCCCTCCTCGACGTCCGGGACCAGCGTCTCGCTCGAGGAGACGTACGGGTAGACGTCGTGGTAGCCCGCCTCGAGCAGCCGCTTGCCGTTCGCCTTCAGGCGGAGCCCGTCCTCCGCGAGCAGTTCCGGGCTTTCGGAGCTCCCCTCCGGATCCCGTAGCGCGGCCCCCGGATCGGCCTCGCTCGCGATCCGGTGGGCGGGCCCGTCCGCGAGCGCGACCACGCGGAGGTGTTCCCAGGTCGCCGGCGGCGCGCAGGTGGCGAAGAACCGCCGCACGATCAGCTCGTAGATCTCCCACTCGTCCGCCGAGAGCTCGGAGGGGTCCGGCAGCTCCCCGGTCGGGTGGATCGGCGGGTGGTCGGTGGTCTCCTCGTCGCCCTCGGTCGGCTCGATCGCCCCCTGGTTCAGCAGCGCCTCCGCGTCCTCGGAGAACGGCGACCCCCGGAACGACTCGAGCAGCTCCCGGGGATCGAGGTCGTCCGGATAGACCGTGTTGTCCGTCCGGGGGTAGCTGACGAAGCCGGCGGTGTAGAGGTCCTCCGCGAGCGACATCGCCCGCTGGGCCGGGTAGCCAAGCGATCCGGCCGCGCGGATGAACTGGGTCGTATTGAACGGCGCCGGCGGCTCGTCGGTCCGGATGCGCCGGTTCACGTCGTCGACCCGGGCGTCGTCGGCCGCCCGCAGCGCCTCGGCCAGCGTCTCCGCGGTCGGTCCGTCCCAGATCCGCTCGGCCTCCGTTCCGTCGACGTCCCGGAAGAAATACTGGGCCTCGAATCCGTCCCCCTGTGCCTTCGACAGTTCGCCGAACAGCTCCCAGTAGGACTCGGGTTCGAACGCCTGGATCTCCCGCTCACGGTCGACGACGACCTTGAGCGTGGGGCCCTGAACGCGTCCCACCGAGATGAAGTCGTCGCCGAGCTGTCGCGCCGACAGCGAGAGGAACCGGGTGAGGGCCGCACCCCACACCAGGTCGACCACCTGCCGCGCCTCGCCGGCGGCCGCCAGATCGAAGTCGATCTCGTCGGGCTCGGCGAACGCCGACCGCACCTCGTTGTCGGTGATAGAGGAGAATCGCACCCTGTCGACCGGAACGTCCTCGTTCACCCCCCGAACGAGTTCGTACGCCTCCTTGCCGATGAGCTCCCCCTCCCGGTCGTAGTCGGTGGCGATGAGCACGCGGGAGGCGTTGCGCGCGAGCCGCCTGAGCGCGGCGACGATGTTCCCCTGGGTCGGTTCGGTCACGACGGGCGCGTCGACGAGTTCGGCCGGTTCGACGTCCCGCCAGTCGTTGTACTCCGGCGGGAAGTCGACGCCCACGACGTGGCCCGACAGCCCGATGCAGCGTTTCCCACCCCACCGATAGACGCTGACGTCGTTGACCCGCTCGGTCTCCGCGGAGCCGCCGCTGAGGATCTCCGCGATCCGGCGGGCGGCGTTCTCCTTCTCGGTGACGATCAGCTCTGGCCCCCGACTCATCGCCCGCCCCTAGGCCGGATGCTCGCGTAAAGCTTTCGTGCTCGATGCCGCCCGGTCGGTGGGGTCGAAGGGAGCGAGGCGATCAAAGCAGGTTCGAAAGCGGGAGCGCCAGCCCGACGATCCAGGCGGCGACTCCGGCAACCAGAACCCCCCGTCCGCGCTCGTCGTCGGTCGCGCTGCCGGCCGCGATCGACCCGAGCGCCAGCAGGAGCCCGAACCGGTGGAGCACCAGCCGGACGGGGAGGAACGACACCGAAACCAGTCCGAAGTCGAGGACGAACGCCGTCCCGACGCCGACGGCGACCCCCGCCACGGCCCAGGCGGGCTCCGTCCCGCGGGCCAGCCGGGCGGCCCCGGCGGGGAGCCCCAGCGCCAGAACGGGATAGAGGACGGCGGCGATCGCCTTGGGGTGGAGTCCGGGAACGGCCGTCTCGATCGCGATGCCGGCGATCCGGACCCCGAGCACGACCCCCCCGAGCACGGCGCCCAGCAGGATCGATCGTCGTCTCCGCGAGGCCTCCCGGGCGAGTGCGCGTGCGGCGCGGCCCAGATCGCGCCTGGTCTCGGGCGCGACGGCGCCGGGCGCACCCGTCAGCCCGAGCAGCCCGAGCACCGCGAGCAGGGCCGCGATCGCGCCCGGGGCTTCCGGTTCCGAATCGGCGGCGCCCGCTCCCGCGGTTTCCGCTCCGTCGGTGTCGTCGGCGTCGTCGAGGCTTACTTCATCGATGTCACCGGAGCTCTCGACGTCGGGAGACAGTTCGATCACGGAGACCCAGCCGTCGCTGTGCCCGCCCTCGATGCCGTGGTATTCCCGCCGGACCTCCGCGACGAACGGCGCGTCGATGTATCCCTCCTCGATCTCGAGGCCGGCTTCCCGGACGTCCGGAACCGTGTGTCGCAGGCGGAACCAGTCCCAGTAGTCGGTGTGCGCCTGGATCGCAGTCCAGTCCTCGTCCGGATGCGTGTACGCCCGGACGTGGAGTCGCTCGCCCAGGTACGTCCCCGCGCCGAGCTGGTACGCCTCCCCCCGCCAGGCCGCCTCTGCACCGCGCGGGGTGGCGTCGAGGTAGGAGTACCGCCTCGCGCCGTGGGCGTCGACCCACTGCAGGCCGTCCTCGTCGACGGCGACTGCCGGCCCGCCGGGTCCCTCCGCCGCCCCCACGGCCCCGGCGGCCTCCCCGCCCGCCTCCGGCTCCTCGCGCTCGAACTCGAGGCTCCCGCTGTCGGTGAGGCTTCGCCGGACCGCGTCGTCGGGACCGTGGACGATCAGGTTGATCGCCAGCGTGCGCCCGGAGGCGGTCTCGCCGCTGCTCGTGTACGGCCACAGGTAGCTCCCGTTTTCGGCGGGCCGGATCAGGCTCTCCTGCTCGACGCGTTCGACCGCCGGAGGGTCGTGTGTCGCTGGCTCGAGCAGGGTCCCGGCGCCGAAGGCGACCGCGATGGCCAGGAGGGTCGCCACCGCGACGGTCCGGCGGCTGGGACGTCGGGAGAGTGCCATCGCGGGGAAGTGGGACGGCCTCGCTGATGTACTTTCGGCCGACCTCCCGATCCCGACCGTGGGCCGACCTCCCGGGACCCTTGCGAGCCCGGGCGATCGGAGGGGACCTCACCGGAACCGACGAACGACTTCCGCGCTCGTGGCGATCCCGTTCCGGAAACAGTCCAGCGAGAGGTTCTCGTTCGGGGAGTGGTTCCCCTGGTCGTGATTGGCGTAGGGGACCACCAGCAGCGGGACGTCCGCAAGCGCCGGCACCCGCCTGAAGTACGCCGCCGGCAGGCTCCCGCCGAGGACGGGCAACTCGACGGGTTCCGTCCCCCACACCGCGGACAGCGCCTCCCGCACCGACCGGGCCGCGGGCGCGTCGACCGGAGTCTTCGCCGACGGAAAGGTCCCCTGTTTCGTCACCTCGACGCGCCCGTCGACCGACCCCAGGTGATCCCGGATCCGTTCGAAGACCGCGTCCGGATCCTGCCCCGGGACGAGCCGGCAGTCGAGCTTCGCCGTCGCGGTCGCCGGGAGCACCGTCTTCATTCCATCGCCCCGATAGCCCGACTCGAGGCCGTTGATCGTCATCGTCGGCTCCAGGAGGAGCCGCTCGTAGTAGGGCCGATCGCCGGCGAACTCCTCGACGCCCAGCCGCTCGCGGAGTTCGCGCTCCTCGGCCGGAATCGCCCGCGCCAGCTCCCGGTCGGCGTCGGCGACCTCGGCGCCGTCGTAGAACCCATCCACGAGCACGTCGTCCCCCTCCCGAAGCGAGGCGAGCGCGTCGACGAGGACGTTCGACGCGGCGGGCACCGGCCCGCCGAAGTTCCCCGAGTGGAGGTCGGTCCGCGCCGTCCGCACGTCGAGCTGGAACGAGAGCACTCCGCGGTTCCCGTACGCGATCGTCGGGAGGTCGCGCCGACCCTCCCCCTCGGCGACCGCGTGCATCGGCCCGTCCGCGACGTACAGCAGGTCGGCGTCGGCGAGCTCGGGGGGCTCGCCGGCGAGGTACTCGCGGAGCCCGGCGGAGCCGCTCTCCTCGCCCCCCTCCACGAGAAGTTTCACGTCGACTTCCGTTTCGAGCCCGGCACGGTCGAGCGCGTCGAGGGCGAACGCGTGAGCGAGGAACTGTCCCTTGTTGTCGCCGACGCCCCGGGCGTAGATCCTCCCGTCCCGGACCGTCGGCTCGAACGGCGGGGTCTCCCACTCCGCCACGTCGCCCGGCGGCTGGACGTCGTAGTGGCCGTAAAACAGGATCGTCGGCCTCCCGCCGGACTCGTCGTCGGCTCCGTCGGAGCGACCCTCGCCGTCGGCTTTGTCGGAGGGATCCTCGTCCACGGTCCGTTCGGCGTACACCAGCGGATATCGGTCCGTCTCTATCCGCCGGACTGCGTCGAAGCCGAACCGGGAGAGCGTACTGACGACGGCGTCCGCCGCCGCGTCCATCCCCTCGCCGGTCGTCGAGACGCTCGGCCGTTCGAGCAGGTCGAACAGCGCCTCGCGGTACCCCTCGATCCCGCCCTCGACCGCCTCCGCTATGGCCTCGTCCATGGGGGGGTCTCGTTCGGACGGGGTTTCGGCGTTCCGGTCCCGGCCACCCCAGTTCGGATTCCGTTCCGCCCCGAAGTGTCGGAACCGGCCGTGTGGCGTCGGACGAGTCGGAACCGGCCGTGTGGCGTCGGGGGCGTCGTCCGCACGCGAGTGGGTCGACGGCTCGACCCGAATCAAAAGCGGTAGCATCCTGGAGTCCCTCTCTCGACCGATGACAGCGCGTCGCCCCCGGGAGCGCCAGCGTCGCGGAGGGGCGTCCCACCTCTCGCTGCCGGCCGGGCACGCGGTCGCGGAGGCGATGCCGTCGTGACCGGGAACCGGGACGCGCGCGTCGACATGACGACGGGGGCGATAAGTCCCCGGCTGTTCCGGCTCGCGTGGCCGCTCGTGCTCGGGAACCTGCTGCAGACGCTATACAACCTCGCGGACATGTTCTGGGTCGGTCGAGTGAGCGCCGAGGCCGTCGCGGCCGTCTCGCTGATGTTCCCGCTGACGTGGATGTTCGTCTCGACGGCGATCGGGCTGACGGCGTCGACGATCGCACTGGTCTCCCAGCACGTGGGCGCGGGCAACGATCGCCGGGCGGATCGGGTCGTCTCCCAGACCGCGTTGCTCGCGACGGTCGTCTCGCTGGCGCTGGCGGCGGTCGGGCTGGCGGCG
>JAZKTH010000033.1:0-17622 GCA_036625675.1 Haloferacaceae archaeon
CGATCTCGGCGGCCGTCGGGACGTAGCTGGCAGGTTCGACCCGGGCGCCGGGATACAGCACGCCGCCGGTCGTGGACTCGGTGACGGGCCCGGATCGGACGAGGTAGCCAGGGTCGGTGCGTTCGACCGTGACCTCGGGATCGTCCTCGACGGTCGCGAGCGTCCCCGGTTCCGGGCCCTGTCCCAGTTCGAAGTAGAGCCCCCCGGCGACCGCGCCGACGAGGAGGGCGGCGACGACGATTGCGAGCAGGAGCCGGATGCGAGTCCACTTCACCCCCGGGGGTAGGCGGGACGCCGGCTTACCGTTTTCGTCGACGGCGGCCGATCGACCACGAACGGGAACCCCCTCCCGGGCAGCGGGCACGGCGACCCGGAGGAAACCCGTTCGTTTAAGTGGAGGCCGCGGACAGGTCCCCGCATGGCCACCGGTCGGTTGCGACTCCCACTTTTCCCGCGCTGGATCCGCCTCTCCCTCGTCGCGGCGGTGATGGGGCTTATCCTCTACTACTCCGTGATCCCGGTTCCGGGCAGCGGCACGTTCCGGACCGGGCCGTTCGGAGTCCTCGGCCTCAGCAAGTGGCTGCATCTGCTGGCGTACGGCGGCCTGGCGGCCACGCTGGCGTACGCGTTCCACGACTCGAGTCGGCCCACCTGGCAGATCCTCGCGGTCGTGTTCCTGATCGCCGTCGGCTACGGCGCCGGTGTCGAGGTGGTCCAGGCCGCGGTTCCCGACCGGACCTACAGCCCGCGGGACATGCTCGTGAACGCCACCGGCGCGGCGATGGCGGTGGGGCTGTGGCGAGTCGTCGTCGAGTACGTGCGGTTCTATCGGGTCAGGGGACTGGAGGAGCTCGAAACGCCGGTCGGGTGAGGGGTCCTCGAACGGTCGCGGCGTGGATCGGACGGGCACGAACTGATCGCGAAAGCGACCGTGACCGGGAACGGGACGACCGCGGTGCGACCGTGGCCGAAAGGACGAACACCTCGGGCCTCCTGGAGCCGGACGATGACACGACAGGCCGTGATACCGGCCGCGGGGGAGGGGACGCGGCTCCGCCCGCTCACCCGGGATCGTCCGAAGGGATTGCTCGAGGTCGCCGGCGAGCCGATTTTGAGCCGCTGTTTCGACGGCCTCCTGAGCGCGGGGATCGAGGAGGCGGTGGTGGTCGTCGGATACCGCGCGGCCGACGTGGTCTCGCAGTACGGGGACGCCTATCGCGGCCTCGAACTCCAGTACGTCCACCAGCGAAACCGGCTCGGACTCGGTCACGCGGTGTCGCTCGCGGAACCGTTCGTGACGGAGGAGTCCCTGCTGGTGAACGGGGACAACGTGTTCGCCCCCGAGTTCGACTTCGGCACGCTGCTGGATCGCCACCGACGGGGGAGCGCTGCGGTGACGGCACTCGCGGAGCGACTCCCGCCCGAAGAGGCCAGTGAGACCGGGGTGTTCGAGCCGGCAAACCCGAGACAGACCGGCGACGACGGCGGTCGCGTCACGGTCGCGGGCGTGGTAGAGAAACCGGACGATCCGCCCTCCGGGCTCGCCAGCGCCGGCTGTTACGTGCTGCCGCCCGATGTCTTCGCGGCGTGTGACCTGCTGCGTCCCGGCGACCGCGGGGAGTACGAGCTTTCGACCGCGGTCGACGTGCTGTGTACGGCCGGCGCCAGGGTCGAGGCGATCGACGTCGCGTCGCTGGACGGCTGGCGCGTGAACGTGAACCGCCGGGCGGACCTCGAACGGGCGAGCGAGAGGATCCGCGATCGATGATCGGCGTCTATTCCCGTCGACTCCCGTCCGCCCGCGGAATCGACAGCCGGCGGTCTCCCCGGTTCACCGACGGGACGCCGGTCAAGCGAGGACGACGTCGCCGTCGGACGCGACGTGGACGGTCGCGTCCGTCGCGGACGAGACGATCCGTCTCGCCTCCTCCGCGCGAGAGGCCACCGCCGGATACAGGTGCGTGAGGTACAACCGATCCACGTCAGGATCGGCGCGCCCCAGCGACGCCGCGAGCGACTCCGGAGTCGGGTGGTTGTCCTCCGTGCCGCCCGGCGGTCGAGCGCAGTCGTGGACGAGGACGTCGACGCCGTCGCAAAACTCCAGGAGTTCGACGCTCGCTTCGGTGTCCCCGCTGAACGCGAAGCGGTCGCCGAATCGGTAGGCGACGCCGGACCTGGAGTGGACGGTCGGCGCCGTGCTGACGGCCCGCGTCTCGAACGGTAGCCCCTCGCCGTCGACTCCCTCGCGATCGAGCCCTCCACCGTCGAAGCCGCGACGATCCACGCTGCGACGGTCGAATCCGCCCGCGTCGAACTCGCCGGCCTCGAACTCCCACACCTCGACCCGGTCGGTCTGATCGTCGACCTCGAAGAGGGGTGCGACGTCCGATCGCGTTCCCACCGGGCCGACGATCGGGGTCGTCGGATCGCCGGCCATCCACCGCGCCTTCACCAGCCCAGGGAGGTCAGAGACGTGATCGAGGTGCGTGTGCGAGAGCAGAACGCCGTCGATCGACGCGGGTTCGCAGCCGATCCCCGCGAGACGGTGAAGGACGCCGCTCCCGCAATCGAGCAGCACCGTCGAGTCGGGCTCCGAGCGCTCCACGAGAAGACCGGTTTGCACCCTGTCGCCGGTCGCCAGGGCGGCCCCCGTTCCCAGAAGCGTGACGCGCACGAGGGTCACCGCCGTGCGTTCGGCGACTCCGACGATCCGGCCGATTCCTTCCGTTCCTGCGATCCCCGCGTTTCAGCAGGCTCCTTCGGTTCCGGTGGTTCGGGCGGCTCGAACGCCGCGGCGAGCAGCCGTACCGCGCGAGTCTCGCGGAGTTCCGCCCACGACCTGCCGTCCCGGGTCGCGACGGCGCCGAGAAGCAAGAGCACGCCCGAGGCGACGAGTCCCGGCGTCGACGTGCTCCCCGAGGCCAGGTTCGCGAGCAGCGCCGCCCCCGCGACGGCCGAGAGCAGGACTCCGCCGGCCTGGAGCGGAGCGGCGGCGACGACGCGTCCCGCCGCGCGGACCCCGGCGACTGCCTGCGAGTCCTCGGCCCAGTCGCCCGCTCGGTCGAGCAGCCGATCGAGCAGCCGGACGAACGGCCCCACCGTGTACGTCTCCCGCAGGTCGATGACGACGACGTCCGGTTCCGGCTCCGCGGTCAGCCAGCGATACAGCCACGAGTCGCGGACGACGCCGGCGAGACGATCGCCCTCGGCGGCCACGCGACGCAGCGCCCTCGCGAGTCCGGAGTTACCGGCCGTTCGGGCGACGCGGCCGCGAACGCCGACGAACCAGTCGCTCAGGCTCTCGGACCGCCCGTCGCCGGTGGAACTGCCGTGGTCACTCATCCGTTTGGGTACACAGGAGGTGACTGGTGCCGCGAGTAAAGCGCTTTCCCTCGCCTCCGGGAGAAACGTTGCGGCGAGTCTCGGGATGAGCGTCGGGGCGAGTCCCGGGGCGAGCGTCGACGGGTATATGCGCCCGGGCGACGCTGTGTTGGGGCAGGAGCATGCGATCGTATCCAGAGACGCCGGCGATCGAAAACGCCGACGACGCCCTCTTCGAGGGAGGCCACCTGTGGATCCGGGAGTGGATCGACGGCGCTCCGCTGCGGTTCCGGCTCACGTCGTCGGGAGCCGTCCGCTTCGGCGACGGGGTCCGGACGTTCGATCCCAACTCGATCCCGGGAGCGTACCGGCACGCGACCCGCCACGTTCGGGACCGACTCGATCGGGACGCGCTCGCAGACGCCGTCGACGACGTCGGGAAAATCACCTTCTTCGGGGTGGCGACGCAGCGACTGACCGTCGAGTACGACTGGGACCGCCTCCCCTCGGTGCTGGGAACCGAGGTGTGGTCGGATGAAGGGGGATTCCTCCCTCCCGACGCGGCAAACCGGGCGTACGAACGGCTCGGCCTCGAGCCGGTCAACGCGTTCCGGAAGGAGGTACCGCCCCGCGACTTCGAACCCTCGCGGGACGCGATTCCGAACTCGGAGTGGTACGACGGTCCCGCCGCGGGGATCGAGATACGCAACACGCGGGGGCACCGCGGAAAGCTGTTGAATCCGGACCTGCGGATCGGGTCGCCGCCGACGCCGGAGCCGGTTTCGGCGTCCGCCCCGGAGGCGGCCCGGCAACTCGCACCCGAAGACCGGGTTCGACACGTCGCGAACCGGCTCCGAGAGCGAGGGATCACGCCGACGGTGGACACCCTCTACGAGTACCTGCTTGACGACGTCCTCCGGCGGCATCACCGGCGACTGAACCATCCGAGTTCGACCGTCGATCGACGGGCCCTGCGGTCCGAACTCGCATCGATCGTCGGGGAGTCCCTCGGGGGAATGGATCGACGGGTCGGGGGTGGCGACGCGAACGACGGCGGGGACCGGTCCGGCGACTAACCCGAGGGGGTTCAAAAGAACCCGGCCAGACCGGTCGCCTCCAGGATAGAGACGCCGGCCACGACCGACGCGAGGAGGTACCCGCCGATCGCGCCCCCGTTCAACAGCGGGAGTCCGGCGTGCGCCCGGCCGTGCATCACCCACCTGAGCAGCACCAGCAACCCGAGGAGGGTGCCGATCATCGCCCCGATCGCGGGGAGATTCACTGCGAGGACCGGGACGTCGTAAATCGGTGCGGGCGAGAAAAACGCCGCGCTCGCGACCATGATCGCCGGCATGACCGCGTCGCCCAGGCCGATGAAGAACGCGTCACGCTCGGGAGGGTTCCCGCCTTCCGGGCCCGCATCCCCGCCTCCGGCGTCGTCACCTTCGCCCGGGGACTCCTCGTCCTCGCCCGGAGACTCCTCGTCCCTCCCGTCGTCCTCACCGACCGGGGCGGAGAAGTCCTCCTCCAGAATCGAGTAGGACAGCGACAGGGGAAGCACGAGGACGACCGGCACCCGCAGATCCATCACCCCCTCCGCCAGCGAGAGCATGTGCTCGGTGCCGTAGACGCTGATGGCGTCGTACACCGCCAGCGCACTCAAAAGGAGGATGCACGGCAGCAGGCCGAAGCTGATGCCGAACAGGCCCGCGGCACCGGCCCCCATCACCACGCCGGCGACGTCGATGACGTACCATTCGGGGTAGTAGAGCAGCCCCAGGACGACCAGGCCAGCGGGGATCAGCGCGAAGACGGGGGGCACCAGCACGCTGAAGACGTACCAGGCGAGCATCCCGCCGGCGAAGACGACGAAGCCGCGGACGACCCGGTCGAGGTCGTACTTGAACGCCGCGAGCATCAGCGCCGTCGCGACCAGAATCACCCCCAGATACAGGGCGCTGTTAGTCGGGTCGTCGGGGTTCTCGACCGCCTGGTAACCGCTCTCGAAGAAGTCGGGGACGAGGGCGAGTGCACCGAGCTGGACCAGAAGGAAGATCGCGATCGCGAAGGCGAAGGCGCGGTACTCGCGGGGAGGCATGTCCGGGTAGTCGGGAGCGAAGGGTTTGTGGGTTTCCGTTTGCGCCGAGGAACCGGACCGCCTCAACGCAGGTACAGCTTCTCCCCGACGAGGGAGACGAGCTCCGTCGCGTCGTCGGGAGAGACGGCGGCGTACGGAGCGTCGACCGGTCCGAACACGTCCACCACCCGGCCGACGCGCGACAGCGACTCGTCGACCACCGTGGCCCCGATCTCCGGAGGGCTTTCAGTTCGGCATCGGACCACGGCCAGTCCCTGCGCGGTCCGGGAGACGGTTCCGAGTCGGCGCATTACTCCTCGCGAAGCAGGTTCAGATAGGCCGCCGTCGCCTGTACGATGTCGTTCTTCGAGGCGTCGTCGGCGCCCTTGACCAGCACCCGCCCGCGGGTTTCGAACTCCCGGGAGTAGGTCTCCTCGCGTTCGATAACCGCGTCGTAGCCGACCTGCTGAACCGCGGTGGCGATCTCCTCGACCGTCGGCTCCTCGACGGCCTGTTCGACCGGCACGCGCCGCCCCGCCGACCGGGACAGCTCCGCGTCGAAGTACGCGGGCCACAGCACGTTCTCGACCATACACACACGCCGACGGCCGGGCGTAATACCGTTTCGACTCGCGGAAGGCGGGCCCGACGGCGGGAAGGGAACCGAATCCACGACGAATCCGCGACTATCCGGCGGAGCGACGGACGGCAAGCAGCGCGGCGAACAGGGCGGCGAGGACCGTGGCGACTATCCCGAAGCCGGGCGTCGACACGTCCACGGCGCCGTCGGTCCCGTCGGCCGGTTCGGTGTCAGTGTCGCCGTCGTCGGCCGGTTCGGTGTCAGTGTCGCCGTCGGTCTCCGAGTCGGTGTCGGTCGGCGTCCCCGAGCCGGCCTCGGAGACCGAAATCTCCGAGCGCTCGACGTACACCCCCTCGTCGTACAGTTCCGGATGCAACTGTTCGGTGAGGTTGTGCGTCGCGTAGACGATGCTCCGTGGCGCGGGCTGGTTCAGCCACTGGACCTCGACAACGACCGTCGAATCGGTCTGCCCCGCCGTCGTCGACGCGTACGGTTCCTGGCCGACGAACGCGCCCGGCGAGTTCACCACGAGAACTTCCGGATCCATCTCGAGCACGACCTCGTCGCTGAGCTGCGGGTAGCCGGACTCCCCACCGGCCGCGTTCTCCGCGCCCGAGAGGGAGATCACCGAATCGATGAACGTGTTCCCGGCGGCGACGTAGCCGCCGCCGAGCGGATACAGCGCACGCGGGCGGTCCTCAGCCTCCGCGGTGACGGACTGGACCGCCTCGACGTTGGCGTCCATCCAGGCGTTCGTCTCGGCGGCACCCTCGCAGTTCCCGGTGAGCGTCCCCACGGTGCGGGTCTTCTGCCTGACGTCGTCGACGTCCGTAGCCTGCGGGAAGTGATACACCGTCAGACCCGCCTCGCGGAGCGGCTCGACGTCGTCCGCGCTGACGTTCGGCGCGAGAACCAGGTCGGGTTCCGCCGCCACCACGCGCTCGACGCTCGCGCCGAACTCGGCGGAGACGTTCGCCTTCTCGTCGGCGCCGTCGAGATACTGGGCGAACTGCGAGACACCGACGACCTGATCCTCTGCGCCGATCTCCCACATCGTCTGGGCCGCGCTGGGTCCGATCGTCACGACCCGTTCGGGCCGTTCCTCGAGACGCACCGTCTCGCCGGTCGCGTCCGTCATCTCGACCGGGAACTCGCACGACTCGTACGTCGCGTCCGATCCGTGTGACGTCACCTCCGGCGACGGCGCGGCCCCCGCTGCGGGGGAGACGCCGACGCCCGCCACGAGGACGAGCAGCGAAATCAGGATTGCTGTCTGTCGCATGTAGCGGCCCGAGGCACTAATCCAATAAGTATTTATCTATTGAAAGTGGCCTTGCAATCGTGAGAGGAGGGGTCGTTCGCCGGGCGATCCGGCTCGCCGGCCGCTGGCGTCCGACCGCCGGCTCGACCAGACACCGTGCGGTGGCGTGGTCGACCGCGTTAGCGGCCGCACTGGCGTTCGTCGTGACGGTTGCGGCCGGGATCGGTCCCGTCACCATTCCGCCGACGGAGGTCGCGAAGATCCTGGCGAACGCCATCAGCGTTCCGGTCGGGCTCGAGCTGTCGCGGGACTGGACGGTCGCCGGCGGACCGTTGCAGGTGCCGGGCGTCGACGTCGTCTGGCGTCCCGTGGCAGCGTATCCGATGGATCCGACCCACGAGCGCATCGTGATGCGGGTCAGGCTCCCCAGAATCTTGCTGGCGGCGCTGGTCGGGTTTTCGCTTGCGGCGGCCGGAACGGTGATGCAGGGGTTCTTCCGGAACCCGATGGCGGACCCCTCCATCATCGGCGTCTCGTCCGGCGCCGCGCTGGGTGCGACGGCGTTCATCGTGGCGCCGGTGGCGCTCCCGCTGGGACTCGGACTCCGGGGGATGGCGTTCGCGGGCGCGCTGCTCGCGGCGTTCACCGTGTACGTGATCGCCACGGAGAACGGCAAGACGCCGGTCGCGACACTGTTGCTCGCCGGCGTCGCGGTGCAGACGTTCCTCGGGGCGATGATCTCGTACCTCCAGCTGCAGGCCGGCGAGAGCCTCAGGCGGGTCGTCGCCTGGCTGATGGGCCACCTCCAGGGGGCGACGTGGGGGGAGGTCCAGGCGACGGCGCTGGTCATCCCGCCGCTTTTCCTGATCCTGCTGGCGTACTCCAGGGACCTGAACGTCCTGCTTCTGGGCGAGGAGGACGCCCAGGGGCTCGGAGTCGAGGTCGAACGGACGAAGCGGGTGCTTCTGGCGGCCTCGAGCGTGATTACGGCCGCCGGGGTCGCCGTCGCGGGCGTGATCGGATTCGTCGGGCTCATCGTCCCCCACATGCTCCGGCTCGTCGTCGGCCCGGACCACCGGGTGTTGCTGCCGGCGTCGGCGCTTGCGGGCGGCTCCTTCCTGGTGGTCGCCGACACCGCCGCACGGGCGGGGGCGACGGAGATCCCCGTGGGCATCGTCACCGCCGCAGTGGGCGCACCCTTCTTCCTCTACCTGCTCAGAAAGCGGGAGGTGCACGAGCTGTGACTCGCGGAACGTCCGACGAAGGGGCGCGCCCGAGGGTCGGAAAAGAGCCGCATCCGGGAACCGGGGGGGAGGAAGCGAACGGGCACGGGAGCCGGGAGGTCGGCCTCGAACGGGCCGCCGCGGGCGGCGATGCCCCCGATCGGGAGTCCCGCACCGCGGGCGAAGCGCCCCTCGTCGAGGCCCGCGACGTCGACGTCTCCCTGGGCGGGGTCCGGATCGTCGAGGGCGTCGACCTTGCAGTCGAGGGGGGAACGTTCGTCGGGGTCGTCGGCCCGAACGGGGCCGGGAAGTCGACGCTGCTGCGGGCGATGCGGGGGCTGCTCCCGCTCGACGGTGGAGAGGTGCGGGTGGCCGGCGTGCCGGTGCACGAACGCCCCGCCAGGGAGGTCGGCCGGACGATCGCCAGCGTTCCGCAGACGACGACGCTGTCGTTCTCCTTCACGGTCCGCGAAACCGTCGAGATGGGGCGGACGCCCCACGTCTCCCGGTTCGGGACGCTGAAGCGAGCCGACCGCCGGGCGATCAGCCGGGCGATGGAGCGCACCGACGTCAGCCAGTTCGCCGACCGGTCGATCACCGAGGTTTCCGGGGGCGAGCGACAGCGGGTGTTGCTCGCCCGCGCGCTCGCCCAGGAGACGCCCGTTCTCTTCCTCGACGAGCCGACCGCGAGCCTGGACGTGAATCACGCGGTCCGGACCCTGGAACTCGTCGACGACCTCGTGGCCGACGGGAAGACCGTGATCGCGGCGATCCACGACCTGGACCTGGCGGCGCGGTACTGCGACGAACTCGTTTTGCTGGCGGACGGGCGGGTTCGGGCGGCCGGTCCGCCGGCGGAAGTGCTCACGGCCGAGAGCCTCGGCGACGCCTTCGACGCGACGGCGGTCGTGACCGGACAGCCGGCCGCCGACGCTCCCGGCGTCACCGCGCTGGCGCCCGAGACGTCCGCTGGACTCTCGACCGACGACCGGGTGCACGTCCTGGGAACCGGCCGCCCGGCGGCGGTGGTGCTCGCCCGCCTCGCGGCCACCGGGGCAGCGGTGTCGGTGGGGCCGGTGCACGAGGGGGACGACGCCGCCACGACTGCGGATGACGTGGGGGCGGAGGCGATCACAGTCCCGCCGTTCGCCGGCCTGGAGGAACCGGTTCTCGATCGCCTCGGCGAGATTGTCGGGGCCGCCGACTGTCTCGTCCGGGCGGGCGAGGTGCCGCAGGTCGTCGAAGCGGTGCTGGATCGGCTCGGGGCCGACCGGATGCCCCCGGTCGTCGACGCGGGGGGAATCGACCCGTCGGCGGTGCCGGGGGCGGTCGCCGACCGTCTCTCCGGGAAACCGTAGCGCTTTCGCCGGTCCACCGACTCCGTCCGGGTATGTCTGTACCGTGCGTGGCCGTTCCGAGGGAGCGAGGCGAGGCGGCCAGGCAGGCGCTCGCGGAGGCCGACCTGCTCGACGGGGGCCACGAGATCGTCGTCGAGGAGGGGACGATCTACCTCCCGGTGATCGATCAGGAGGCGGTGCCCGAGGAGTACGCCGACTCGGTGACCACGCGGGAGCTCCCCCGGCAGGAGCCGCAGCGAACGCCCGCCGACCTGCTCGGCTACGAGCCGACCTACGAGCGGCTCGGCGACATCGTCATCCTGGACGAGGACGATCCCGATCGCGCGAGCGAGATCGCCCGGGCCGTCGTCGACTCCGACGTTCCGGTCCGGACCGTCGTCAACCGGAACTCGAAGATCCGGGGCGAGCTGCGGGTGCGCGACTGGGAGGTCCTTATCGGGCCCGGGGAGACGGGGGGACAGGACCCCTACGCGTCGCCGACCGAGACCGTCCACCGGGAGTACGGCTACGAGTACCTGGTCGACATCGCGGAGGTGTACTTCTCCCCGCGCCTCGCCACCGAGCGTCACCGCGTAGTCGACGGGATCGATCCGGGGGAGCACGTCTTCGACATGTTCGCCGGCGTCGGACCGTTCGCGATCCCGGCGGCCGACCGCGGTGCCTCCGTGGTCGCCTGCGACCTCAACGAGCGGGCGATCCACTACCTCCGGGAGAACGCCCGCCGGAACGACGTCGCCGATCGGATCACCGCGATCCACGGCGACGTCAGGGAGGTCGCGTCCGAGTGGGAGGGGTGGGCCGACCGGATCGTCATGAATCTCCCACACACCGCGGGTGAGTTCCTGGACACGGCGGTCGACCTGGCCGCCGAGGAGTGTCTGCTTCACTACTACGACATCCAGGGCGAGGACGACCCGTTCGGTCCCGGCGAGGCGGCGATCCGGGAGGCTGCGGCGGGGTACGAGGTGACCGTCGAGACCCGTCACGTCGTCCGGTCGTACGCGCCCCACGAACTCAACGTCTGTCTGGACGTTCGACTGACCGGACGGTAGCCGATTGCCCGAATCCGGAACCCTTATTGTCGTCATCGGGGTACGGAGGAATGCCCGCGCCGGTGTAGCTCAGCTGGCAGAGCGAATCCTTCGTAAGGATTAGGCCGAGGGTTCAAATCCCTCCACCGGCTCTTTCTGTCCGAGCGAAAGCGAGGACGAAAAGGTATCTCGTGGGGGAATTTGAACCAGGGAGCACGCAGCGCGAGCGAAGCGAGCGATCGTGTGACCGTGGTTCACGATCCCTCCACCGGCTTCCGGTCGGCTACGCCCCCCGAACGACCTCGGCCAGCAAAAAGCGGCCAGCAAAAAGCGGCCAGCAAAAAGCGGCCAGCAAAAAGCGGCCAGAAACTAACAGACCTTCCCAGTTTAGCTGAGCAGTTCCTGTATCTTTTCGACGGTGAACTCGGAATACACGTCGTCCGACAGCTCCCTCAAATCGGGGTCCGTCCGTAGGTCATGAAACCGTGCTTCGACGGCAGCATACTCCGAACTGGCCTCTAACTCGGAGATTCGCATTTTTGATTCGAGCATGGCCATCTTTGAAGCAAGTGCGACGAATTCCAGTATCTTGTCGTCACACGAATTGCGGACAAGCATGGCCGAAACGACATTCCGAATCGTCTCGCGGGATGCGGGCTTAACGAGATAGTCGTCGAACGGGAGGTCGAGCACCGCTATGTCGGGGTCGACCGCCGTAACCATGACGACTCGACAGCCGAGATCACGTGCGCGAATCGCCTTCAGGACCTCATCGCCAGACAGGCCCGGCATTTTCCGGTCGAGCAACACGACAGCAACATCTTCGTCCACAACGTCCAGTGCTCCCTCGCCCGAATACGCCGTATGAACCGTGTAGTCCTCGGGTAAGAACTCCGCGTACAGGTCGGCCGTATCTCGCTCGTCATCGACGACCAGTACGGTTGATTGCGTATCTGTACATTTTGCGTTGCTCATCCCATATTTCAACGTCTACTTGTGCATAACTCTTTGGAAGCATGTCATAGAAAGCTTCGCACACGGAGAACGCTTCGCACAGTGTGGCTATCCAACTTTTATCAAAATTCGCATACAAGATGGAGAGCGTGAATCACTCATCAGTTATCGAAACCACCGAGCAGAATCCCGATTTTTGTCCGGAATCGGACTAACATAAACAGTTCGCCCCGAGTAGACGAAAACGCGGAGGTCTTCGTACGTGAACGTGACTGTGACGCTGCGTGATGGATCAGGTGGAATAAGAGCATCCAGCGCTTCGAGGTCGATCGTCTTCGATAGAAGTGGTAGTTCTTCACGTGGTTCCTCCGAAGCGTCAAAAACCGCGTTTGCGACGGATTCAACCAGCTCCCGCTCCTTGTGAGACCTCGCCATACCCACACGACTCACACCATCCACTTTATAAAAAACACGTTACTACTACATATATCCTAATTAATAGAACAATGTCCTGAAAGTAGTTGTATTTATTCGAGTACTCTCCTGCAGACTCCGGCAAGGGACGAGTGCTAATCGGGCACTGATATGGGTGAATACCGAACGATAAGGCCATGCGAACGCAGAGGGTGTTCCCGGACTGATGTCGAACCTCCTGGGTGTGAATCCACAGGTGCTGGCGCTCGCGCTCGCCCGGATGTCCGAGTCCGTCGGCAACTCGTTTCTCGTCGTCGTTCTCCCGCTGTTCATCGCGAGCGACTTCGTCACCGGGGGAGCGTTCGGACTCACCGAAGTCGCGATCACGGGGATCGTGCTCTCGCTGTTCGGGTTCGTCAACAGCCCCCTGCAGCCGTTCACGGGGAGGCTCTCCGACCGCACCGGCCGCCGGAAGGTCTTCGTCCTCTTCGGCCTCGGCGTCCTCGCCGCCGCGAGCTTCGGGTACTCATTCGTCACGGACTACTGGCACCTTATCGGTCTGCGCGTCCTGCAGGGCCTCGCCGGGGCCTTCATCATTCCCACGACGGTCGCGCTGGTGAACGACCTCGCGGCCGAGGACAACCGCGGCGGGAACATGGGGACCTACAACACCTTTCGCCTGGTGGGCTTCGGCGTCGGACCGGTGGCGGCCGGGGCCGTCGTCGCCGCCGGGCCGTACGCGATCGAGATCGGAGAGGCGAGCGTCCGGATCTCCGGGTTCGACGCGACGTTCTATTTCGCGGCCTTCACCGCGACGCTGGCCCTGCTGCTGGTCCTCGTTCTCATCGACGATCCCGACATCGAGCCCCCCGACCCCGACGACGACGGCGGCAGCCTGGCCGTTTTCGATCCGGCCGGGGAACACACGCTGGACCCCGTCTTCACGTTGAGCGTCGTCTCCTTTTTCATGGCCGTCGGGATCGCCGTGTTTGCGACGCTCGGCGACCTCGTCAACGGGCGCCTCGACCAGGGGCCGACGATGTTCGGACTCCAGTTCGCCGGCTTCGTTCTGGCCCAGATCCTCCTGCAGATCCCCGTCGGTCGGGCCACGGACTTCTACGGCCGGAAGCGGTTCATCGTGCTCGGGATGGCGCTGCTCGTGCCCACGACGGCTGCTCAGGGTTTCATCTTCGACTCGTGGCTGATGTTCGCGGCTCGCTTCGGCCAGGGCGTCGCAGGGGCGATGGTGTTCGCACCGGCGCTGGCGCTCGCCGGCGACATCGCCAGAACGGGCACCTCCGGAACGACCCTGTCGGCGTTGACGATGGCCTTCGGCTTCGGCGTCGCCGCCGGACCGCTACTGGCTGGATTCCTCGTCGAATTCGGGTTCCACGTCCCGTTCACGATTGCCGCGGGCCTGGCCGGATTCGGACTGCTCCTCGTCGCCACGCAAGTCGAGGAAGCCCGCACCCCGAACCGGTACGCGGCCGCCGGGGATTGACCACCGCCCCCGTTTCGCCGAAAATAAATCCGCGATGCCCCCGCCGCGAGCAAACGTAATGTATTATAAGTATATAAAATATTTAGACGAATCCTTATCCACGGGACATATGGGAGATGTCATCCGATTTCTAACGTCATGTCCGGCGACCTATCAGATATAAAAGGATATAAATACCAGTCCTCGGTACACCCGGCCGATGTCAACCACAGCAGCCAGCGGAGGTGTCTTCGAACGGCTCGGCGACCGTCTCGCCGGCGTGGTCGAGCGGTGGATGCCGAGTCCGTTCCTGTTCGCGATCATCCTCACGTACATCGCGTACGTCGCAGCGATCGTCGTCGAAGGGACGGGCCCGTTCGAGACAGTGATGTTCTGGTACGACGGGTTCTGGCTGTTCCTCACCTTCGCGATGCAGATGGTACTGATCCTGATGACGGGGTTCGTGGTCGCCTACCACCCCCGGATCAACAGCGCGCTCCAGCGGCTGACCCAGCTGCCGAACGACGGCAAGCAGGCGGCGGTGCTCGTCGGCATCCTCGCCATGGGGCTTGCGTGGATCCACTGGGGACTCAGCCTCATCATCGGCGCGATCTTCGCCCGGGAGATGGGCAAGACTGCCCACGAAAACGGGATCGACGTCCACTATCCCGTCCTCTGCGTGGCCGGCTACATGGGGCTGGGCCTGACGTGGCACTGGGGGCTCTCCGGCTCCGCCCCGCTGCTCATCGCCACGCCCGGGAACGAGTTCATCGAGCTCGGAGTGCTCGACGGGGTCGTACCGACGTCCGCGACGGTGTTCAGCACGTACGCGCTCGGACTGACGGTGCTTTCGATCGCGTTCGCGTCGATCGTCCTGTACCTGCTTGCCCCCACCGGTTCGCGGGCGAAGGGGATCACCGACTACGTCGACGAGGAGGAACTGTTCGACGCGGCGGCGGACGGCGGCGAGGAGTCGACCGATCCCGGGACGGCGACCGGGTCGACGACTCCCGCGGAGAAGATGAACAACAGTCGACTGCTGGGCGGCGTGATCGCGCTCACCGGCGTGTTGATCGTCGCTTACCAGTTCTGGACCCAGGGGCTCGACGCGCTGACGCTCAACCTGGTCAACTTCGGGTTCCTCTTCCTGGGACTCGCGATCTTCACCCGCCCGCAGGTGTACCGCGAGCGGTTCGGCGAGGCGGCCCGCGCGGCCGCGGGAATCATCCTGCTGTTCCCGTTCTTCGCCGGGATCCAGGGAATCATGAACTTCTCCGGGCTCTCGGAGACGATCGCCGAGGCGCTGTTCGCGATTTCGACGCCGGAAACCTTCCCGGTCATCGCGTGGATCACCGGCTCGATCGTGAACCTCTTCGTCCCCTCCGGCGGCGGCGAGTGGATCGTCCTCGGTCCGTCGGTACTCGAGGCAGCCCAGAGCCACGGCGTGCCCGCCGGACAGGCGACGATCGCGTACGCCGTCGGCGACGCACACACCAACCTGCTGAACCCGTTCTGGGCGATCCCCCTCCTGGCGATCACCGGAATCAAGGCCCGGCAGATGTTCGGATACGGGATCGCGATGCTGCTGCTTTTGATCCCGTTCCTGGCCGTCGCGTTGACCTTCCTCCCCTACTGATCCCCTACTGAACGGGGGGACGAGTCTTCACTCGAGGCGGTCGGTGTCGACGTCGACGCCCGGGGGCGTGACCACGAGGAAACCGCGAAAGTGCATCAGCTCCCCACCCATGTCCCGGATCTCGCGGGCGAACCCCGCCGCCAGCTCGTTCAGGTCGCCCTCGACGGAGAGTACCAGGATCTTCCCCGCCTGCACCTCGGCGATCCACTCCGTCGGGTCGGCCGTCCCGTCGAGCGGGGCCAGCACCACGACGCCACCCTCCTCGACCATCGCCTCGAGCTGTTCCTCGGCGTTTCGCAGATCCAGATCGAATTCGCCCATACGCGTGCGTCGGCGAGGCGCAGCAAAAGCGTTCTGTCGTCGAGCGCTGCCGCCCGACCCCGGAGTGGTCGGTGCGGGTTCGGACGGGCCGCCGACCGCGCGCGACCCCACGAACCCCCCGAAACGCCCGTCCAACCGGTATATATACTGGGTGTACGGACGTCAGAACCGTTCGGAATACAAGGTGTATAAGGACGTCTGAGGATGATACAGGTCGACGATTCATTGCGATTTCTCA
This sequence comes from Haloferacaceae archaeon, assembly GCA_036625675.1. Lineage (GTDB taxonomy): Archaea > Halobacteriota > Halobacteria > Halobacteriales > Haloferacaceae > Halalkaliarchaeum. The sequence continues at coordinate 15,895 of JAZKTH010000033.1, forward strand.
CGTCTTTCCGTTTCGCCGAAATAGGTAATGATTCATTATGTGGTTTATAAGCGCAATCCTTAAGTATCGTTCCCCGCCGAGTGTGAGACACAATGTCCAACGACACAGAGGGCACGTCGGCGCAGCCGGCGGGTCGAGTTCTTCCAGGGCACACTGGATAGCTCAGACGAGTTCGATTCTGTACGGATTTTCGATACCACTCTCCGGGACGGGGAGCAGTCACCGCGGACGTCGTTCTCGACCGACGAAAAACGCGACATAGCAGCCGCGCTGGACGAGATGGGCGTCTCGGTGATCGAGGCGGGATTCCCGGTGAACTCGCAGACCGAGTTCGAGACGGTCCGGGACATCGCCAGGGCGACGGACACGACTACCTGCGGGCTGGCCCGCGTCGTCGAAGACGACATCGAGGCCGCGCTGTCCGCCGGGGTCGACATGGTTCACGTGTTCGTCTCCACCAGCGACGTCCAGCTCGAGGACTCGATGCACGCCTCCAGGGAGGAGGCGAAGCGTCGGGCCGTCGAGAGCGTACAGCGGGTCCGCGAGGCGGGCGTGGAGGTGATGTTCTCGCCGATGGACGCGACCCGCACCGACGAGTCGTACCTGATCGAGGTGATCGAGGCCGTCTCCGAAGCGGGGACCGACTGGATCAACGTGCCGGACACCTGCGGCGTCGCGACCCCGGGACGGTTCCGGGAGCTGATCGCGACGGTCAGGGAGCACACGGACGCTCACATCGACGTCCACACGCACGACGACTTCGGTCTGGCGGCGGCGAACGCGCTGGCGGGCTTCGAGGCGGGCGCCCGGCAGGCGCAAGTCTCCGTGAACGGCATCGGGGAGCGCGCCGGCAACGCGGCGCTGGAGGAGGTCGTCATGGCCGCGGAGTCGATCTACGGCGCCGACACCGGCGTCGACACGACCATGATCACGGAGGTCTCCCGCACGATCGAGCGCGCGAGCGACATTCCGGTCCCGGCGAACAAGCCGATCGTCGGCCGGAACGCGTTCGCCCACGAGAGCGGGATCCACGCCGCCGGCGTCATCGAGAACAGCGACACGTTCGAGCCGGGCGTGATGACGCCCGAGATGGTGGGAGCCGAGCGCGAGGTAGTACTCGGCAAACACACGGGCACCCACGCGGTCAGGCAACACCTGGAGGAGGCCGGCTTCGCGCCGACCCCCGAGGAGGTGCGGACGGTGACCGAACGCGTGAAAGAGCACGCGGCGAACAAGCAGGAGGTCACCGCCGGCGACGTGGTCCGGTTCGCGAAGGCCGTCGGCGTCGAGGGCGGACGCGACGACTCCGAGGTGACCGCCTGAGATGTCGCCTTCGGAGGCCGTTAGCCCCCGACAGCGACTGCAGTGTCCCGCCACCGACCCGCGGGTGGCGGTCGCCGTCGGAGGGCGCAATCGTTGCAGCCCGCGACAGACATTTAACAGTGGAGCGTATTCGACCGCACATGCGAGGAAAACGACCCGTCCGGAGCGCTCCGTCGGGAGCCGCCGCTCCGGTTCGGTCCCTCGCGGTAGCCGTTCTCGGCGGGATCATTGTAGGGGCGTAGCCCCTACACCACATTCACATTCTGACCCACGTATCGACGCGCCGGCTGGTACCGCCGTCGCCTCTCGGCGCGTTTCCGTCCCGAAAGTAACCGACCACGCCACGGAACGGCCACCCACGAACCGAACGACCGAGTCCCGAAGACGCGAGGAACGCATGACCAC
>JAZKTH010000034.1:0-17546 GCA_036625675.1 Haloferacaceae archaeon
TCGACAAGATCGTCACCCCGGCCGCGATGGGGATCCACATCTCGACGGCCGTCTCCCTGATGACCGACATCCCCCTCGTCGTGATCCGGAAACGCGAGTACGGACTCGACGGGGAGGTCTCCCTGGCCAAGCAGACCGGCTACTCCGAGTCGGAGATGTTCATCAACGACGTCGAGGCGGGCGATCGCGTGCTCGTCCTCGACGACGTGCTCTCGACGGGCGGCACGATGAAGGGCATCCTCGACGCGCTCTCGGACATCGGCGCGGACGTGATCGACGTCGTCGCCGTGATCAAGAAGACCGGCCCGAACGAGCTCCAGGACACCGACTACCGGGTCAAGACCCTCATCAACGTCACCGTCGAGGACGGCGAGGTCGTGATCGTCGATCCCCGCGGCGACGGGTGACCGGTCGGAATCGAGGTCGGGGCCCCCGTCTCATAATGCTTGTTGTAGACGGTTACCGGTCGACCGCCACGCCCTCGGGCGGTCGACACGGTAACTTCCGACAACAAACATTATCACTCCCGTTCGATCGTGAACACTGGCTCGGCCACGTTCTCGCTGCGGCACTCGGGACACCGGGACGGATCGTTCGCCGGGTCGTCGAAGCCGTCGAACCCGCAGTCGCGACACGTCGGCGGCGCGACCAGCAGCTCCTCGTCGGTTCCGGAGAGCGACCGGGCGACGTGGGTGACGTGGTCGTGAACGACCGGGACCGGCGCGTCGACCCGGCTCGCGAGTTCGCTCGGGGTCGCCTCCGACGCCCTGAGGGCGTCCGCAATCCGCTGACGCGTCGTCCGGGGCGGGTCCTCGTCCATACGCGAGGGACGGTCGCGGAGGAAAAGAGACTTACCGACTGCAATCGACCCTGCAGGCATGAAGGCGATCGTGCTCGCGGGTGGGTACGCGACGCGTCTGTGGCCCATAACGAAAAATCGGCCGAAGATGTTCCTTCCCGTCGGCGAGAACACGGTGATCGACGAGACGTTTGCCGACCTGGAGGTCGACGACCGGATCGACGAGGTGTACGTGAGCACGAACGAGCGCTTCGAGGACGACTTCCGGGAGTACCTCGCCGAGTCCCCGTTCGAGAAGCCGACCCTCTCGGTGGAGGACACCGAACACGAGGACGAGAAGTTCGGCGTCATCGGCGCGCTCGCACAGCTCATCCGCCGGGAGGGGATCGAGGACGACTTGCTGGTGGTCGCGGGCGACAACCTCATCAGCTTCGACATCGCCGAGTTCGTCGACTTCTACCAGCGCCGCGAGACGCCGGCGCTTGCCGCCTACGACGTCGGCTCCCGGGAGCGTGCGAAGTCGTACGGGCTGGTCGAACTCGACGGCGACCGGGTCGTCGACTTCCAGGAGAAGCCCGACGAGCCTCACTCGACGCTGGTGTCGATCGCCTGCTACGCCTTCCCGGCCGGATGTCTCTCCCTCTTCGAGACGTACCTCGACGGCGGCAACAACCCCGACGAGCCGGGATGGTTCATCCAGTGGCTGCAGGAGCGGGAGCCGGTCCACGCGTTCACCTTCGACGGCGCCTGGTTCGACATCGGCACGCCGGAGAGCTACCTCGACGCGGTCCGGTGGAACCTCGACGGGGACCGTCGGGTCCACCCGGACGCGACGATCGAGAACTCGACCCTGCACGAGAACGTCCACGTGATGGCCGACTCGGAGGTGATCGACTCCACGCTGAAGGAGACGATCGTCTTCCCCGACGTCCGGATCAGCGACGCCGAGATCAAGCGGTCGATCATCGACGAGGACACCCGGATCGAGGGACTGGACTTCGCCGGCGCCCTCATCGGCGCACACAGCCGGATCGAGAACGGCGCGGAGTGAGACACTCGAACTCGGAGCGAGTCACTCGAAGTCGTCCAGCCCGTCTTCGACGTGTGTGTGCTCCTCGGCGGGGAACGTCCCGGACTCGACCTCCCGTTTGAACCCGGCGACGGCGCGCTCCATCTCACCGCGGACGTCGCCGAACTGTTTGGAGAAGGAGGGCGACCACTCGTCGAGCCCGAGCACGTCGTTGATCACGAGCACCTGCCCGTCGCAGTCCGGCCCTGCCCCGATCCCGATCGTCGGAATTTCCAGCTCCGCAGTCACCTTGGCGGCGACGTTCGCGGGTACGTGTTCCACCACGAGCGCGAACGCGCCGGCCTTCTCGTGGGAGATCGCCAGCTCGACCAGGTCGCGTGCGGCGTCCTCGGTGGTCCCCTGCCGGGCGTAGCCGCCGAGTTGGTTGACCCGCTGCGGAGTGAGTCCGAGGTGCGCCATCACCGGGATCCCGATCTCGACGAGCCGCTCCGTGAGCTCGATCGTGTGCCGTCCGCTCTCTATCTTCACGGCGTCGGCGTCCGCCTCCTTCAGCAGCCGTCCGGCGTTTTCGACGCTCTCGCTTTCGTCGACGCCGACCGAGAGGAACGGCATGTCCGCGACCACGAGGGCCTCCTCGGTCGCCCGGGCGACGGCCGCGGTCCGGCTGTGCATCTCCTCGAGCGTCACCGGCAGGGTCGAGTCGTACTCCAGCACCGCGTTCCCCATGCTGTCGCCCACGAGTATCACGTCGATCCCCGCCCCGTCCACGACGTCGGCGGTCGGCGCGTCGTAGGCGGTCAGCATGGTGATCGGCTCCTCGTCCGCTCGGTCCCGGAGGTCCTGTGTCGTCACCATGCCCCGACGTTCTTCCAGCCGGAGAATAAAGCGTGCGGTAAACCGGTAGGCCTTACTCTCCGTCCCGCTCAGGGACGCCCGTGCCACGAACCGTCGAGCGAACGGAGCCGGACGGCGTCGACTACGGCTGGGTGATGCAGGTGACGTTCGTCGTCACGATCCTGGTCGGGGCGCCGGTCGTCGCGCTGCTTTCCGCCGGCGTCGAACTCTCGACCTGGGGCCAGCGTGCCACCTTCGCCCTCCGGATCGGCGCGCCGATCTGGTTCCTCACGGCGATCGCCGCGTTCGCGTACGCGAAGCGGTACCGCGTCGACAGTCCCGTCGAGGATTCGTAGTCGGCTACCGATCGACCCTGGTGTCCGGGCTCCCCTGGAGATCCGAGACGTACGCGAATCGGGTGCCCGCGCGTTCGGCAGTGCGCTCGTCCCGGGGGGAATCACCCACGAACAGCGTCCGTTCCGGCGTCACGCCGAGGCTCCGACACGCGGCGAGCAACGGCTCGGGATCCGGCTTCTGGGTGGCGACCGTGTCGCGCCCGACGATCGGGCCGGACTCGAGAGTCGACGCGAGGTCGTGCTCCGCCAGCGCGATCCGGACGGCCGCCTCGCAGTTGAGCGAACAGACCCCGAGCGGGACCCCGGCGGCAGCGCGGGCGAGGAGTTCGTCCGCGAGCGACAGGCGAACCGACCGCCGCGCTCCCTCGCGTTCGTGCTCGCACACTACGCCGGCGACGGAATCGCCGAGGCCGTAGTCGTCGGCGTCCTCCAGCAGCGCCCACAGGTCGCCGGACGGCGGATCGACGTCCGACGAACGGTACACCGCCGCCACCTCCCGTGCGACCTGGTCCCAGTCGACCTCGAGGTCGACGAGGGTGCCGTCGAGGTCGTACACGACTGCGTCGTAATCGTCCATGCCCACCCTACGCGCTCGGCGGGCAAAGGCGCCACGGAAACGCCGCCCCGGGCGGCCCGCACGTTTCCGCGCCCGGTATCCACCGGCGACCGGCGGCCGATACCCTCCGGGGCCCGGCGACCGGCGCCCGTCGGCGTTCCGGATCCGCGCTGGAACGGCTTGAGCAGTCTTAAGTCGCGCGGTCACGACCGTCTCCACATGGAATCACGGGACCTCTCCGCTCACGCGCCGTACGTCCCCGGGAGCGGCATCGAGGAGGTCGCCCGGGAGCTCGGCGTCGAACCGGACGAGCTGGTCGCGCTCTCGTCGAACGAGAACCCCCACGGACCGAGCCCCGCCGCGGTCGAGGCGATCCACGAGCACGCCGGTCGCGTCAACCAGTATCCGAAGGCCTCCCACGCCGATCTGACCGACCGGATCGCCGAGCGTTGGGGGCTCGACCCGACACAGGTGTGGCTCTCTCCCGGTGCCGACGGCGCGCTGGATTACCTCGCCCGGACGATGCTGTCCCCCGGCGATCGCGTGCTGGTTCCCGAACCGGGATTCGCCTACTACGCGATGAGCGCACGGTACCACCACGGCGACGTGGCGACGTACCTCCTCTCGGAGTCGGCGGGGTTCGCCGGAACCGCCGACGCCGTCCTCGACGCCTACGACGGGGAGCGGATCGTCTACGTGACGACGCCCCACAATCCGGCCGGAACCGAGTTCCCCCGGTCCGAACTGCGCGAACTGCTCGCGTCCGTCGGGGAGGAAACCCTCGTCGTGGTGGACGAGGCGTACGGCGAGTACACCGACGCGCCCTCGAGCATCGAACTGCTCGACGACTACGACAACCTCGCGGTGACCCGGACGTTCTCGAAGGCGTACGGCCTCGCCGGGCTGCGCGTCGGCTACGCGGCCGTCCCCGGGGAGTGGGCGGACGCGTACGCCAGGGTAAACACGCCGTTCGCGGCGAACGAACTCGCGTGCCGGGCGGCGCTGGCCGCGCTGGACGACGACGACCACCTCCGTCGCTCGGTGGAGACCGCCCGCTGGAGCCGGGCGTACCTCCGCGAGCACCTGGCGGCGCCGACGGTGGAAAGCGCCGCCAACTTCGTCCTCGCGCGGGTCGGGGACGCCGAAACCGTCGCCGAACGCAGCAAGCGGGCGGGCGTCGTCGTCCGCGACTGCACGAGTTTCGGGCTCCCCGGCCACGTTCGCATCTCGTGTGGCACCCGGGAGGAGACCCGGCTGGCGGCGGAGACGCTCAACGACATCCTCGCCGACGCCGACGTCTCCGGGGTGACGCCCGATGACTGAGGCGACGGACGACGGGGAACCGCCCGCGCCGGGGACGCGGGCCCGTCGCGTCGCCGTGACCGGGACGCCCGGGACCGGAAAGACGACCGCGACGGAGCTGCTCGTGGAGCCGACGAACGTCGTCCATCTCAACGAGCTCGTCAGGGAGGAGGGCCTCTGGACCGAGCGGGACGAAACGCGGGACAGCCTCGTGGTCGATCTCCCGGCGGTTCGCGACCGGCTCGGCGACTGGGAGGGGATCGTCGAGTCGCACGTGGCTCACCACCTCGAGGCCGACCGGGTCGTCGTGCTCAGGTGTCGCCCGGACGTCCTGGAACGGCGCCTCCTCGACAGGGGGGAGTCCCCCGAGACGGCGCTGGAGAACCGCGAGAGCGAGGCGCTCGACGTGATCCTCTCGGAGGCGGTCGAGCGACACGGGCGGGAGAACGTCTACGAGGTCGACACGACCGACCGGTCGAGCCAGCGGGTCGCCGGGGAGATCGCCGCCGTCGTCGCGGGGGACCGCGAGCCGAGCGCGGGCACCGTCGACTACCTCGAGTACCTCCCGGAGGCATCCGAGCCGTGACGCTGGACCGCTTCCGGCCGGTCGCGGACCGGGCGCTGACTCCCTTCGTGGACGTGGCCGACGCGCTCGGGTTGACCCCCGACGGGGTGAGCGTGATCGCGTTCCTCTGTGCGCTGGCGGCGGGCGGTGCGTTCGCGGTCGCGGAGTCCGTGTACTACGTCGCCGGCGCCGTGCTGGTGTTCGCGAACGGGTGGCTCGACCTGGTCGACGGCGCGCTGGCCCGTCGGCTCGACGCCTCCTCTCCCGGAGGCGACCTGCTGGATCACGTGCTGGACCGCTACGCCGACATCGTGATCATCGTCGGCCTCGCGGCCGGGGCGGGGGCGTATCTGCTCGGCTTTCTGGCCGTCACCGGCGTTTTGATGACGTCGTATCTGGGTACGCAGATCCAGGCGGTCGGGCTCGGGCGGGAGTACGGCGGCGCGCTGGGCCGGGCGGACCGGCTCGCGCTCGTGGGCGTCGCCGGCGTCGTCGCGGCCGCCGTTCCGGGCGAACTGGTAGCCGGCCGAACCGTCGTCGAACTCCTGCTCGTCGCGTTCGCGGTCGTGGGTCACCTCACTGCAGTCCAGCGGTTTTACGGCGCCCGGTCGGACCTTTGAACCGCCGACTCCCTCCCGACCCCTGGCGTGTGGTTTTTACACTCGGCCGCGGTAGCAACGGGTATGCCCCAGTGTGAGATGTGTGGTGCCGAGCAGTCATCCCTCACCACGACCAAAGTCGAAGGTGCCGAACTGGAGCTTTGCGACTCCTGTTCCGACTTCGGGACCGAGGTCCGCACCGAATCCACGGGTTCCTCCGGAAGCAAGTACTCCACGACGTCGAGTTCGGGGACGGCGTCCGGCGGATCCGGCAGCTCCGGCGGGAGTTCGGGGTCGGGCGGCTCCTCGGGGTCCCGCCGCCGGGACATGTTCGACGAGATGGACGAGCTCGCGGCCGACTACGACGACCGGATCAGGGACGCCCGCGAGTCGACTGGACTGAGCCAGGAGGACCTCGCGAAGAAGCTCAACGAGAAGGCGAGTCTCATCCGGAAGCTCGAGCGCGGGGACATCCTCCCCAGCGACGAGGTCCAGCAGAAGCTCGAACGGGAGCTGGACATCTCGCTCGTCGAGGGCGAGGACGTGGAGGACTCGGAGTGGTCCAGCGACTCCTCGGGCACTATGACGCTCGGCGACGTGGTGAAGCGGAAGGACTGAAACCGAGCGTTTTCTGCCTCGGGTTCGCCGGAGGCGAACCGCTCGTTGAAAACGCTCGAGCAAAAAGGCCGCCTCCGCGGGGTTCCACCCCGCTCCGGCGGTGATGCGCCTCGTGCCCCGGCGGTGATGTGCTTTCTTTATAAATGGGCCCGATCACGGGCCCCCGACAGTCACGTTCCCGACGTCGTCGCTCCGCCCCGGTCGTCGGGTTCGGGCAGTCCGTACGTCGATCGCAGGTGATCGAGCATGTAGTCGACCGTCGAGGGATCGTAGCTCCAGAATCCGTAGAAGTGACCCTCCTCGCGCTCCTCGGCGAGCAGGGCACTCTTGTTGTCGTCGACGCCGGCCCCGTCGTAGGCGACGAACCACGTGTCTCGGATCTCGGAGCTGCGCTCGACGTGGAGCCTCACGTTCTGGAGGTCGGGGACTGGTCCCTCGGGCGCGGCGTACGCGTGCACCGACAGCCCGTCCGCCCCGCCGAGTCGCTCGTAGATGTCGCGTTCGTGGGCGAACACCCTCAGCGTCTGGAATCCCGTGTGGAGTTCCCCGACGCCGACCCGCCAGGCACGGTCCTCGATCTCGCGGGAGGCGGCGACCATCTCCTGCCGGGAGTAGGAGGTGAACATCGTCTCGTCGAGGTGGTCGAGGATCGGGCGGTAGGTGCCGGCCGCGAACCCCGGATCCCGTGGGGCGTCCCGGGACCGCAACTCCCCGAGGTCCACCGCGGTCAGGAAGTCGCCGTCCTGGCTGAGTACGGCGAACGACGTCGGTTGCGCCTCCAGCGCCGTCGACTCGACCCGGAGGTTCCGGTCCGCGAACCGCTCCCGGAGGTCGGCGACGACCTCGTCGTCCGCGTTGACCACCGTCAGCGTCTTCCGGTGAGACTCGACGCCGGCGATGAGTTCCGTGAGGGACATCCGATCCGTCTGGACGTTCGAGAACCAGGTATTTGACAGTTACTCTCGGTTGCACTTTCCGGCTCGATGACGGAGGACCGCCGACTCGACCGTGCGGGAGCGAACCGTGAACCTATATGTCTCCGCGGGTCGGCAGTTTTCCCATGTTCGTTCTGGTGAACCTCAAGGCCTACCCGTGCGACGCGACCGCCGTCGCGGCGGCCGTCCGCGACGTGAGCGAGGAGTCCGGCGTCAGGATGGCGGTCGCCCCGCAGGCCGCCCGGCTCCGGACGGTCAGCGAAACCGGCGCGGAGACGTGGGGCCAGCACGTCTCGCCGGTCGAGCACGGCAGCCACACGGGCTCGACGCTGGCGGAGGCCGTCGCCGAGGCCGGGGCGACGGGAACGCTGATAAATCACTCCGAGCGCCGTCTCCGACTCGCCGACATCGACGCGGCGCTCTCGGCGGCCGACCGGGCCGGCCTGGAGACGGTCGTGTGCGCCAACAATCCCGCGCAGATCGGGGCGGCAGCCGCGCTCGGTCCGGACGCGGTCGCCGTGGAGCCGCCGGAGCTCATCGGCGGCGACGTCTCGGTGTCGACGGCCGATCCCGACGTCGTCGCCGACGCAGTCGACGCGGCCGACGCCGTCGACGAGACGGTCGAGGTGTTCTGCGGGGCCGGGGTCTCGACGGGCTCCGACGTCGCCGCCGCGGAGGAACTCGGCGCCGAGGGCGTGTTGCTGGCCTCGGGAGTGGCCAAGGCCGACGACCCCGAGGCGGTGCTGTGGGACCTCGTGAGCCAGATCTGACGCCGCAGGCACACCGGGCTAAAGCTCGACCGACCAGCCGGCGACAAACCGGCGACCGGCCGACTCACGCGCTGTCGTCGATCGTGTCATCCCGTTCCCGCCCGTCGACCGCCTCCTCGATCGCCGCGACCATCTCCGCGACCTCGTCGTCGCCGAGCCGATCCGCGTACGCCTCCCTCACGAGGTCGGGAATCGCGTACGTGTACTTCCCCTGGCTGGCGTGGCGGATCAATCCGGCCGTCCTGAGCGGCCGGTTCCGCCCGTACGCCAGCTGCCGGTCGCCGTCGCCGCCGGCGTCGATGTGGGCCGCCACCGGCTCGCTCGTTCCCTCCCGGCGGTAGTGGTCGAGCATCCGCCGGGAGAGCTCCGGCAGGGACTCGACTCGCCCGCGAAGCTCCCGGATGACCGCTTCCCGGGTGCCGAGGCGGACGTCGGCCGCGAACTCCATCGCCGCCTCGGCTACGTCGTCGGTCCCGACTGGGGCGACTGGATCCTCGCCCGTCGCGTCGGCGACTGCGCCGTCGCCTTCCACCCCGGCGACTGTGCTCTCGGCCGCCGTCGGGGAGCGTTCTCCGGATCCGGATCCCCCCGTCGTTTCGGCCCCCGCCCCCGGTTCGCCCGATGGCTCTGCTTCACTGCCGGGTGCGGACTCGTACTCGGGAAGCTCCGACTGGCCGCTCCCCCGGTTCGGGTTCCGTCCCCCGCCGCCGCGGTAGGGCGCCTCCGCCCGGCCCAAAAGCGCCTGGGCGAACTGGTCGGCCATGTTCGAGAGGTCCCGCGCCTCCTCGAGTTCCCGCTCGAGCTGTTCGATCCGGGCCCGCTTGCGGTCCAGCTCCTGCTGGAGGTCGGCAATCTTCGACTCGCGGCGCTCCTCCTCCTCGGTAATCTCCTCGAGCTCGGAGACGAGGTCGCCCGAGACGCTCTTGAGCTCCGGCCGCTCGAAGTCGTCGAGCCCCGGCGTGGCTCCCGCGTCGAACGTGCGCTTGCGGTGGAACTGCACGCGGTCGATCGACTCCGCCCAGTCGCGCATCAGGAACGCCTCGCCGTCGTCGAGGTCCTCGATCGCGTCGGCGTAGTCCGAGCCGAGGATCCGCCCGACGACCTTGGTGTCGTTGTCCCAGGTCAGCCGGTGCCAGACTAGCCAGTCGCACTGGGTGATGAAGTCCTTCTTGACGTTCGCCGGGCGCTGGCTGATGCCGACGATCCCGAGCCCGTGTTTTCGCCCCCGCTTGCCCACCTTGATCAGCATCTTCCCCGTCTCCGTCATCCCGCCCCGCTCCGGGATGTACTCGTGGATCTCCTCGACGACCATCAGGAACGGCTTCTTCAGCTTCTTCTCCTTCGCGAACAGGTGACGCGTCGTCTCCAGCAGGAGCTCGTCGGCGACCCCCTCCTCCAGGAAGCCGGAGACGTCCAGGATGATCGGCACGTTCTGCTCGAGCGCGAGGTTGGCGAGCTTCTCGGCGTGTTCCGGGGAGACGACGATGTCGCACTCCTCGTCGGCGCCCACGTGGAGGATCTCGTACTCCTCCTTCAGGCCGTAGTACTCGCCGTCCGTGTCGACGATCAGGACGTTCAGGTTCTCGGCGAGCAGGTTCTCCACGAAGACGGAGGCGGTGTTGGAGTTGTGGACGAACACCCCGTTCGCCGCGAAGGTGTCGGTGCCGGCCACGTCGAGGTCGTACACCCGGTGCTCGCCCCCGAACGGTTCGATGGAGACGACGCGCTGCCACCGGACGTCCGTCGACTGCCGCGGTGGGGCGCCGGGTTCCGACGGCGCGGCTCCCCCCGTCGTCGACGCGCCCGGATCCGCGACGACGTCTCCGCCGTCGGCGCGCGTTTCGGGGTCTTCTCCCCGATGTCCGGAATCGGCACTTCGGCGTCTGGGGCCGTCACTTCGGCGTCCGGGGCCGTCACTCCGGCGTCCGGAACCGTCGCCACGAGGTCGGGAACCGCAGCCGGCGGAGTCACGCACCGTCGGCATCCACGCGCCCACCTGGAGTTCCTCCCCCCGGACGGGGACGATCTCTCCCCGCTCGAGCGTGAGAAAACTGTGATCGCCGGTGCCGACGACCTCGGTGCCGTCGTCGAGTCCGATCCGGAGCAGGTCGTCGTCCTCGTGGCGTATCGTCGCCCGCACCCGGCGGAACGTCGCCTCCCGGGTTCGGGTGTCCAGCGAGAGCACCCGATCCCCCTCCCGGATCTCCTCGATCGGCTTCGTCCCGTCGACGGTCTCGACCGGCGTTCCTTCGAGGATGCTCTTTCCCGACCCGGACTTCCCGGTGACGAACCCCCGACCGGTGAGCAGTTCGACGGCCGGGAGCTCGATCGAGGACCCGGGCTCGACGTCGGGATCCGCACCCGGCCCGGCGCTCGCCTCCGCGACGTGAATGGTTTCCTCGTCCTCCGCGTCCTCGCTCATCACCGTAGGGTCGACGTGGCGGCGTCAAAGGTGTTGCCCGTCGTCTGACGCGCGGCTGACGTTCCCTCTGCCGGATACGACCACCCTGGCGACGTCAACTGCCTGTGGTTCAATCCACGTGGCATCCGCCGCGCAATTCCGTGAACCCGGACGCCGCCGGGATGCGCGACGCCGGTGCGGAACTGATTTCCCCGTGGTATCTGAAGTGAGCCCATGTTCGACAAGCGGACGTGGATAAAGCTCCCGAGGAACGTGGTGGTCGGCCACGACGTCCTCGACGAACTGGGGGAGGCTGTCGACGAACTGTCGCTGCCCGACCCCGCCTTGCTGGTCACCAGTCCCACGCCGAACCGCCTCGCGGGCGACCGGGTCCGGGCGCAGTTCGACGACCCCGAGACCGTCTCGGTCGCGGAGGCGCGGTTCGACACCATCGAGGAGGTGGTCGAGGCGGCCCGCGCCGAGGACGCGGGCTTTCTGATCGCGCTGGGGGGCGGCAAGCCGATCGACGTCGCCAAGACGGCGAGCGACCGCCTGGGGATCGGGTTCGTGTCGGTGCCCACCGCCGCGAGCCACGACGGCATCGTCTCGGGCCGCTCGTCGATCCCGGAGGGGGACACCCGCCACTCGGTGGCGGCGGATCCCCCGCTCGCGGTCGTCGCCGACACCGGGCTGATCGCCGACGCCCCCTGGGAACTGACCACGGCGGGCTGTGCGGACATCATCTCCAACTACACCGCGGTGAAGGACTGGCGGCTCGCCCAGCGCCTGAAGAACGTCGAGTACAGCGAGTACGCCGGCGCGCTCTCCGAGATGACCGCCGAGATGCTCGTCGACAGCGCCGACTCGATCAAGCAGGACCTCGAGGAGTCGGCGTGGATCGTCGTGAAGGCGCTGGTCTCCTCGGGGGTGGCGATGTCGATCGCCGGCTCGTCGCGCCCCGCCTCGGGCGCGGAACACCTCGTCTCCCACCAGCTCGATCGCATCGCGCCCGGCCGTGCGCTGCACGGCCATCAGGTCGGCGTCGCGTCGATCCTCACCGAGTACCTCCACTCCGGCGAGGACGGCCAGTGGCGGGCGATCCGGGACGCGCTCGCGAGCATCGACGCCCCGACAACCGCGGCGGGGCTCGACGTCTCGGACGGGGAGTTCCTCGAGGCGCTCACGACCGCACACGCGATCCGCGACCGGTACACGATCCTCGGAAACGGGATAAGCGAGGACGCCGCCCGCGAGGCCGGTCGGGTCACCGGCGTGATCTGACCGACGACGTCCCTCGCAGTCCCTTTGTAGTCGGCGATCCAATCACCGCACATGAGCGACGACGTACTCGTGGTCGGCGGCGGCCTCGCCGGTCTCGTCGCGGCCCGGCGGCTCGGTGAACGCGGCGTCGACGTGACGCTCCTCGAGCGGCGCGAAACGGTCGGGGGCCGCGTCAGGAGCCGGCGGCGCGACGGGTTCACTCTCGACCGGGGGTTCCAGGTGCTTTTCACCGGCTATCCGGCCGTGAAACGGGAGCTCGACCTGGAGGCGCTGGACCTGCGGCGGTTCAAGCCGGGGGCGGTGATCGCCCGCCCGGGCGAGCGATCGGTGCTGTCGGACCCCTTCCGGGATCCCGGCGCCGCCGTCGAATCGCTTTTCAACCACGAGATTCCCCTGAGCGACAAGCTCAGGACGCTGCTCTTGCGGCGCGAACTCCGCAATCGGGAGCTGGACTCGATCTTCGAGGGGCGCGACACCGACATCCGGACGTACCTGCGGGAGTGGGGCTTCTCCGACGACTACGTCGAGAACTTCGTCGCCCCCTTCTACGGCGGGATCACCCTGGACCGGTCGCTGTCGACCTCGAAGCGGGTGTTCGAGTACACCTTCGCCGTCCTCTCCGCGGGCGACACGGCGCTGCCCGCCGAGGGAATGGGGGCGATCACCGCCCAGCTCGCCGACCGGGCGGACGCGGCCGGCGCGTCGATCGAAACCGGCGTCCGCGTGACCGACGTGGAACCGACCGGCGAGGGGGACGTCCGCGTTTGCACGGCCGGGGAGGACCGCCGCGCCGACGCGGCGGTCGTCGCGACGGATCCCCGGGCCGCCGCCGAACTAACCGGACTCGAGTCGATCCCGGCCGAGGGGGCCGCAAGCGTCACGCAGTACTACAGCCTTCCGGCCGGATCGAGCCCCGGAACCGACCGGCGGCTCCTGTTGAACGCGGGACCCGGCGGAAGCCGCCCGCCGTCGGAGTCGGGGCCGGTGAGCGGGTCCGAATCCGGCGTCGACACCCCGAACACGGTCGTTCCACTGACGGAGGTCGCCCCGGAGTACGCCCCCGGGGACCGCGAACTGCTGTGTGCGACGTTCCTCGGCGAGCGCCCCCTCGACGTCGGCGCCGACGAGCTCCATCGACGGACCAGGCAAACGCTCGAGTCGTGGTATCCGGAGCGGAACTTCGGCCGGCTGGAACCCGTCGCGACGGACCGGATCCGGTTCGGTCAGTTCCGTCAACCGCCGGGGATTCACGAGGGGCTCCCGGACGTTCGCGATCCGGACGGCCCGGTGTATCTCGCGGGCGAGTACACCCTGTGGTCGTCGATCCAGGCGGCGATGGAGAGCGGCCGGATCGCGGCGAACGCGGTGCTCGCGGATCGAGAGTGACGGTCGAGCCGAGCGCCGTGTCGGTTCCGGCGGGCTGGCGTCTGCTCACTGCATACGTCACAGAAGTCGACGGAGTTCCGCAAGCGGCGGGAACTCCAGCGTCTCCTGGCTGTCGGGGTCGTACACGATCGGGCGGAACGCGTCGATATCCTCGAGCAACGGACTCGTGACGTCGGCGCTTTCTAGCCAGTTCACGTCAAGGCCCGACGCGAGGCGGTTGAACGCGGGCAAGACCAGCACCTCGTCGTTGCCGTCCTCGTCGGGACGCCTCAGGAAACAGGGGTGCCGGTTCCCTTCGATGGTGATCGTCGGATGCAGGTGGCCGATCACGTAGCGCGAGCCCTCGATCGGGGGCGCCTCGTGGCCGTGACAGACCACGGTTCCCTCCCCCAGCGCGTACGCTTCCCGGACCTCCCCGTCCCACGCGCCCGCGAGCATCGCGTCGTGGTTGCCCGCCACCGCCACCGGACGGGCGCCGGCCTGCCGACAGACGGCCGCAATCGCGTCCAGACCGTCGCGGGCGGCGGCTCCCACCCGGTCGAACCGATGGAGTACGTCCCCCGCCAGGACCACCCGCTCGGGGCCGAAGTGCGTCACGAGGGCGTCGAGCCGTTCCGTCAGGTCACACCGCTCGCCGAGGGGGAACCGGACGCTCGATGCCTCGTCTCGCCCGACGTGGAGGTCGGCGACGACGAGGGTCCCCGTTCGCGGAAGGAACGCGGCCCGGTCGCGGACGGTCGGTCCCCGCATGGCCGACCGTAGGCGGATGCGGTATATATCTGAGCCGTCGGCCCGCCCGGCGCGGGAAGTGGGGTTTTTGTCGACGCCAGTCCTGGGGGTCGGTATGAGCGACGTCCTTCGGGACAAGCGAACGGCGACCCGGTTTCGGATCCTCGCGGAGATCGCCGAACGGCAGCCGGCGGTCAGTCAGGGGGAGATCGCGGCGGAACTGGGCGTGACCAGCCAGGCAGTCAGCGAGTACATCCGCGACCTCGTCGAGGAGGAGCTGGTGACGAAGGACGGCCGGTCGCGGTACCGGGTGACCAAGGAGGGGGTCGACTGGCTCTTTCAGGAGGCCAGGGAACTCAGACGGTACGCGGACCACGTGACCGAGGACGTTCTCGACGGCGTCCGGGAGGACGCCGCGGTGGCGACCGACGAGATCGAGGCGGGAGGGACGGTGACGCTCTCGGTTCGGGAGGGGCTCCTCTACGCGGACCCCGGCGAGGAGGGGCCGGCGACGGGGATCGCCACCACCGACGCGGACCCCGGCGAGGAGGTCAGCGTCACCGGATTCGAGGGGGTCATCGACATCGAGCCGGGAACCGTCACCGTCGTCCAGGTGCCGCCGGCCCGGGAGGGGGGAACCGACGACGTCGAAGAGGCGGCCCTCGAGGCCGCGGTCGAGGACGCCGAACTCGTGGTGGCCGCGGGCGTCGAAGCGGTCGTCGCGCTCCGCCGGATCGACCGGGAACCGGCGGTCACGGCGGGCGCCGGCGAGGTCGCCGGGGAGGCGGCGGTGCGCGGACAGCAGGTGACCGTCGTCGCCAGCGCCGACTCGGTGGGCCGGGTGACGGACGCGCTGCGCGACGCCGGCGTGTCCTACGACGTGGCGGGTACGTGAGCCTCGCGACGCCGTCTGTCCGGTGTCACGAGGCCGTCTGTTGGGTGTAACCGCGCGCGATCGCGTACGCCTCCCGGACTCGCCTGAACCCCTCCTCCGTCCCCCCCTGGTCCGGGTGGACCGACTTCACCCGCTCCCGGTAGGCCGTCCGGACGGCGCGCTCGTCGGTCGTGCGGTCGATTCCGAGTTCGGCGAACGCCGCCGCGACGGGATCGGCGTTCGTCCCCGGTGGAATCGCGGTTTCGGGGGTGTCGAACGGCAACCGGCGACCCAGGAGGTGTGTGGGCATCTCGTGTTCGCACAGGACGGCGTACGTGTCCGCGTCCTCCAGGGAGAAATACGCCCGCGCGTCGAAGGTGATCGCGACGTCCCGGCGCGGGAGGTAGAACGCGACCGTCCGTCCGTGGACCCTGTAGTCCTCGACGAACACCTCCTCGAGGCCCCGGAGGTACTCCCGGATCTCCGACCGCCGCCGCGCCGACCCCTCGACCGAGCCGCCATCGTTTCGCCGCCCGTCGGATCCGTCACTCCCGAACAGGCGACTGCCGACGAGGAACGTGCCGGCGACTACGAGCGTCGCGAGCAACCCGATCGCGAGGCCCACCAGGAGCCACGACGGCAGGACCGTCAGCCAGTCGCCGATCACGCCCCCCGTTCGCGGTCTACGCTAAAGAATTTCTCGCCGGGTCGCGTTCTCGGGTCCAGCCGGCTAGATGACGTCCTCGGCTTCGAGTCCGTCCATGATGTCGTCGACGAGTTCCTCGACGGTCTCGTACGGGAACTCCTGGTGGCCGCCCAGTTTCGACGCCAGTTCCATCGCCGAGACGGTGACGTCGCCGGCCTCGAACTTCGTGCCCGGTCCGTCCGGCAGCGCCGGAACCAGGTCCATCTGGCTGTCGACCGGGTAGTCGGCGCCCTCGAACGCCTCGACGAACTGCTCTCGGAGCTCGGATTTCACGTCTGCCATGCGTCAACGTGCACGGATGACCCGCAAAAGCGTTCCGAAACCAGGAACAACAACTCCGGAGTTGTTACTGTCGATCGACGGATTTGCCCCTCTGCAGCCGCCGATGCCGGTCGATCTTCGGCGGGGCGCAACCGGAGGCACGTGCCGGTATCTCTCCGCTTTTGCTGCCGGCCGGAGAGGGGGCGGTATGGAGTACGACTTCGAGCTCCTCCGGGAGCTCACCGAGGCGCGGGGCGTTCCGGGGTACGAGGATCGGATCCGGGAGATCGTCCGGCGGGAGTTCGAGGCGTCCGTCGACCGGATCAGAACGGACGCCATGGGCAACGTGGTCGGGACGATCGAGGGCAGCGACCGCACCGGCGAGGGAGGCGGGGACGACGGCGAGGGCTACAGCGTCGCCGTTGCGGCCCACATGGACGAGATCGGGTTCATGGTGCGCCACGTCACGGACGACGGGTTCCTCAAGGTGGACGCGCTGGGCGGGTTCGACCCCCGCGTGTTGCGGGCCCAGCGGGTGACGGTCCACGCCGACGAGGGCGACCTCACGGGCGTGATCGGCTCGGTTCCGCCCCACACGCTCACCGAGGAGCAGCGCGAGAAGACCGACGAGATCGAGGACGTCCACGTCGACGTGGGACTCGACGGCGAGGAGGCGGCCGCCCGGATCGACGTCGGCGACCTGGTGACGCTGGAGCAGACCACCGTCGAGATGGGCGAACTCGTGACGGGCAAGGCGCTCGACGACCGGGTCTGCGTGTTCCAGCTGCTCGAAGCCGCGCGCGCGATCGAGGATCCGGCCGTCACGATCCACTTCGCCGCGACCGTTCAGGAGGAGGTCGGCATTCGAGGCGCGCAGGCGCTGGGCGTCGACGTCGACCCGGACCTCGCGATCGCGCTGGACGTCACCGTCGCGAACGACGTCCCGCAGATCGGCGACGAATCCAAGCGGGTGACCGCGGTCGGAGACGGGGCGGCCGTGAAGCTGAAGGACTCCAGCGTGATCACGAATCCGAAGGTGAATCGCCGGCTCCGCGAGGTGGCCGAGCAACGCGACGTTCCTCACCAGCTCGAAGTGCTCCCCGCCGGCGGGACCGACACCGCCGGGTTCCAGAACACCCACGGGGCGAAGCCGGTCGGGGCGATCTCGATCCCGACCCGGTATCTCCATACCGTGACCGAGAGCGCCCACGCCGACGACGTCGACGCCGCGATCGACCTGCTGATCGGTTTCCTCGAGACGGAAACCGGCGACCACGACTACACCCTCTAGTCCGATCGTCGAACCGCAGTATTCACTACGGGGGATCCCTAACGGGTGCCCATGAGCGAGAACGACGTCTCCCGGCGCGCGTTCCTGCGGACGGCCGCGGGTGCGTCGGCAGCTGCCGGCGCGGCCGCGACGGGGGCCGGGACCGCGAGCGCGCAGGAGGGCGCCGAACCCGACTTCGAGGGGTATCTCGACGGGATCGACGGCGGGTACGAGGACCTCCGGGGGGAGGACGAGGTGACCGTCGACGTCGGCG